>LSCG01000108.1 GCA_001577055.1 Fidelibacterota bacterium TCS56
TTACGTAACTCACCGCACCCATACCGGCACCGCCGTACTTTTCCGGCACCATCATTCCCATAAATCCAAGTTCCGCCATCAGCGCAATTTCTTCGGTTGGGAATGTTCCGGTTTCATCCCTCTCAATCACACCCGGTTCCAAATGGTCCCGGGCGAATTCACGGGCAGTTTTCCGGATCAGGAGTTGCTCTTCTGTGTAATTGAAGTCCATTACACTTTTTCCACAATCAGAGCGGAAGCCTCACCGCCTCCGATACACAGAGTCGCAAGTCCCAAATTTTCCTCCCTTTTTTGCATGGCATAAAGAAGGGTGGTTAATATACGCGCGCCGCTTGCTCCGATGGGGTGCCCAAGAGCGATCGCGCCCCCGTGTACATTTACCTTTTTTGAATCCAACTTGAACTCCTCAATGGCCGCCATAGCTACCGGCGCGAATGCCTCGTTGATTTCCCACAGGTCAATTTGTCCGGCCGTCAACCCGGCCTTATCCAGGGCCTTCTGAACGGCCTTCACCGGAGCGGTGGTAAACCATTCCGGTGCCTGGGCCGCTGAGGCCTGCGAAATAATTTTCACCAGCGGTTTAAGCCCCAGCTCAGCCGCGCGGTCGGCGGAGGTTAACAGGGCGGCACCGGCGCCATCATTGATCTTGGAGGCATTGGCGGCGGTAATGGTTCCTTCCTTATCGAAGGCCGGTCGCAGCTTACCCATTTTAGCGAAATTGGCCCGTTGCGGTTCTTCATCAGTGGAAATCACCAGCGGATCACCTTTCCGTTGCGGTATTTGCACCGGGGCAATTTCAGCAGCAAACTTGCCATTATTCGTGGCATCCTGAGCCCGCCGGTAGGATTCCTGGGCAAATTCATCCTGGGCCTCACGGCTGTACTGCCGATCCTTGGCGCACATTTCGGCGCAATTACCCATATGTATATTATTGTACACATCCCACAGACCGTCATGGATCATGCCGTCGATCAATTTACCATGCCCCAGACGATAGCCGGAGCGTGCCTTAGGAAGCAGGTAAGGTACATTGGTCATGTTTTCCATGCCACCGGCAATAATCACATTGGCATCCCCGGTCTGAATGGCCTGGGTGGCCAGCATTACTGATTTTAATCCCGATCCACAGACCTTGTTGATGGTCATACACTCAACCGAATTCGGCAAACCGGCACCGAGACAGGCCTGACGGGCCGGAGCCTGGCCTTCACCAGCCGTGAGAACATTACCCATTATGACTTCATCCACGGCAGCCGCGTCAAGCCCGGTTTCATCCATTACGGCTTGAATGGCAATTGAACCCAGTCTGGTGGCCGGTACACTGCTGAAGACTCCCTGAAAAGAGCCAACCGGCGTTCGCTTGATGCCGGATAAAACAACTTCCTTTAATTTATTCATCATTCCCCTGTGTATCATATTCCGCAGTCTTATAAATAAAAACGGGTCTGCTGCGGCAGACCCGAATAAATGGTTGTGGTAATAATCAGATTTACAATGGTTAAGACAATCAGCCGGGTGTTATAATGATTAGATTTAGTACTATCCCGGTGGTTGTGAACCGGTTGATGAACAGGCTTTGAAAAGCCGCCTGAATGGTCTCGGCAGGAATGAAATCCAGTCGTTGCGATTTTCATTTTCCGGCCATCCGTTTTACCGTCTGTCAAGGTTCGCGTATCCAGAATATTTGTCCTATACCAGTTGGTTATTTTCAGCCTGATTCAAGGCCGAGCCAACATCTGATTCAGAGCTGAAAATTAGCAAAAATTAGGCTATTAAACATGCTTTTTTACCGCTGTACCGGCTATCAGAAAATGGATTGAGACCGGTTGAGAGATTTATTTTCCGGACGGCCCGGAATTATTGTGCCGGTCGTAGGCCTGGATAATTTCCTTTACCAAACGATGGCGTACCACATCACTCTCAGTCAGCTCCACAACACCAATCCCATCAATGCCCCGCAGGATTTTCATCACCTGCAGCATGCCGGAATCACTGTTCCGGGGTAAATCGATCTGGGTCACATCACCATTGATAATCGCCCGGGAATTCACGCCCAGGCGGGTGAGAAACATTTTCATCTGGGTGGAGGTGGCATTCTGGGCTTCGTCCAGAATCAGGAATGCGTTATCCAGGGTGCGGCCGCGCATATAGGCCAGGGGAATGATTTCCACCGTCCTTTTAGCCAGCCACGGCTTCAGCTTGGCTTGTGGTACAATGGCGCCTAAGGCATCGTACAACGGCGCCAGGTAGGGATCAACTTTTTCTTTCAGATCACCGGGTAGAAATCCCAGGTTCTCACCGGCTTCCACCGCCGGCCGGCACAGGATGATTCGTTTTATCTCCCGGCTTTCCAGGGCATGGACGGCAAAAGCTACCGCCAGAAAGGTTTTCCCGGTTCCGGCCGGTCCCGTGCATAACACAATATCATTATTGCGCACGGCCTGTACATAATCATTCTGGCCGGCGGTTCGTGGCGATAAACCGCCTTTCCGGGTGTAATGAATTACATTGTCGGGCATGGGCTTGGCCAGACCATTATCAAGCGCCGACAACTGGATAAGCTTTTCCACATCATCCACTGACAGACTACCCTTGCCGGAGACGGTCTTGGCCATTTCATGGATAATGGTCAAAGCCTGCTCCACCTGTTCAGCCTCCCCGCTGATGCGCAGGTCGCTCCCGCGGGAAAATAGTTGCACACGGCATTGATCTTCAACCAATCGGAGGTTGGAATCGGCGGCCCCGAATAAGGCAATCTGATCAATGCCCGTTAAGTCAAATGATTTATCCATAAATTCAAAACAGATTAGTAATTTAAGTTATCGGTATCTTGCAAGTTCTTAATGCCTTGGTCACAGCCAAACCAACAAATCGCTTGAATAATTGTCATAATCATGCTGCGCGAATTTAAACAGATATTCATATTTACCGGTCTTTTGATCCTGACCGGCTGTATTTCCAATCGGGCTGTTGATATCCTGCCGGAGAAGGAACAGAGTGAATTTCTCATCTCCCAGGGGCAGAAATGCTGGGAAAAACGTCATGATACCCACCAGGCTCAACGGGCGTATCTATTCTGGAAGCGGGCCGCCGGACTGCAGCGCGACAATCAGGAATTGCAGTTAAAGTTGAGCCGGGCCTGTCATTTTATGGGTCATTTTGTCGCTACCGAGCAGACTGTCAAAGACAGCATGTTTAAGGAAGGTTTGACAGCCGGACGGCGGGCGCTCTACCTGTCAGATGAATTCAGCGCCGCCTTTGAAAACGCCACCGGCGACTCCGCCCTGCGCCAACTGAGCGCTATTTCTTCGGCTCCGCCGGATCTGGTTCCGGCATTGTACTGGTGGGCTGCCAACCTGGGGCGCTACATGGCCTATAAACCGGCCATTCAACGAATCCAGCACCAGGAAATGGTTGAGACGACCATGCACCGCATTCTGGCACTGGAACCGGATTTCTATTACGGCGCCGCCTACCGGTTCTTTGGCGCCCTGTATGCCCGTATTCCAGGGGTTGAAATGTCACGGTCGGCTGATTATTTCAAACTGGCGATCGAGAAACATCCAGATTTTCTGGGCGCCTACACACTGCGGGCCGAATTTTATCAGACCAAAGCCAGTAACCGGGAACAATTTCACAATGATCTGATGCGCGTGGTCAACGCCGATCCAACCATTTTACCGGATGTGATGCCTGAAAATATCCTGGAACAGGAATATGCCAAGCGCCTGCTGGAACGGGAACACCTGCTGTTTGAATGAGCCGGTGATACCCTTGAGTGTCTTCAACGGGGCCGGGGAATGGTGATATTCTTACTCTATCTCCTGTATATTCTGATTGGCCTGCTGGCCTTGATCATCATCCTGTTGGCGCTGCCCTGGCGTCTGGGCTTCCGCGGGACAATCAAATCTGCGGCCAATGATTTTGCCATCAGCGGGGCCGGGACCGCCGGCGGCACCAGCTTTGGCCTGTCGATGACTTTCTTACCGGCACGCAAAATCCAGTTTGGCCCCTACCGCCAGCCCTGGTTTGGTCTTACGATTTGCAAGGATGCCGACCACCCGGTTAAAAAATCCAAGGCCGAGAAAAGAGCAAAGAAGAAAAAGAAATCCACCGGTATGCTGGCGCAGGTGGATCAGGCCAAAGCGGTAATGGGAGCTGGTGTGCACCGGATCCATTTTAATCATCTGGCAGTGACGGGCCGGGTAGGTTTTCAAAATCCCATGCAAACGGGATTGGCCGCCGGATTTATCCAGTGGCTGAAATTGATTTTACCCGACAGGGCTAAAGTGGAAATCACACCGGTTTTTGTTAATGGCGGCACCGATCTGGAAGCCAGTTTTGCCCTGCGATTTTCACCGGCGTGCTTGGCATTATCAGCCGGAATAGCTTACATTCGTGCACGAAAAAAATAACAGGAATTAGTATGGGTATTGATAATCTGGTAAAAAACACTCTGCAGGAATTGCAGGAACTGATGGCAAGTAAAACGGTTGTCGGCGATCCCATTGATGCCAACGAGCACACCGTTTTGCCCGTCTCGAAAGTGTCCTTTGGCTTTGCCTCCGGCGGCGGTTCGGGTGAGGCCGATACCAAGGATAAAAACAAAGGTACCGGCGAAGGGATCGGCGGTGGCTGGTCGATTGAACCGGTGGCTTTCGTTGTAATTGGCAAGGAAGGCGCCAAACTGCTCACAATCGGCGAAAATGAAGGTCTGGGCAGCAAAATCATGGACCTGGCCCCCAAAGTAGTGGATGCCGTATCCAGCTTTGCCAGTAAAAAAGCCGGCCAGGACAAGGAAGAAGAACAAGAGGAAAGCGCGGACTAAGACGCCGATCCGGCGTGGATTAAATCTGCCAGGGATGGATCTTTTCGTCCGGCAGATAACGGCTCAGTTGATCGCTGATCCTTTTTCGCAGCTCAGTCTGTTGGGCCGGCGGCCAACTGACTATTCCATCCTGCACGACCAAAGGTTGCATTAATATCAATGATCGCGGGCGCGCCCGGCGCAGGCGCCGATAATAATTTTCATTTATCCGGAATGGCCCGAATTGAATATCATGTATCGCCGAGGCCGGCAACCTGGTAAATAATCGTTCTATCATCGCCAAATAAAGCTGCGGCCAATCTTCGGAATGGATCACCGGATCGATTGACAGCCGCACCTGCCAGCCCTGCTCAATCGCAACGCCGATTGCCTGGATTCGACGATCCAGCGCAGGAGTAAAATGCTCGATTAAATCGATTATCCGTTGTGGAGAGACCGTCCATGACAAGAGAATATTTTTGCCCGATGCAATTGATTTCAGGCCGGCAACGGCGGCGCTTTTGGTACGGATTTCCACCAGCAGGTTTTCGGCGGTACGGGCGAATTCGACCCAGGGTTTGAAAATGGGGATGCGGTTATCAATCGCCAATAAATCAGTATCGTAAGACAAGGCCAGCAACAGGGGGCGTTCGGCCTCCGGCCGCCGGGGAATCTGGCCGGTGACGGCCGCCATTAAGTCATCTTGATTGACGAACACCAGCAGATTGGCGGACTGGTACTTCCCCTGCAAGTAGCAGTACTCGCAATCATATACGCAATTAACCAGCGGAGTATTATAGTAAAAATTGGCGCTGTTGAAATCCTGGCATTCCGGCGAACCGCGATAAAGTAAATCGTCTCGTTTCACAGCCAGTATCAATTTCAGTCCCCCCTTTTGCAGATTATAATCCTGGTTGGGACGATTAAAAAAATGGCGATAGTTCCGGATATTGATCCGTTGGGCAGCCGGGAAATTGGCGCAGATTTCAGCCGTCAGCGGATAATCGGCGGCGGCTTCTTCGAGGTAAATATGGCCGAAATTACTGGCCACGGAAATAATCCAGCAGGCGGACAAAGCGCCGATTGCGTTCGCTTTTAGAGTCGGGAGCCGGTTTCAGATACTGCTCCCATTCTGGCGGAATTTCACCGGAGCGCAGATGGCAATCGAACAGGGTGTTGCGCAGTTGGGCCTGCTGGGCCACGGTGAGCTTCAAACCGGTGGTGATCTTGTCAATCACCGCCTGCTCCGGCTGCGGTAAATTCGGTGATTCTGGCAATTTTTGGGCCTGGATCAATTCAATTAACCGCGTGATACGGGGCAGCTCGCCGGCAACTATTTCGGTAACGCCATCGGCGGAAAGGTGGTCGATATCCAAATGATCCGAGACAATCTTGGCCAGGGTGATTTGATGGGGACCTAAAAAGGTCAGGGCCGCCGCCGCAAAGCCGGCCGCTTCCATATCCACCAAACCTTGGTGATCGCCGGCCACGGACTGGTCCTCGACGATTTTATCGAAGGTAGCCAGCGTATTTTCCGGCAGATCGTGATTGATGAGTACATCGGGATAATAGCAGCGGCCGGTGCTGGTATCAATTATCTGATTGACCAGAAAAGTCTGGCCGAAATCGAATTGGCGGCTGGTGGCCCCCGCTATTCCAACATTCAGGATTTTCGCCTGGCTTAAATCAGATTGTTTAGCCAGCAGATAAGTGACCGCCACCGTGGTTTTCAGGCGGCCGATACCGCTGACGATCAGGGTGATATCATCTTTGGTAAAAACATCAAATTTGGTGAAAGAGAAATCCTTTTTCAGGCGATAGCGGTCGATCAATGGCCGAGCTTCGCATAACAGGGCGGTGTGTATTATCAGCATGAAATTGTCCAAATAATTTTAGGGCAAATTAATGATTGAAGTGCATCGAAACCACCTCACGGTTGCTTTTGTGGCAGGGTTGCTTCGCGTTTGTACAGCCGCTTCGCGAAACAACTGTACGAAATTGGGATTGATGAAAGAACCAAGCGAGATTAAGATAATAATACAGTCGTGAGATACGGTGTCAACGGCAACCTTCAAGGTCTAAAAACCCTGCGACTTTGAAGGTTGATAATTATTTCTCGATCAGTTGGATTCCCAATTCTTTTAGCTGCTCATTCGAAACCACGTTGGGGGTGCCATCCATGAGCGACATGGCGGAGGTGGTTTTAGGGAAGGCGATCACGTCACGTATCTGACCGGTCTTGGCTAAAATCATGATCAACCGGTCGAAGCCATAAGCGATTCCGCCGTGGGGCGGAGCGCCGTAGGTCAGGGCTTCCAGCAGGAAACCGAATTTGGCCCGGGCTTCGTCCTCACCGATGTTCAGCAGCTTGAATACTTTCTGCTGCACTTTGGTATCGTGGATACGGATCGAACCGCCGGCGATTTCGTGCCCGTTGATCACCAGATCGTACCCGCGGGATCGGGCCTGGCCGGGATCGCTTTCCAGCAGGTCGATATCATCGGGGTGGGGCGCCGTGAAGGGGTGGTGCATGGCCACATGGCGCTGACTCTCTTCGTCATAATCGAACATGGGGAAATCGGTGATCCACAGCGGTTTGTAGATATTGTCATCCAGCATTCCCTCCCGTTTGGCCAGTTCGTTACGCAGGGCGCCCAGTGACGGCAACACCACCGGGGCGGTATCGCCGATTAAAAAAATTATCGAATCGTTTTCCATTCCCAGACTGTTGATCATTTCGGCCTGCAATCCGGCGGGAAAAAACTTGGCGATCCCGCCGGTCAATTCACCGTCGGTCACTTTCATCCAGGCCAGACCTTTGGCGCCGTATTTTTTCACCAGATCGGTGAGGCCGTCGATCACTTTCCGGGAATAGCCCTTGGCTTTGTTCAGTACGATACATTTAACCATTTCCGACGATTTGAAAGCGTTGAATTCCGACTGATCGGTGAAGGATTTGCAATCCTGCAACTGCAGGCCAAACCGTAAATCCGGCCGGTCGGAGCCATAGTTGTCCATGGCTTCAACATAGGTCATAATAGGGAATGTATCCGGCAGTTCTTCATCGATAACCTGCTTGAAGATCGCTTTTGTGAGGTCTTCGCAAGTCTCCCGGACCAGGGCCTCGTCCACGAAGGACATTTCCATATCGATCTGGGTGAATTCGGGCTGGCGGTCGGCCCGCAGATCCTCGTCCCGGAAGCATTTGACAATCTGGAAATAGCGGTCGAAACCGGAAATCATCAGTAATTGCTTGAAGGTCTGGGGCGACTGAGGCAGGGCGTAGAACTTGCCCTTGTGAATCCGGCTGGGCACCAGGTAATCGCGGGCGCCTTCTGGAGTGGATTTCATCAGCACCGGGGTTTCGATTTCGATGAAATTCTGATTAGTGAGATGATTACGCACGGCCTGATAGGCGCGATGGCGCAGCATTAAATAGTTCTGCAGTTCTTCCGTTCGCAGCTCCAGATAACGGTATTTCAGGCGCAAATCTTCCAGGGCGCTCTCACGGTCGGAGATTACGAACGGCATGGGCGCCGCTTCGCTGAGCAGGATCATTTCGTTGACCAGCGCTTCGATCTCGCCGGTGGGCATTTCGGGGTTAACCGCTTCAGGTGCCCGATGCTGAACCGTCCCGCGGATGGAAATCACATCCTCCATGGATAGGTGCTTGATCTGCTCGAAATCACCGGGATAGGTATCGGTATTGAACACCAGTTGGGTTTTGCCGTAGCGGTCCCGCAGGTCCACGAAAACCACCTGGCCGTGGAGACGCACCGTGTTGATCCAGCCGTTCAGGCTGACCTGGTTGCCGATTTCAGATTTCCGTAACTCGCCACAGGTATGAGATCGTTTGAACATAATATCCCTTTTCACAACTGTCACCCTGAGCTTGTCGAAGGGTGACAAAATTATTTCTATTATCAAAAAATACAGACCCGAATTTATCGGTTAACCGGGGATAATTGCAGGGAAACTGATGTTATCATTCAAACCATTGAAATGGTTGCGCCTATTCTATCTCAATTACATCGACCCACGGGTTAAATCCACCAAAGGTAGGACAAGCGATAGGCTGTTTTGAATGTAAAATTATGCCAGTGGGAAATAGCCCACGGTTTCAACCGTGGGTAAAGGATATAATAACGAATGAAAACCGTTTTAACGGTTTATTGAACGAACCGGTTTTCGTAACCTACAAGGTCGTAAAACAAGTGACTTTGAAGGTTGCTGGGAAGTAGAGACAAGACTTGTCCCTACATCAGTCGGTTATTTAATATTCCATTCCAAAATCGGGGAATATCAAATGCGGAGGGATAATGGTCGAATCAAATAGCGGTAATTGGATGTGGCTATGGTGGAGTTTAATGGTGGCGGTTAATATTGTTCAGGTGGTAGTTGGTGTCCGATTGTACCGGCAATCATTGCTGAAATTTACAGATGAAACCGCCAGGATTCTATTAGCGCGAACCGGTTCGGTTCCATTATTACCAGAGATTATTTCCAACCGGGGGTAGTTCTACCCTTGATTTGCAGATTTTCCCAAAATCAGTGATCGAGTAAATTGTTTCACCCCTTCGGGGTTATCTTGTATGGTGGTGATTGTGCTATAATAATATCACCCCTGCGGGGTTTGCATAACCTTCCGGATTGCTTTGTTTTATCCCGGAAGGTTGCTCTTTGAATATCCAGCAAGGATCAACGATTTGTGATTTGCGAAGTGCGCCCTCCGTAGGTAGGGGCTGAACGGCGTTCGGCCCGTTGGTGGGCACTGTGCCTTACCTCTACGAACAACCTGGTTTCAATGCTCCGCGTTGAAACCTTCCAAACCCCGTCTTTGTCATTCTGATGATCCCGGTTTTAGCCGGGAGAAGAAGAATCTCAGACAAACACGTATTTAAATTTCGTACGTCAGAGATACTTCGCTCCGCTCAGTATGACAAGTATTGTTTTTAAATTGGTAAAAGAGTCCAAAGTCCAAAGTCGAAAATTAAATATTGATCTGGCGAACAATCCCGGAGGGATTGAATTAGAATAGCCGGTGGCGCTGCCACAAGAAAAAAAGAGAAGATGTGTGTTGTAAGTGTGTCTGAAACTGAGTGCAGTGCCTCGACATTAACGCATTCTACTAACACTAGTGTCATGTCAACATAATATTATTGGGTATAATTAATTGACTTTATCCCGGATTAGTCCCATATTGTTCCGTCTCGTTAGTGGGACAGAGAGGGAAAAAGCATATGAAAAAGTACATTGTCCGTTTGTCAGGAGAAGAGCGGGATATTCTAAAGCGTTTGATTACGTCTGGAAAAGGATCCGCCCGGATGTTTACCCGAGCCCATATATTGTTGAAGGCTGATGTGGGAGCCGACGGCCAGGGATGGCCGGATGCCAGGATCAGTGAGGCGTTTGATGTCACCGTTCAAACCGTAGAACGGATTCGCAAGCAGTTGGTGGAAGAAGGATTGGAGGCTGTTTTAGAGCGGCGGCCCTACACCTGCAAAGTCTTGCGGAAGAAGATTGATGGCGATGTCGAATCGCATTTAATTGCCTTGGCCTGCAGTGAGGCCCCGCAAGGGCACCAGCAGTGGAGTTTGCGTTTGTTGGCTGATAAGCTGGTGGAACTGGGTTATGTTGAGAGCATTTCCCACGAGGCTGTGCGGCAGGCGTTAAAAAAAACGAATTAAAGCCGTGGCTTAACAAACAATGGTGCATACCCCCGGATCACAACGCCGCTTTTGTGTGTGCCATGGAAGATGTTCTGACGGTCTACAAACGCCCCTACAGTTCCCGTGTGCCGGTGATCTGTATGATGAAACGACCAAACAATTAACCCGGGAAAGCAGAAAACGAATCCTGGCCAGGCCGGCCCGCTTGCCCGCTGCTTCGAACATCTGCGAGCCGAAGGTCCAGCACAAGGCAGTGGCCAGGGCTGCCATTTCGCCGTAATAGTTGCTGATATCCACCAGTCAGACCAGCTCATCAACAACTGCCGGCAGATCCAGGATGGAGCCCGTGTAATCAGGCGTGGGCAGGTCATCCCGGTCAGTCCCTGCCAGTGATTTGCTGACATCAATTGACAACCGCTTGCAGTCGGTGGCCAGGCAGGTCTTGATGCCCAGCCTGGTGGCGATGATATCATTCAGTGGATCGTTGCCTACCATCAGGCAAGCTTCCGGCTCGATATTGATCTGCTGGCAGATCGCTTCAAAATAACGGGGATTGGGTTTGCAGAAGGAGCTGTTCTCAACGGCGGTGATCAGGGCGAAATCGATTGTGTCCAGATCAGCCCACATCAGTTTCATATTCTGAACCACCATGGGGAACATGGGATTGGTGGCAATAACCAGCTGCAGGCCATGGTCGGCCAGGCACTGGAACAGTTCGTGCAGACCTGGCACCGGCTGCATCAGCTCCTTGAATTGCGGAAAGCCTGTCCGGTAGAATGAATCAAACCGCGCCATCAGTTGATCA
>LSCG01000109.1 GCA_001577055.1 Fidelibacterota bacterium TCS56
GGAGGATCAATTCAAAATGACCGTTGTGCGACAACTCATCCTAATATTCCTGGTTTTGCCGCTGGCCGCTCAGCAGGCGGTGGCGGTAATGGATTTCGAACCGATTAATCTCAGCGCGGGGGAAGCCCTGGCCCTGACAGAACGCTTTCGCAATGAGATTCAGGCTTTAGACACAGCCAGCGTTTACATTGACCGCGGCAGTATGCAGGCCGTTCTTTCCGAGCAGGGATTTCAGCAGAGCGGCTGCTCCACCGACGAATGCGCCGTGGAAATGGGCCAGATGCTGGGCGCCCAGAAAATTATCGTTGGTACCATCGGCCTGATTGGTTCAACCTACAGTGTCAATATTCGCTCAATCGATGTGGCTTCCGGCAAGATTCTGCGCACGGCCAGCCGCGACTTTAAGGGCGTGATTGACGAAGTCCTCACCCCCGGTATGCGGCAGATTGCACAGCAGTTTTTAAGCCGGAAAGTGACCACCGTATCGCGCCCGGTAGTGAACCGGTCGGCGGAGGAATTCGGCGACCAACTGGATGAAATTGTAGAGAATATTCAACCCTACTGGGATGAAATCCGCCAGCGCACGGCCGCACCGGAATCCCTGGGTGATTATGGAAATACCTACGAACAGGCCCTGCGCCATGCCCGTCAGGATGTAAATAACGAGAAATGGCTGGTGGGTCCCGGTTGCACCAGCACCGGCTGCGGCACCTGCAGCCCGGTTATCGGTTTTCCCATTATTCCCGTGACGCTGGTATGGGCGATGATCAGCGACGTGCATATGCCATCATACCGCTGGCGCACGATTGCCGATCTGGGCGAGGAAGAAAAAAATACCTATATCAAAGCCTACAAGGCCCAGGTGCGGAGAACCCGCTTTCAGCGGACCCTCTACGGTTCCACCGGTGGTTTTATCCTGGGCGTGTTGATTTACTCAATCCGGGCCAATTGATGTTCGTAAAAGTGCAGAAATCTGTGTAATTTTAACCATTAGGGGTGCTGCTCTTTTACCAGACAGAGTGGCTGAGAAAACACCCTGAGAACCTGATCTGGATAATGCCAGCGTAGGGAGGTCAAATGAACTCGCGCTCACTGATTTTTATGGCAATCCTGCCAATCTTACTAACCAAATTACTACTGGCGGACAATATTACCGTCCATGGCCAGACGATCGATGGCTCCACCGGCCAACCCCTGGTAGGTGTCAATATCAGCGCCGGTGAAACCGGCACTGTCAGCGACGATGGCGGCAATTTCCATCTTACCGTCCCGGAGGACACGCAGTTACTTTTTTCTCATATCGGTTACTCCGATCGGACCGTAACGGCGACTGTCAACCGGCTGCTCGTCAGATTACAGCCACGGGTTGTACCCGGGACGGAAATTACCGTCAGCGCCACCCGGGCCGTGGCGGGTGTAACGCCGGTGGCTTTTTCCACGGTGACCGCCGCGGAGATAAATCGCCGTAACACCGTCCAGGATGTGCCCATGCTGCTGGCAGCCGAGCCCGGGGTCCATGCCTACAGTGAAAGCGGGAACGGCACCGGTTACTCCTATGTTTCCATCCGTGGCTTCGACCAGAGCCGCATCGCCGTCATGCTGGATAATGTTCCCCTGAACGATAACGAGAGCCACCAGGTGTACTGGGTGGATCACGCCGATATTCTCAGCGATGCCGACGAGGTGCAAATCCAGCGTGGTATCGGCAACAGCCTGTACGGCTCATCGGCTTTCGGCGGATCGATCAATGTGTCCACGGGGTTGACTTCATCACGTCGATCTCTGACGGCCACTTTCGGCAGTGGT
The DNA here is from genome assembly GCA_001577055.1 of Fidelibacterota bacterium TCS56. Classification (GTDB taxonomy): domain Bacteria; phylum Fidelibacterota; class Marinisomatia; order Marinisomatales; family TCS56; genus TCS56. The sequence goes on from LSCG01000109.1 coordinate 1,807, forward strand.
TCCTATAATACCAGCAAGCAAAGCCTGAAAGTCGCTTCCGGCCCAATGATGAAAGATAAGTTGCACCTGCTGGCCCGTTACTCCCAGGTGGAGTCGGATGGCTATCGCGATTATCACGAAAGTCGGCAAAAAGCCTTTTTTATTGGGGGGCAGTACATCAGTGGCGCTGTTACCAATCAATTCCGGGCGTTGATCGGATATGAAAATACCGACCTGGCCTGGTGGGGCGTTGGCGCCGATGTCATCAATGATCGCAAAGACCGCCGCTCCGGGTGGCCGGCTTATACCGATGATTTCCTCCAGCAAATCTATTCGCTGAATAGCGAATGGCGGATCAGTGATAACCTGAATTTCGCCAATGTGACCTACCTGGTTCGTGGTGAGGGTTATTATGAGAACAGTGAAAGTGAAGGTTTTGATCTAACTGCGGGCGATGATTCTTCAACTGTATCTGATTATCAGGGCTTCCTGGATGAATTTAACCTGAACCAATGGTGGGGAGGAGCCGACTCGACCCAGTCGCTGGCATTCACCCGCCGCAAATGGATCGTCAATAATTATTATGGAATCATTCCAACGCTGACATATTCCAAAGATGATTTGCGCGTTGATGCCGGTGCGGAAATCCGCTTTTACACCGGTGACCATTTCGGGGAAATCCACAATTTAAAGGTGTACAGCCAGGTTGCTCCACTTGCTTCCGTGGCGGAGTATTACAGCTATCTGGGGCAGAAGCGGCTGATCACCGGATTTGCCCATGCAATGTACCTGCTGCCATTCAACCTGAGGGCCAGCGTCGATTTGCAGGTGCAGAATATCCACTGGACGCTGGACCAGGAGCAGATCGGTCTGGCGACGGGACATCAGCTCAGCGCCGATTGGAATTTTGTCAATCCCCGGGCGGGACTGGTCTGGCAGGTGGCACCGGAAATATCGCTGTTTGCCAATTACGGCCGGGCGCACAAAGAACCGGCGGACAACCAGATCATCGAAGCCGATGATGTTTTCAGCGAGCCGGTAATGGCGGCGGCGGAAAAAATAAATGACTTCGAACTGGGAACCAATTTCCAGTTGGCGGGAATTACCGGATCATTGAATCTTTACCACATTGGTTTCAAGAATGAGCAATTGAAAAATATCGATGTTGAGCAGGAGGGCGAATACGAGTATTACTCCGCCGCCGGAACGGTCCACCAGGGACTGGAATTCGAATTGGGCGGCACCTTTTTCGGTTGGCTGCGGGCCGGTCTCAATGGCAGCTTCAACCGCCATGTGTTTAGCTCAGGCGGCGCTGCCGATGATTTCCTGCCGGGCATACCCCGCTACCGCCTCAATGGCTGGCTGCGAATGGATATTGACGATAATTGGCAGGCGGCCGTCGATACGCGCTTCATCGGTCCGCAGAATCTCCCGGCCGCGGGGGCGCCCGTCAGCGAGGAGATGATCGACGCATTTTCAGTAACCGATCTTAGTGTCGGATACAGCTTCGGGTTATTCGAAATCGATCTGTGGGTAAATAATATCTTCGACACCCTTTACAGCACTAATGGTTTTGACTGGGATGGCTGGCTGTACTACTGGCCCGGGGCGACGCGGAATGCTTATTTGTCGCTGGCTGTGAATCTTTAAATAATGTTGTTTTGTTGAGGCGCGATTCGTCGCGTCTCAACCGGTTTGCTAATCTGTTGCCGTGGCAATCAGTGAATCGGTTACGGTGAATGAATAATTATAGGTTGTCCAATTATCGCCGCTGTGGGTGTCAAATAATTCCCAGTTGGATTTATCCAATGGCGCCTCATCGACTATCAAGGTTTCTGCAACGAATATTTTCATAAATTCACCAATTGACATGAATTCGGTGAAGCTTGGCTCAGACTGGGAGCCGTCCCAGCTGGAGCTGAACACCAGATGATCGTTCCCCGTTTCAACGGTGGTACTGTCAGGTATGGTATTTACGTATTGTACCGATACTACGAGCAGATCCTCTTCTGAGTGATTATCAACGATACAATTCACATTGGTGACTTCGTATTTTTCGCAACCAGTCAGAATAATCAGAATAAATAAAAAGAAAATCCTTCTCATAGTTTCTACCTCTGTTTATTGATACCGGTCTAGCTTACGAAAATGCCCCACTTTGATCAACAGTAAAACCTGGTTGGTTAAATTCTCAATAATGGTATGTGTTACTGATTCTAAATGGGAAATTATTCCAAATAATTTCCAGGATCATCGCGAGAACCATAATACCGATCCGGTTTAGTTCGGCACTACCAGCGGACCGCCACCGGTGCATCCGTCATTTATTATTACTCTACGCAATAATACAGCCAGAAAATTTATTGACCAACCAGTCACAGATTTAATGCCTGATTGGTCCAATCTGTGCTTAAACTGGAGCAGAAGCGCTATCCATTTAATTATAACTTCGAAAGCGACCGGAAATTCGATGAAACACCACCAGCAACAGTCCCGGCCAGAAAAATTTTCACAATTCTTATTGAAAGGTGAATTATTAAAGGCGATTTCAGAGCTGGGTTTTGAGAAGCCCACACCAATTCAGGAAAAAGTTATTCCCCACTTGTTGTCCTCGGAGCAGGACTTGATTGCCTCGGCCCAGACCGGTACCGGCAAGACGGCCGCCTTTGGTCTGCCGCTGCTGAATTTAATCGACGAAACTGATCGCGGCACCCAGGCGATTATTTTATGTCCAACCAGAGAATTATGCATTCAGATTGCCGGTGATCTGGGGAAGTATTCCAAATATATTCCGGCGATAAAGATAGTGGCGGTTTACGGTGGCGCCAGAATTGACGTGCAAATGCGTGCCCTGAAAAAAGGAGCACAGATCGTAATAGGAACGCCCGGTCGCACCAGGGATATGCTGAAAAGGGGGAAACTGCGACTGGATAATGTCCGGCGGGTGGTGCTCGATGAGGCTGACGAAATGTTGTCGATGGGATTTAAAGAAGATCTGGAAGCAATTCTATCCCAAACACAGGAGAGCCGCCAGACTCTGCTTTTTTCTGCCACCATGTCCCGGAGGGTGGTTGCCCTTACCGACATGTACATGAACAATCCGTTGGAAATAGCCGTTGCACGAATCAATCTAGCGGCCGCTAATGTGAAGCATGTATTTTATCTGGTCCAGGCCCGGGACCGCTACGAAACGGTGAAGCGGATCGCCGACATTAATCCTGATATTTATGGTATTGTTTTTTGTCGCACACGTAAAGAAACGCAGGAAGTGGCCAACAGGTTAATGATCGATAATTATAATGCTGACACGCTGCACGGTGACTTGTCTCAAGCCCAGCGTGATGAAGTCATGGACCGGTTTCGTCGGCGCCAGATTCAGTTGCTGGTGGCCACCGATGTAGCGGCCAGAGGACTGGACGTGGATGATCTCACCCACGTGATCAACTACAACCTGCCGGATGACGATGAGATTTATATCCATCGCAGTGGCCGGACGGGACGGGCGGGGAAAAAGGGGATTTCGATTGCCATTGCCCATAGCCGTGAGACCCGTAAAATCAGGGATATTGAGCAAAAGGCGGGGATTTCGTTTTCCAAGGAACTGGTCCCCACCGGCCTGGATATCTGTCAAAAGCGTCTGTTTGCACTAATCAATAAAATTGAGAATATTGAAGTCAATGAAGCTCAAATCGGTCCATTTTTACCGGCTATCCAGGAAAAGTTGGCCTGGCTGGATCGGGATCAACTTATTAAGCATTTCGTCTCCGCTGAGTTCAATCGCTATCTATCCTATTACGAAAATGCCCCTGATATTAATCTGACTGGTCACCCCAAGGATTTTAAAAAGGGAAGGCGGGGAACGGCCTCCCGGCCGTCCCGGGGATTCAAGCGGTTTTATGTCAACCTGGGTTTCAAGCATAAAATAAATCCCGCAAAATTGATCGGATTGGTAAATGAATGCCTGCGTTCCAACGAGGCACCCATTGGTCATATTGAGATTCTAAAGAATTTTTCCTTTATCGAGGTAGATGCCAGTTTTGCGGCCCAATTGATAGAAGCAGGCCATAAGAAGAAATATGCCGGAGTAAAGGTTGTGATTGACCCGGCGGCCGATAAGCCGGAGCATTCAAAAAATCCACGTAAGAAAAAATATAAGAAAAAATACAGTTCCAGGAAGAAGAGGTAATTATGTCTGATTATATCATCAATCAGTCCGTCGCAATTTTATGTGACGGGAATAATATTGAGCGCAGCATTCATGAGGCGTCAAAATCCAAGAAAGCCATGATCAATTTTGATACCCTGATCCCCAAACTATTAAATGGACGGGGGCTCAACCGCTTGATTTACTTCCGGGAGGGAATAGCGATATCAGATAAATTTGCCGAGCGCCTGCACGAGAATTACTATGGATCGGTGGTACCGTGTCATAAGTCAGCCGATATACCGCTATCGATCAAAGCTACGCAGTTGGCTTCCAAAGTGGATACGCTAATCATTATGTCCGGCGATTCTGATTACGTGGAGCTTGTCTCACATTTGAAATCTGAGGGGGTACGGGTTGAGATAGCCGCAGTTAAAAAGAATACAGCGCAAATCCTGCGGGATGAGGCCGACTTCTACCACGAGATTACCAGTGATGACTGGTTTGTTTACCGGGGAGTGAAAAAGCCGAGGGGGCGGAAATCGTGAACAAAGACTCCTGATTATCTGGCAGTGCCTCAACCGGTTATTATTTTGTGGTATTGCGTTTTTTCCTCAGAAGTCAGAAAAGCACTAGCCACGGCATTCAATTGTAGCTGATGCAATTCATGGAGGGTAAATCCCAGTTCATTGTGCAGTAATAGCAATTCATCGGTAATAGTAGCGCCGAACATGGCCGGGTCATCGGAGTTGACGGTAACCAGTAAACCCTGATCGAAAAACCGGCGGATGGGATGCTCTTGGGCGGATTTGAATATATTTGTTTTCAGGTTACTGGTAACGCAGATATCCAGCGGAATCTGCCTCTCATTAAGCTTTGCCACCAGCGCCGGATCTTCCACCGCCCGCACGCCGTGTCCGATCCGTTCCGCGCCCAGGATATCCACCGCATCGCGCACCGACTTGGGACCGGCCGCTTCCCCGGCATGGGCCGTCAGACGGAAGCCGCGCCGGCGGGCTTCATCGTAAACCGGCTTGAACGGCGCCGGTGGGAATTCCTGTTCGCTGCCGCCGATGCCGATTCCAATCAGTGTTTTGCCTAAAAAAGGGGTGATCTCATCCAGTCGCTCGATGGCAGTACCGGCGCCGAAATCACGGATCAGATCGGCTATCAGGCGGCATTCGATACCGAAATCGCGGCGGGCCTGGTCGATCCCGGCCAGGGTGGACTTGGTAATTTCCGCCACGCTGATCCCGTGGCGGACAAAATCCCAGGGTGAATAAAATACTTCAGCATAGACTACGTTCTGCCGGGAAAGGTTTTCCAACGTGTGATAAGTGGATTGCTCGAAATCGATCCAGGTTTCGATAAAATGAGGGAAGTCGCGGAAGACGAATTTCCGTTCCATTTCAGCAACCGACTGAATCTCCGGTACGCCACCGTATTTCCGAATCTGATCGAATAAAAACTCGAAGGTAAATGCCCCCTCCAAATGCAGGTGGAGCTCCACCTTGGGCATTTGTTTTATGATTTCATCCATAGGCAAATTTAGAGAATTACGGTTTGTTCTTCCTAGTTATCCAGGTACACGCTAAATGCCCCGGGGATGGCACCCGTGGCATAGCGTTGCAGCACCGTACCATTGCTTTCCAGTACAATAACCGTATCAGGTGCTACGTAATCAGTGATTCCCAGGAAGATGTAATCATCGAATCCGGCGGCGGAATAAACATTACTGAAACCATCAATCAGTCCATCCTGAATCGGTGCAAGATCATCACCCAAACGGGTTATTCCGGTGGCGGTGGAACGATACAGATGATTATTGAGCACGAAAATATCGGCTCCCAAAGTCGTTGTGTGGGTGATGGTAGTTACCTCACCTGTGGCCAGATTAATCCGACTGGTACCGGTCACCGGCAGCCAGTTTTGGTCATAATAAGTACTGGCCGCATATAGATATTCATCTTGCAACACCAGCGCTCCCGGTCCGGGTATGACTTCGTATTGACCAGTGATCGTTCCGGTCTGGGTATTAAACCGGCTAACCTGATCGGCCGCCGCCCAATTGGCATCCATGGTGATCGATGCATACAGATCGGTGCCATCCAACAACAGGTTTTCGGGCAGACCGGGGCAGGGGATGGTATCAACCGCGGCAAATCCGGCGCTCACATCAAACACGATGATTCCCGGCAGGTTCCAGCAGGACAGGTAAGCCCGGTCGCCGTCAGTTACCAGATAGCGCGGCCCGGCACCGGATACATCGATGGTGCCGCTGTAGTGGACTCCATCCGACAGGTCCAGCATTTCCACTGTGTGGGAATTATTGATTACCGCAAATAGCGTTTCACCGGCAAGGAGCAGGGATTGACCCACATCTCCCAAGTTCTCACCGGTCAGTCCGGCATAGATTGGCCCAACGGCGGAACTGTCATCCAGATTGATTTTCCATAATGATGAATTATTATGGCCGAAATTTCCCTCGCACAGGACAAACAGGTTGAGATCAAATAATTCAAAATCATCTGATTGGTTTTCCAAATCGCAACCGGTAAGGACCAGCAAAGCCAGAACCAGAGACGTTAATTGTGATTTCATTTTTCCCCTTTATGATTGATTGAAATTGAAAGTGATTGCTACCCGCAGCGCACGCCCTGCCTCCGGATAGCCATAGATTGTCATGTAATTTTTATTTGTCAGGTTGGACAAATAGGCCTGGAAATCCATCCGTTGCCGACGGATAGGGAGCGAATACGACGCGAAAATATCCATCGTGAGAAAGGCCTCAAGATAGACATGGTTGGGCCAACTGTAACCACGGATCCTCTGTCCTTCGTAGGCCAGGTTGATCCCGGAGGTAATATCATTGTTCTGAAACCACAGTCGGCCGTGGGCAGTCCAACCCGGGATGTTGAGCAAAGTCGTGCCAGTTTCCAAATTTGCGGCATGAAAATGATTCAGGCCAAGATCATATCGCCAGTGGCCTGGTGGCAATTTCCCTGATACTGTTAAGGCGGTGGCGATATTACGTGTTCGGGCGAGGTTCACCGCCCGGGAGGTGGCGCCGTCCGGAATCCACTGGATTAAATCGTTAGAGATTCGTTGTGAGTGATACAGCCTAACCATCGTCTCGCCTGGTAAGTCCAACGAAGCGCTTAAAGCGAAATAAGCTGAATTTTCCGGCTGCAGATCAGGATTACCACCGGGCAGCCAGTATAAATCGCTGAAGGTGGGATAACGGAAGGCTGTGCCGACGGAAGCATCCAGTTTTACCGGATTAAAAGGAAAGTATGATAATGTAAGGTCAAACGACGATTGAGAATACAAATTTGGCGCAAAATCATAGCGACAAGACGGTTTGAATCGGAATGACCGGCCCAGCGCCATATCTCCCAGGAGGGCTGCGGCTAATAACATACGGTCATGGTTGCCGGCATCAGAGCTGGAAATGGCTTCGGCACGGCCTTCGACGAAACTTGTGAAACTGAATGCCGGCCACATTTTGGATCTGACGGATAATCTCAATATTTGAGTGTTACTAATGTGGCGACTGTCAATGGCCGATTGTGGATCACGATATTCCAAAGCGCTGTGGCGATTGCTGAACCGGAACTTGATAATTCCATGGGATAGAATACGTCCCCAGGAAAGATTGGCAATCTGCAGGATGCTGTTGCGCGAAGCATCAGGAGTAGGTGACCAGATAACACCGGCAATGCCTCGTTCCTGATCGGAGACCATGATGAACAGATTGCCGAAATGGCGGTCAGACGGCAGATAGTTCAGGTTGAGGGTACCAGATCGTTGATTGTAATGATTATTGCGCCGAATAATGGTGCTGTCCCGCCACACTACCGGATAGTTGCCACCATCGTTCACCTGGCCCAAAGTAGCGCTCCCGGTCAGCCGTGGTCTGTTCCATTTGATATGTACATCGGTAGCGCGATAGCCATTCTGGCCGGCCGTGATGGTGGCGGATGAATTCTCCGGAACGGCGTGCAGATAGATTGCACCACCCATTGCGCCGGATCCCTGATTAATCCCCGGATTGGGCTCAACTGTTATTTCTCTCAATAGCGAGCCGGGAAGCTGGCTTAGATCGGTTTGGCCCATAAGGGGATCGGTGAGGTCCACATTTTCCAGAATGACTTTAGTGTGGTTGGAGGGACTGCCATTGATGGCAATTGTGGTAACACCGGCTGAACCGCCGTAGCGTCGTAAAATTAAGGCGGGCACTTTGTATGCCAACGCAGTGGGCGAGAGTTGTTCCCCGGTAATGATCTGGTAGGCTTGTTGCCCGGTGGGGAGTCGTCGCTGGGAGTAAGCATTAATCGCAGGCAGATTAATGGCCAGTGGCGTTAATTCAATCTGGTAGTAGGTATCGTCAGTAATCGGAATCGACAGATCCTGGTAGCCATAACGATGGATTGCCAGGGTGTCCCCTGCCATTAGCGAAATTGGAAATAGAAATCGACCATCGGCATTACTGACCGCCCATCGCCCGGAAGTGGTGGACCTGACTGAAACATGGGAAAGGGGTGTGCCATCACCGGAGATGATTCGGCCAGATGTATAGCCGAATAGAAATCCGGCAAACACCCAGCTCAGTAGAAGTGAGCGGAAAGATTTAATTAACAACATCCCCGGCTGGCGGCAGGGATGTAAGTATCAGTTGCTTGTCCCTCGAAAGAAGGTAACCGTATCGCAGCATAACTTTTAACCCGCAAGTTTGTCGATGTTTTAACCGCATCCCAGGTTTCCTGACTTGCGCTGGTAAAAATTCAATCCGCCTTCTCATTCCTCACCGGAATAATGGCCTGTGGATTGACAATGCGCTTACAGTAGCGGGAACTGTGTCCGATTTCCACGGACTTCCCTGTTGATTGCGGTGTGAAAAGTGTTAATTAGCTGGGGAAAGGTTACGAAAA
>LSCG01000111.1 GCA_001577055.1 Fidelibacterota bacterium TCS56
TGTGCCGGAAGTCATGAACGCCATCGCCACGCACAACGGCTTCATCAGGATGCGGGTGGCGCTGGTTAAGGCCGTAGCCTCGGCCATGACGATTGCCACCGGTGGATCGGTTGGCCGGGAAGGTCCGATTGTACAGATCGGTTCAGCTTTTGGTTCAACCGTTGGGCAATTATTTCAGGTCTCGCGCCGTCGCATGAAAACCTTCGTGGGTTGTGGCGCCGCCGCCGGGATTGCAGCCACTTTCAATGCGCCCATCGCCGGGGCGCTTTTCGCCAGCGAAATAATTCTTGGTGACTTCAGTACCGCCGCGATCTCACCTTTGATGGTCTCCTCGGTGATGGCCACCGTGGTTTCCCACAGCCTGATCGGCGATTATTCGGCTTTCACGCCTCCGGTGTATTCTCTTAATAATCCGGTGGAGTTGATTTTTTATGTCATTTTGGGGATCGCCGCCGGTTTTACCGGTCTGGCCTTCATTAAAACTTTATATCTGACCGAAGACCTTTTTGACCGGTTTAATGTCCATGTGGCCGTAAAAGCGGCGCTGGGCGGCTTAACTCTGGGGGCGATTGCCATCTATGTCCCACAGATATTGGGTGTCGGTTACGGTTCGGTTGATACGGCGCTTTCCGGTGATTTACCGTTGAAGCTGGCTGTTATCTTCCTGATGGCAAAACTGCTGGCCACCAGTCTGACTTTAGGCTACGGTGGTTCCGGTGGTGTTTTCGCTCCTTCGTTATTCATGGGTTCGATGCTGGGCAGCGCCCTGGGTTCGGTGTTTAAAATGGCCTTCCCCCAACTGGGTATTTCTCCCGGTGCTTATGCGTTGGTGGGAATGGCGGCCGTGGTATCGGCGACGACTTATGCTCCGATCACTGCGATTTTAATAATTTTTGAAATGACGATGGAATACACCGTCATTCTGCCCTTGATGATCGCCAGTATTCTGGGGATGGTAATTACCCAGCAGTTGAGTCGTGGTTCGATTTACACACTTAAACTGAAACGAAAAGGTATCAACCTGCATGGCGGTAAAGACACTAATATCCTGAATTTGATTAAAATCAAGGATATAAAACAAACTCTGTTCGAATCGGTACCGGAATCGACACCGGCGGAAGAGATATTACAGATTATGTCTTCCGGCTCGATCCAGGGACTATATATAGTAAACCAGGACAATCAACTGGTGGGGACGCTTTCTCTGGGTTCGGTCAGGAGATTTTTAAGCACTCATCACGAAATTCCATCCACTTCCACGGCGAAAGATCTGGCCAATACCCAATACATAAGTGTTACTGATTTTACCAGTGTCGGTGAAGCCCTGAAAATTATGTCTGAATTGGATGTCCAGACGTTAGCCGTCGTTGACGATCGCAATCAAATTACCGGCTTGATCCATAAATCGGATATCCTGCGGGAATACCAGGAATTATTGCTGAAAAGGGAATCCACCAATATTCTCGGTTTCGCAATGAAATACGTGAATCACCCCCATCACGAAAAAATCGATGTGATGGAAGGATTCCAGATGGCGCGGATTGATGTGCCGTCGGCCTTTATCAGTCGAACGGTGGCAATGGTAAACGTTCGCAAAAAGCATAACATCGAAGTGTTATTAATCAGGCGCGAAACCGCACACGGCTGGAAGGAAATCATCCCGGATGATAAAATTAAAATGCAGGCCGGCGATCAACTGCTGATTTTCGGGCGGGAAGACCGGGTCAATAAATTATGTAGCCTGGCCTGAGGATTTTATCGAGCCGCCGGCCCGGCAGTACCGATGGTATATCTGTATTTTTATGCTGCCCGGTAAATCCTTGCATCCGTTATTCAATCCCGCATAGCTATATTATTTTACAATCAGCACCGGACAGACGCTGGTTTCCAGCACCTCCTGCGGTTTGCTGCCCAGGAAAAATTTCTTGATCGGATTCTGGCTGGAATCACCCATGACGATAATATGATTATCGCCGGCCGATTCATCGATAACGGTGACCGGATCGCCAACCAGCATCAGACGGTTATACTTGACGCGGGCATTTTCCAGATAACGGCAGGCGCGATCGGAGGCGCCCTGGTAGCCCGCACCGAATCGCTGGCGCTTGGATACGGTAAGCACATCAACCTTCAGCCCATAGGCTTTGGCAATTTGTATTCCGTATTTCACCGCTTTTAGCGTCCCGCGGGAATCATCCACTGCCAGCAGAACGCGATATGGCCGGGAGAAATCAATCTGCTTGACCACCAGAATCGAGGAATCAATATACTGGATCAGATCGTGGGCCATGCGCCGTTTTTGACTGGCGCCGATAATGGTTACATCGTATTCATTTTGCCGGACTTCATTACGCAGACTTTCAATAATCCGCCCCGAGCGCAGGATTAATTCAATCCGATCACAGAATTGTCCCGGCAGTACGATCGATCCGCGTGAGCCGGCCCGCTTAGATAACAGCCTCTTCTGAAATCCCTTTTCCAGAGCCTCTTCAGCGATAAATTGCCCTTCTTTGAGATAATTATAAGCCCATTCCAGCACATTGATGGCCGGTTGTTCAAAATCCCAGCGTTCCATCGATTCCTGGGCCAGGCGGATTTGGTCCTGAGCGAACGACGATGGTTTCGGACTGACACAGGCAATTGTGACACAAGCCTGGAAGGCCTTGGCCACATCCAGGCCAACCCGCAGGGTGGGCTCTGAATATTTCTTACTGGCGATGGCGATTAAAAAGCGCATCGAATTACTCCTGTTAAATTTGAATCGTTAATCAAAGCCACAATCTCCAATAAGTATTTGCGTAAATTATCAAAAGCACGATGCACAACAATCCTACCTTCCAGCCCGCTTTCAGAAAATCGCGGGCGCCCACCATCCCACTGGAATAAATAATGGCACAGGCCGGAGCGGCCACGGCAGTGAAAAAACCGAAGGCCGAGGCAATCGCTGTGATTAATCCCTGATGCAGCAGATCCGAACCAAGGTTTAAAGTGATGGGACCCAGTACAGCCACGGTAGCCGAGCTGGACAGGGCGTTGGCCATGATTGTTGTCATGCCGACGATCACGATGTCAGATAGAACACGCACCGGCTCAGAACCCTGCATCAGGAATTTCACCAATCCTTCGGCCAGCCATAATGCGGCGCCGGTGGAGCGCATATAATGCCCCAAGGCAATGGCAGCTCCGAAAAGTAAAATGACACCCCAATGCGTATTTCGGTTAATGTCCTCCCACTTCACCAGACCGGTAATAATATACAGCACTACTCCGGTGAGGGCGATGCTTCCCAGTCCGAAACGGGATGACAGAAAAATCCAACCCAGAAAAACCAGGGCGAAAATTATCAGTCCCCCAACCTCGCGGCCGCTGATCGGGCCCTGTTTAGTTACCTGGACTTTCAATCGTCTGATTCCACTGTCCAAATAATGGTGTTCCGGGGTAAAACTGCGCCAAAGTAAATGCGATACCAGGGGAATCAGGATCAGCACCAGCGGATAAACATACAGCATCCAGCGGGCATAGGAAATGGTTTCCGCGCCGTGACCGGCCAGGTAGTTCATCATAATGGCGTTTCGCCCGCCACCGGAGGGAGTGCCGATAGAACCTACCAGGGCGCCATAGGCGATTGAAAACAACAGAATGGCCGCCAGACCCTGCGCATTTTCACCGTCTTGAGATGTGTAGCGCACCAGCGTCATGCCGATGGGCAGCATCAGGGCGGCCACGGTATGTTCACCGATGAATGATGACAGCAGGGCCGAAATCGTGGTGAACCCAAAGGCGATGCGCCGTGTACGGTTGCCGGTGATGCTGATGATGCCCAGAGCGATGCGGGCATCCCAGCCCTGTTTTACGATGGCCACCGCCAGCATCAGCGAACCCATGATGAAGAAAACCGCATCGTTCATGAAGGCGGAGGCGATGTTATTAGGGGTGTCGATAGCGCTATACACCATGGCAATGATAATGAACAAAGCCGTAGCCGGCAGGGGAATTGGTTCGGTTACCACCAGAATCAGGGTGATGACGACGATTACCAGCAGCCGGTGGCCTTCCGGTGACAGGTTGGCCGGGGTGGGCAACAGCAGGAGTACAACACCGATTACTCCGGCCAGCAACAGCCAGCGATACTGACTGATCCAGTATAAAATTATCTGTGGAAAATTCAAATTCAGCGGTCGAGTTTATCGATCCGCCGCTGATGACGGTTGCCGTCGAAGGGAACCTGCAACCAGCGGTCGATTAGCTTCAAAGCCCGAGGTGCTTCGATAAAACGGGCCCCCAGTGAGAGAATATTGGCGTTATTATGCTGGCGCGACAAGTCAATGATATCCTCGGGGCCGTCGTAAAAAACCGTGGCCCGCACGCCTGTGACCCGGTTGGCCGCCATGGCCTCGCCCTGCCCCGATCCACCTAAAATGATTCCACGGCTATCTGGATCACCGGATACGGCCCGGGCCACGGGAAAAATCTTATCGGGATAATCATCTTCCGGGTCATAATTCACGGCGCCCAGGTCCTCCACCCGGTAACCGTTAGCGGTAAGATGGTCCTTAATAATTTCTTTCAGCTCGTAACCTGCGTGATCGGTGCCCAGATAAATTTTCATGTTATCTTTCTGAATTTCTGCATCGTTTCCACCGGGTCGGGGGTATTGAATACGGCCGATCCGGCCACCAGGTTGCTGGCGCCGGCCTCTATGATTTCAGCCGCGTTATCCAGATTAACGCCTCCATCCACCTGAATTTGAATCGAATCACTGAGATTATGATTATCAATAAATCGTCGTAATTCACGGATGCGTGTCAGGGATTGGGGCATAAACTGCTGCCCGCCGAAGCCCGGTTCAACGCTCATCACCAGTATCAGGTCCACCCATTCCAGAAATGGTTCAACCAGTTCAATGTTGGTTCCCGGTTTCAGGGTGATTCCGGTTTTGATATTAAAACTTTTGATCAGGTCGATCACATCCCCGGGGCGGCCGGTGGCTTCCACGTGGAAGGTGATGCCGTCGGCGCCGGCGTTGGCAAAGGGTTCGATCCAGAACAGAGGATCGCAGACCATAATATGCACATCGAAAAAGGCTTTGGAATGGGGCCGCAGGGCTTTGATAACGGCGGGTCCGATAGTGATATTGGGCACAAAATTGCCATCCATCACATCCAGATGGATATATTCAGCATCCCCCCGTTGGCAATCAGCCAGAGCCGTTTGCAGGTTTGAGAAGTCAGCCGACAGGATGGAAGGGGCTAGGATAAATCTTGAACCTGACATGCCGCAACAAAGTTAGCCCCCCGTCGATTGAATTTCAATTGGAAAGCTGCCGCGTATTCAATAGAAACAGGGGAATAGATCAAGGTAGGAGCAGAGAGCGAAGAGCTGGGAGCAGGGGAGATGAGGGGCAGGGGGGGCAGGACGACGGTTTGTGGTGGAGTGATGGAGGAGGATTGGAGTATTGGGTTTATCTGGTTCGATATTCTCAAACTGGTTGCATCGCTTTGCTGTGCCACCTTATGAAATGATGGGTGTCAATGCGGAGTATTGATTTAAAAGCCAAGGATCAACGAATGTTGATTTTTGAAGTGATATACTCGGTGTGTTCTTCACACTTCACAAATCGTTAATCCTTGATGAGTATTCGGTTCGACCCCTTCAGGGTCCTTTAATCATTCTTCCTTAATCCGGTGGTTGCGCCACCGGTTATTCACATTCAATCCTTACGGGATTGGAATCAATAGCCCAGTCCTTTAGGGCTGGGGATATGATGACCACCTCGCTAGGCAGGCCGTTAACGGCCTTTTCGATTTGAGAACCTAAAGAAAAATCCGCCCGAAGCGGATTTTTCTACAAATCAAATTACCCGGTTTTAATGAGTAACTAAACCGGCTGATGATCCTTCACCAGTTCGATTCCCATGTTGAGC
>LSCG01000110.1 GCA_001577055.1 Fidelibacterota bacterium TCS56
ATTTTCTGGGGCGGGGGCATTATTGCCTATCTGGCCGCCTGGTTTATCGTACCGGATATAGAAAAGAACAACGCCCCGGAATAAGATTCGCAGGGCGTTGTCACCGTTGGGGGGGGGAAGTTTTAATTCGAGACCGGGGCCGCCACTTTCAGTACATCACCGATCACATTTTTCAATTGATCTTTCGGCAGTGCACCGGTGGCCATCTGCGGTTTTTCGTCACTGGGGATGAACAGCATGGAAGGGATACTGCGAATGCCGAAAACCGCCGCCAGTTCCTGCTCGGCTTCCGTGTCAACCTTGTAAAAATTGATGGCGCCGTCATATTCTTCCGACAGTTCCTCGATCACCGGTGATAAAACTTTACAGGGGCCACACCAGTCGGCATAAAAATCAATAACCGCCGGAGCGTCACCGGAATAATTCCATTCTTGCTCGGTTTCGAAATTGAATATTTTGTCCAGAAAATCTTGTTTTGTCAGATGTTGTACCATAATAATCCTCTTTAATAAGCTTTTAATTAATAGATGGAGTTAATTGCGATTGGTTACAGTTGCCGTAAGGTGTAACCTGTGCAACACCTGAACATCTTAGATTTAAAAGGACATGCTATGGATATGAAAATCACTTTCCCGGGCGGGAAAAAAGTAAATGCCGATTACCAGGGATTCGAGATTGCCACCGATCAGTTGCCGGCCGGCGGCGGCGAGGGCAGCGCCCCGGAGCCCTTCGCCCTCTTTCTGGCGTCGATCGGGACTTGTTCGGGAATATACGTGCTTGGTTTTTGCCAGCAGCGCGGCATCGACATCACCGGAATGGAAATCACCCAGTCCATGGATTACGATCCGGTGAAACGTCTGATTACGCGTATTAGTTTAGCTATCGCACTGCCTGAAGGGTTTCCGGATAAATACAAATCTGCCGTGGTTAATGCGGCCAAATTATGTTCGGTCAAACGGCACCTGGAAAATCCCCCGGAATTTGTGGTCACCGCTGCCTGATCAGAAGTTTGGTCCTCGAAACTGGCGCGCAGTTAAACTGGTTGTCAGGTATTCATAGGCTTCATCTACCGTGTCGATGATTTCAAACAGTTCCAGGTCAGATGCTGAGATAGTGCCGATTTCCACCAGGTAATCCCAGTTGATTATCTTATCCCAGAATTCCCGACCGAAAAGTACGATCGGGATTTTCTTCTTGATCTTTTCGGTCTGAATCAATGTCACCAGCTCGGTCAATTCATCCAGCGTACCGAACCCGCCGGGAAAAACCACCAGCGCCTTAGCCAGGTACAGAAACCAGAACTTGCGCATGAAGAAATAATGGAATTGAATATTTAAGTCCGGGGTCAGGTAGGTGTTGCCGCTTTGCTCGAACGGGATCGTGATATTTAGTCCGCAGGTTAATCCCTTGGCCTCGGACGCGCCGCGGTTGGCCGCTTCCATGATCCCTGGTCCTCCACCGGAAGTGATGATAAAGCGCCGCTTATTATCTTTCAGACCTTTGCTCCAGGTCGTCAGTTTCCGTGCCAATTCTTGTGAGGCACGGTAATATTGACTCATGCGCAGATTCGATTTCAGCCGGGCCACCTTCCGGTCACTCAGGTCATCGGGCTGGTTATCGAAATCGGCCTGGGCTTCATCCGGCGATTTAATTCTGGCTGACCCGAAAAATACGATTGTATCTTCCACATGATATTTATTAAAACGCTGGCGCGGGCCGAAGTATTCGGCGATTATGCGCAGGGGACGGGCGTCGCTGCTGCTCAGGAATTCTTTATCATAGTAAAAACGTTCTTTAGTGCTGTTGTCCATGTCTACTCCTAAAAATTAGCCGACGAAGTTACGTATATTCAGGGGATAAGAAAATTTTTCTGTCAATTGTTGATTGCACCCTGTAAATTATTAGTAATCAGTAATTTTTACAGGAGAGGATACTATGGATAAACAACTGTTCAACTATCGCGCCAGGGTAATTTACGTTTATGATGGCGATACCTGTACCATCGATATTGATCTCGGTTTGGATGTGTGGCTGCGCAATGCCAAGTTGCGTTTATATGGAATTGATACGCCGGAATTACGCGGTTCTGAATCTGAAAAGCAGGCCGGGCGCGCCGCACGTGATTACCTGCGGTCGCTGATCGATGGAAAGGACGTGATCATTAAGACCTACCGTGACCGCCGGGGAAAATACGGGCGTTATCTGGCGGAAATTTTTATCCAGGATGAAGAGAATAAATGGATAAACATCAATCAAAACCTGGTTGCTAACGGGTTTGCCGAGGAGCGGTTTTATTGAATTGGACCGACAACGGTAAAAGCTGATTTGCAGTAAATCAGGAGGGCGTATATGGGTTGAAGATGAGGCCTTGCCAGGCCCTTTCACCACTCCATCACTCCATCTCTCCACCACTCCTGCGTTTTTTATTCCGTGTTCTTCCGTGTATTCCGTGGTAACAGGTTTTTTTCGTTGTTTATTGCAGGGAAATCTGAATCGCCCTATCTTTGTCCGATGCGAATTGTCCTGATAATCTGCTTTGCGCTGTTGTCGGCCTGTGGTCCCCCTCTGGACACTGGGCCCGAACCGCCGGTCCCCGACCCCGCCGATGCCTGGCAGGAGGCTAAGCAGGCGGAAGATCCGTACCAACGCTGGATGATGAATGAGTATGATATATGGAAATTTCTAAAAGACCGGCCGGAGGAACAGGTTGTAAGGGATACTTTCGGGCAACCGGATTCGGTCTTCGTGGATTTCAACCGGACCTATCGTATCTTGTATTATTATATTCCCAAAATCAACGATTATAATTCAATCGAAATCGACTTGGAAACCGGCCGGGCCACCGGTTTCGAATGGGACTGACTCAGCCCTCGATTTCCGCCTTCAGCCTGCCTCGGAATTCCAGCACCGCCCGCACATAATTCTTCGAATGATTATAAGCATAAATCGCCTTCCAGTTGCGTGAGTGCTGGCTGAAGTCGTTGCTGCCCGGCTGGTAGCGGTTTTTCACCAAATAATTAGCCACGCTTTCAAGGGCGTCTTCCCAGGTGTAGGGATCGATCTTTCCGTCACCGTTATGATCTATACCGTAACTGGTCAGGCTGGAGGGAATGAACTGGGCATAGCCGATGGCGGCGGCATACGAGCCACGGATCACAGCCGGATCCAGATCGTTTTGTGCGCAGAATTCCAGGTACTGCACCATTTCTTTCTCGGCCCATTTACGTTTGCGGGGCACGCTGTGGGCGATGGTATGGAAAACGTCCACCACCCGGTAATCCGCATGGGAGGCGCCATACATCGATTCCACGCCGATGATGGCCAGCAGCAGGTATTCATCCACCTGGTATTTATCGCGGATATTATGCACCAGCTCCCGGTTGGCGTCGTGGAAACGGTCGCCGGCGGTGATGCGTTCCCGCGTAATAAATATCTTGCGGTAATTGGTATAGGACATCTTCTCGGCCGGGTGGTTCCAGCGTCGGGTGATATCATTAATGATCCGGGGCGAGGCTTTGGCGATCTGATTTATCAGATTTTCGATGTCCTGCCCGCTGTGCATTAACTGGGAAAAGACCGCCCAATACATGGACAATACTTCCTCACCGGCGTTAATTCCGGCGATCGCGGTAATCTGACTGCCGCCGAGATCAAGCGCTGAGGCTGAATTTGATTCCCCCGGCTCAGCTAATCCTACCGTGGCGGTTATGGCCAGTAATCCGCCGATAATAAGTGTTCTGAATCTGCTATTTCGAGTGTTTTTATTCATATTCACCAGTTAAGTTCGCAATTAGTCATCGTCGTCCACCTGGAACTGGGATGCAAAGACAATACCAATGCCGGAAAGGTCGATTTGGTTGCGGAAAATGTATTTAAACTGCTTGTTATCACAAATCGAATTTGAAAAATTTTATCGATATATACAGTGACTGGCCTAACAGCAGGGGCCAGAGGTGATTCAGTTCACAGCTACAGGTAGTTCCCGGTCAGAATCCAGCCGGAAGGCGGTAAAAGTTACGCCAGGTATAATGTATATACGAATCTCAATACTGAAACCATTTTGGAATTTTCCCGGTATGCAAAGGAAATTTCCCTTAAATTTAAAATCTGTTTACAGCCTGATTAATCTGTTTTGAAGTCCGAAATACTGGTACCGACAACCCGATGAATTCACTTCCGTCTATTAAAAATTTCATTAAATCGCTTATTTCATTTTCACGCTTAAGGCGTTGGATTCGTGTTCGTAAGGCCCTGAATACATTCAAAGTACGAATGCTGGCAGGGATTAAAACCTACGATTATATCTTCGTGCTGATACTGGCGGCGACCATCGGTATAATGGGTGGTATCATTGCCGTTGCTTTTCAGTCGTTAATCCGGTTTTTTCAAAACGGTCTCTGGGATTCTGACAATCTCATCGCCGCTTTCATTGCTGCACCGCTGTATCTCAAATTGGGCATTCCGGCAATCGGCGCTGCAGGAGTAGCCTGGTTTGTACACCGTTTCGCCAGTGAGGCCAAAGGTCATGGTGTGCCGGAAGTCATGAACGCCATCGCCACGCACAACGGCTTCATCAGGATGCGGGTGGTGCTGGTTAAGGCGGTTGCCTCGGCCATGACGATTGCCACCGGGGGATCGGTTGG
>LSCG01000112.1 GCA_001577055.1 Fidelibacterota bacterium TCS56
AGGAGTATATAATGAAAAAGAACTACTTTTACATTTTATTAGCAGTTTTTCAAATTTCCATGATATTAGCACAATCTGATGGTTGGGACTCTCATTTAATGACTACCTCAACCCTTGATGTTCGACTCTCAAATAGTGGTGTTTTGGATTGGTATACAGATCCCCCAGCGATCCAACATCAATTTTACGCTGAAAGTTGGGACTATATTATATTTAACCATACTATTGAACTAACAGCTTATAGAAACGATGAACTGGTAGGTGTTGTGAATAATTATTTAATTGATTATTCGCCTGGTCCAATAATTAATGACAGTGCTGTAATGCAGGTATCTCCTGAGAACGCCAATAACTATCGTGTTTATTATATTAATCAAAGTAGTACTAATGGTGACATTGATTATGACGAATGGCCAATACAATGGGGAGCCCCACATGATGAATCTGGCAGGCCAAAAGTCTATGGGACACAAACGGCATTTTCAGTTTATAACGACGCTCATACAGGATCAGGATACCAAGGATTTCCAACGACCAATCCAAATTTACTTCAGGTAAATGAGACAGTATGGAGTTACGATGATATTCCGTTTTTAGACAATACAGTATTCTTTCGTTATCGATTTCACAATAAGGATCCAGTCGATTTTCAGGATGCAATTATATCTATTTGGTCAGATGTTGATTTGACATCTCCAACAGTGAATTGGGGTGGATATAATAGCGAATATAATTTTATGTATTGCTATTATTATATAAATGTCGGTGATTCTGCATTACCAAAAGTAGCTGCATATATTTTATTACAAGGTCCCCTTGTACCCGAAAGTGGGAGTACAGGTAAAGCGTTCGAACAAACATATGACGAGCACACCAATCTAAATGTCACAGCTGGCTGGTTTATTTTTGATGACGACTATTATGATCCGGATACATTTGGTACAACTCCTACAACCTTGGAACAAGCTAGAAACATAGCAAATGGACTCAAGATGAATGGAGAACCCATTATTCATCCTATTACCGGTGATACGACAACATACACATTTGATGGTGATCCTGTTACCGGTGAGGGCTGGTTGTGGGATTTTGCACTTCCACAGGGAGGATCTGGTTTATTGAGTTCATCTGGGACCTTCAATTTACCTGCAGGTGATTCTTCAGAAGTAATTTATGCCCTTGTTGTTACAGAAGGGGTTACCTATCAGGAAGGATTTATTGCCATGTACGATAAAGTGGCGCAAATCTATGACTGGTGGGAGACACATGGATTAAACACACAATCAGATAATCCAATAAATCCAAGTAAATATCAATTAATAAATGCATTCCCTAATCCATTTAATAACAGCATCACAATTGAATTTATAATAAGTCCAGGCAGCAATAAGGTAGAAATATATGATCTTCTAGGTAAAATCCAGTATGAAGAAGAAATTATGGGGTCTGTTACGAAAGTACTTTCAACTCAGTGGAACCCAGATAAAAATCAGCCATCTGGAATATATTTTATTAAGATTTCTAACGCACAGTTAGAAAATGTGAAAAAGATAACATATTTAAAATAAGGAGAATAGCATGAAAGTAAACAAAAGTGTATTGATGGTAATAGTGATGACAATATTATTATTTGGTCAAAGCAGGTATCCTGGTGAGCTGTGGTTTAAAAATGTACCTACAAGTGCTACAGTTTCACTAGTTGCCCAGACAGCAGCGTGGGATAGTCCGGATAATGATTATTCAGTTCTAACAGATAGTTATTATCTGAATATTACATTATTTGGAGGAACTTCAAGTTATTTTTTGGATTTTATATCTAATGATGCACCTGGTACTGGTCCAGATGGAACGGTTGCATATACAAAATATAAAGTGACAAAGGGCAGTTATTATTTCTATTTAGACTACAGAGATTGTAATTACTGCACAGGAGATCAAGACTATACTGAAACTGATATTGAAATAGAATGGGATAATACGCTCAATAAATTTAAGAGAAGAATTGCAGAATCTCAGAATTACAATACTATAGATAATGGCGAGACAATAACCGCATGGGGAGACGATTTCACTGATCCGGGTTATTCTCCAGACAATACCTGTTTTCAACCAACAAATCCATCAGGTCTCACGAAACTTTCTGATTATAATGGTCATCCGCGTTTTACATGGAATGCAAGTGAGCCTGATGATGCAACATATAATGTGTGGAGAAGACTTGGAACAGGTTTTTATACAAAAATTGCCTCAAATCAGACAAGCCCAACGTATATTGATTACACCGTATCAACTTCTTTGTTCGGTGATCAATGCCGGTACAAGATTCAAGGAGAACGGTATGGGAAAACGTCACCCGGATATTCCAATGTAATTCTTTACTACGTCTGGAATTCTAGGGAACTATCTGAATCACCAGATATCCCCATTAATTATGTGCTTCAGCAAAACTATCCAAATCCATTTAATCCAGTTACAAGCATTATGTTTGATCTTCCTGAGTATAGTTCAGTCCAGATAAACATATATAATGCCCTAGGTCAATTAGTGGCTTCCCCAGTAAATGGTGACGTTAGTTCTGGATATAGAGAAATAAAGTGGAATGGCACTGACAATATAGGTAATTCAGTTGCAAATGGTGTTTATCTATATACAATTACAGCAAAATCATTGGAAAATGATAAAGTATTCAGCGATAAGAAGAAGATGATATTACTCAAATAGTATCTCATTGTGCTATGGGCAGGGTTTTTTAATGAACTCTTCCCATGTACATCTACTTAAAACGCCCAACACACGCTGCTACGGACGTCAACAGCGGGCAGCGTAAAAATGACGTCTGAAAGGTGCAAAATGGTCAGATTTAAGAAAAAGTCAGAAAGACACGCCGCAGAGCTTACACGTTAGGGCGTATAAGAAAGTGGTGCGGAACAAATAAAAAGGTATTGCATATATTACTGTGACGTATTAATATTGTATTAGATGACGTACAAGGAGATGATATGCAAACAAAATTGACTTTAAGAATGGAAGACAAACTCATAAATATGGCAAAATCTGTCGCTGAAAAAAAAGGTAAATCACTTTCTAAAATGGTTGCTGATTATTTTAACGTATTAACCAATAAAGAAATTGCCGATGAGATTATTGAATTACCGCCTAATGTAAAATCTTTGTATGGCGCTCTTGCCGATTCAGATATTGATGAATCCGATTATAAGAAATACCTTGAAGATAAATATTTATGAGAATCCTGTTTGACACGAATATTATATTGGATGTATTACTTCTTCGTAAACCATATTATACTTCTGCTACATTATTATTGTCTGAAGTTGAGCAGGGTAAAATTGAAGGATATCTCTGTCCAACTACTATAACTACTATCGGATATTTGGTAACAAAAGCAAAAGGTCCAAGCGAAGCAAAAAGATTAATTAAAAACCTGCTGAATATTTTCAAACTGACCCAATTACCTCAACAAGTTTTTGAAACTGCATGTAATCATAAAATCAGCGATTTCGAAGATGCAGTACTGCATGAATCTGCACAAATAAGCAATATTCAAAGAATTGTAACCAGAAATATTAAGGACTTTAAATACGCTTCTTTAAAAGTATATGACCCTGAAGAATTAGTCGGAATTATTAAGTCATAGTTGACGAAAAACCATAACCATTGCATGCACATAGCAGCGAAAACGGTTTGATGTCCTGACCCGGGAAAATTCAAGCAATACCGTCCGGTTTTTGTAATTTCACCGGCGGTAATCGGATTAAATTCCTGTATTAATCGATCTGTCAGCCCATACTGGAAAATGATGAAAAAATTGATTTCACTCCTCCTGTTGATGATGCTGGGCTTAGGCGCCCGGGATTTTACCATCGGCCGTATTCATTATGACGGCGGCGGCGACTGGTATTGTGATCCCAGCAGTCTGCCCAATTTATTAAGCTATTTGGCGCAGGAGACCGGGATCACCACGGCTGAAGAGGAGGTGGCCGTGCGGATTACCGCCAAGGATTTGCACCGCTATCCCTACCTGTATCTCACCGGCCACGGAAATATTCGTTTTTCAGATGAGGAAGTACTGCTGCTGCGGGAATTTCTGCTGCGGGGCGCCTTCCTGCATGTAGATGATAACTACGGGCTGGACGACTCCTTCCGCCGGGAGATCAAGCGCGTCTTCCCGGACCGCGATCTGGTGGAGATTCCCCACGACCACCCCATTTTCAATTGTTATTTCGACTTCAGCGCCGGTCTTCCAAAAGTACATGAACATGATAATAAACCACCCCGCGGGCTGGGTATTTTCGATGGCGAGCGTCTGCTGGTATTTTATACTTATGAATCGGATTTGGGTGATGGCTGGGAAGACGAGCAGGTCCATCACGATCCGCTGGCGATCAGGCAGGCCGCCCTGCGCATGGGGGTTAATATCATCTGGTATGCGCTGACGCAATGAACGGACTGATCTCGCGCCATCTCCAGGCCCTGAAGCGGGCCCTGCTCATATCAGACTTGAAATTGCTGTTCTGGGCGCTGTACGCCATAGCGCTGGGCGGCATCACGCTGGCGCTGGTGGTCGAAAGCGTTTTCTATTTGTCCTCCGACAGCCGCTGGGTGATATGGCAGATTGGTTTTTTTCTGTTGGTATTGGTGGTTTTGGTTTTGGCCATCGGCGCCGGACTGGTCAGGTTTAACCTGCTGGGGCGCTACCGGCCATCGCGCCTGGCCCGTCGCCTGGGAGGCTGGGGTTTCAATAAGCCGGACCGTGTTATCAATGCCCTGCAACTGGAGCGCGGGATGAATTCCAGCGCCGCCCCGGAATTAAGCCGGGCTTATGTTTCGCAGGTCGAACGGGAACTGGGGGAAATTGATTTTCCCCAGGTACTGCCACGGCGCTTAATCCGCCGGGGAAAAATCATTACGATTGAAATTCTGTCTTTGTTGCTGGTACTATTCCTGGTGTTTCGGCCGGAGTTTGCCACGGCGGCCTATCGTTGGGTTCACCCCCGTACCCATTTCCCGGTTCCCCGCCCGTATAAGCTTATGAGCAACACCGGCGACGCCAATATTCTGGGTGGCGAAAATGTTCGTATCCTGATCCAGAGTATCGGCGCCACGCCCGATTCAATCCGCCTGGAACTGGTCACAACCTCGGTTGCCGAAACCGATTCTGCCAGTGGTGAGCCCATGGCCGAATATCAGACTGTCTATGCCAAATTACCGGGATTATATGAATTCGAACTGGAAGAAATTTACCAGGATTATATCTACCGGGCTTACGTCTCCGCCACTCATTTCTGGCAACCATGGCAGGAGGTAACCTCCGCCCCCCACCGGATCACCGTTACCGATCGGCCGGCCTTCGAAGATTTTACCATCACCGTAATTCCCCCGGATTACTCGCGCCTGAAGCCGTACACACAACAGGGTAACCAGGCCAATATCCAGGGCCTGGCCGGGTCCACCGTCAGTGTCCGGCTCACGGCCAACCGCCTGATGTCGGAAGGCTACCTGCAGCTTAATGACCAGCCGGTGCCGCTGACAATCCGCGGCCGCCGGGCCGAAGGCGCTTTTACCTTGACGAAACCGGGCCAGTTTACCACCCACATCCGGGACCGGCGCCGGATTGCCAACCGCGATCCGATTCCCTACCATCTGCAGATTCTACCGGACCTGGATCCCGATCTGCAGGTGATTCAACCGGAGCTCATCAGTGAGCTGGGTGATGATATGACCCTGCCGATTCAACTGGCAATCGCCGATGATTTTGGTTTTTCCAATCTGCAGGTGGCCTATGAAGTGCGCCGGCCGTCGTTCATTGACCTGGATCCCTATACGGCAATTTTTACCATCCCGGATTTAACGATCGACGACTTGAATCAGGAGATCGCCACTTACTGGGATTTGAGCGAGTTGGATCTCTTTCCTGAGGATGAGGTCCAATTCCATTTCGAATTATACGACAACGATATCGTGTCCGGTCCTAAGAAGGCCGTTTCCGCCACTTACCTGGCGAGGCTGCCGTCGCTGGCCGATTTATTCGAATCAATGGAAGCAGGGGAAAATGAGTTGCAGGAGGACCTGGCTCTGGATCAGGATGAGCTGCGCCGGATCAGCCGGCAATTGGAACAGGCCGAGTTGGAGTTGCTGAAGAGCGAAGATATCGACTGGGAACAACAGCAGGCTATGAAGAAGACGGTGGAGGCCGTGCGCCGGGAAGTGGAGCGTTTGGAGCAATTCGCCGAAGCCATGGAAAAGCTCAAGGATGACGCTGAGAAACATGGATTGTTCTCGGAAGATATGCTGGACAAATTCGGCGAATTGCAGGAGTTGGTTTCCGAGTTGATTTCACCGGAATTAATGGCCGACCTTGAACGGGTAAACCAGGCGCTGGAAAAGCTCGACAATGAAGAATTATTAAATGCAATGGATGATCTGGCCGCCAATCTGGATCAGGTTGAGCAGCAACTGGATCGCTTTCTGGACATTTTCCGGCGTGTGCGGGCTGAGCAGAAAATGGAGGAAGTGCGCGAGCGGCTGGAACAACTGGTGGAACAGCAGGAACATCTGAACCAGGAAATCGATCAGGCCGGCGAGGAAAGCGATCCCTCCGATCTGGCCCGCCTGGCTTTTGAAGCGGAGCGCAACCGCCAAGAATTCGATAACATCCGCGAGACCATGGATGAAGCGGCTCAAATGATCGAAGAGTTCAGCCCCGAAACTGCCGAGGATCTGGCGGATTTGTCAGCTTCGGAATTGGCGCAAGCCACCGAACAGGCCATGCAGGAAACTGCGGCACAGATGCAGAATCAAAATCCATCGGCGGCTCAACCCACCAGTTCCCGGTCATTGCAGCAATTGCAGGATATGCAGCAGCAGTTCATGGATCTGCAGGCCCAATTTCAGCAACAGACGGTCAATGAGATGGCTGACCGTTTCCGCGGTATCATGCGCGACGTATTGACCTTGTCCAAAGCCCAGGAAGCGCTGCGCCGGACCGCTTCCGGGTTATCGCGGAATTCAGCCCGGCTCGGAGAACTGGCCGCCCGTCAGCAGATGTATCGTGATCAACTGGGACAAATATCCGAATCCCTGCTGGACTTATCACGGGAAACTTTTGCCGTGACACCGGCAATCGGCAAAGCAGTGGGCATGGCCAATTACCGGATGACAGAAGCGCAGGCAAATTTCGTGCAGCGCAACGGGAATGCCGCCCGCGAGAGCCAGCAGCAGGCCATGGCGGCTTTAAACGAGGCTGCTCAGGCCATCCATGCCTCCATCGGTGAAATGCAGCAGTCCGGTTCATCCAGTGGCTTTCAGCAGTTTATGCAACGCATGCAGGCCATGAGCCGCCAGCAACAAGGCATCAATAATCAGGGTATGCAACTGGCGCTGGGGCAAATGGCCGCCGCCGCCCAGCAGGGTCTGATGCAGCGTCTGCTGAGCGAACAGCAGGGGGTTCGTAAATCGCTGGATGAATTAATGTCGGAAATGCGCGGCAGTAATCAGGGCCTGGGTGATTTACAGGGGATTGCCGACGAGATGGATGAAGTAATCAAAGATTTACAGCGGCGGCGCTACACCCGCCGTACCCAGGAGCGGCAGCAGCGCATCCTGTCGCGGATGCTGGACAGCCAGAAATCACTGACCCGGCGTGATTTCAAGAAGGAACGGAAATCCAAAACCGCCACCGCCGTTACTTTTGCCGGTCCGGGCGGCCTGCCCGATGATCTGGGCCAGCGGCGCGACCTGACCCTGGAAGCCCTGAACCGTGCCATGAAATCCAGCTACCCCCAGGAATATAAAACCATGATTAGAGCATATTTCAACAGCTTGATCCAGGCGGAAGCCGGTGAGGACCCCGGGGAATGAGAAGACGGTCAGCATTAATCGCCGTGGTGGTATTGCCGTTGATCCTGACCGGACAGGTACGGGTCGTCCCTCAGGGAACCAACGCCCTGCGCCAGGCTCAATTCCTGGAAAAACGGGGTGATGTCGAACAGGCCCGGGAAATCTACCGCAGGATTCTTGCAGACGATCCCTCCAATGTCAATGCTTACCGCCGGCTGAAAACCAGTCTGATACGCGGCGGCGAATTGGATCAGGCGATTGAATTGGTGAGCGCCCAGCTCAGAATCCGGCCGGAAAGCCTGGGAGATAAAATCGAACTGGGTGAGTTGTTTTATCTGTCCGACCGCCGTAATGAAGCCCGTGCCTGGTGGCAGGGACTGGAAGATCAATATCAAACTAAACCACAATATTACCGCCTGCAGGTTTTTTCGCTGGCACGGTTGTCCCTGTCGCAGGAAATGGACAGCCTGGCGGTCCGCGCCCGCCGGCGCTTTGATGACCCGGCTTTTTTATCAATGGATCTGGCCAATTATTACTATAGCCGCGGGGCGGTCCGGCGGGCCGTGAATGAATACATCAATCACCTGCTGGTTAATCGCCGTCAGAAGAAATATGTCACCAGTCGTATCCTGAGCCTGAGCGATGAAGAGGAAAACCACTCCCTGATTGAGCAGATTCTGGTGGAACGGCTGGCGGAGAATGAATCCCTGCTGGGAGAAATTCTGGCCGATTTTTATTTCAAGACCGGTAATTACCGGGCCGCTATCGGGCAGCATACCCGCCTGGGATTCAACCACAGGAACGACCTGACCCGCTGGCTGGAACTGGCAGCCAACCTGCGGGCCGAAGGCCAGATTGCATTTGCCATTCAGGCCTATGAAATTGTGCTGCACGATGATAAACCCATCGATCTGCCGCCTGGTGTGATTGGCGAAGCCCTGCTGGGAATGGGGCGCTGTTATGAAAATCAGGTAACCAAGGTTGACCAACCCCGGCCACTGCTGGAATTTTACCCGGACAATGTTATTTTTGAGAATCATTTTTACGACCATCCCAAGTTGGAACTGGAACCGCTGCTGACCGCTTTCCAGATTTATGATTCAATCCTGGTAGAATTACCCGGTTCGATCCTGTTGGCCCAGGTGCATTACCGTTTGGGGGAAATTAAATACCGCATCACCCGTGATTTCGATGGCGCTTTGCTGTCGTACCGGGCCGGCCTGCGGGCTAATCCGGCCCAAGCAACGCGGGTGCAACTGGAACTGCGGATCGGTGACGTTTTACTGGCCCGTGGCGATCATGAAGCGGGACTGGCTCATTTTCTGCCATTGATGGCCAATGCCGCGGGAGCTGCTAATCCCTATTTGTTAAAGGTTGTTCAGGCCAATCTGCTGGCCGGTAATGCGGAATCGGCCCTGACCTTGGTGGAAACCACCCTGGCAGAAGCCGATCCCGGCGACCGCTATTTTAATGATCTGATGGAGATCCAGGATTTTCTCACCACTTATTATCTGGATGCCGGGTCGGCCGGGCAGGCGGAATTTGCGGTTTTTCTGCAGTCTGAAGCCCTGATAAAGCAAAATAAATTGAACGAAGCGCTGGTGATTCTGAATACTATCGTCCGGCGGAAGGCGGGGGAGGAAATCATCGAAATGGCTGCGTTGCGGGGCGCCTTGCTCAATCTGCGGACTGCCAATCCGGATGGGGCACTGGCGCTGGCGGAAGTCCTGTCCGAGGGGAAAATGACTGACTATGGTTTCGTCATCACCGGCCAAATCCTCGAACGGCTGGTGGGCGACCAGCCGGCGGCGGTGGATTCTTATCACCGCTTACTGGAAAATCACCCCAATTCGATCCTGGCCGAGCCGGTGCGTTTTCATCTGCGGGAATTAAACCAATCTTTGGGAAGTTGACATGAAGAAGCTGTTCATCATTTTATTACTGACCACCGGCGTCTGGGGGCAGAAACTGCTGATACCCATGGACGCGAATCAGAAAGATCATCTGAAAGCCTACGGAATTGCCTTCTGGATTCTGGAACAGGATATTAATGTGGAATGGCTGCTGAATTTTCGCGGTGGTTCATTTCTGGTGGACAGTTATGATATTATCAAACAGGAATGCCGTTTACGGGGTGTGACTTACGGTGATGTGAGCGCCACTGATCTGCTGACGGTCTATGCCGATATTGAAAATAATAACATGGATATCGTCCTGCTGGAGAAGGCGCCGCGGATCGCGATTTATACTCCGCCGAATAAACAACCCTGGGATGATGCGGTCACTTTGGCGCTAACCTACGCCGAAGTGCCCTACGAAACGCTGTGGGATGAAGAAGTACTGAATGGCGGACTGAAGCGTTACGACTGGCTGCACCTGCATCATGAAGATTTCACCGGACAATACGGTAAATTCTACCGCAATTACCACACTGCCACCTGGTACATCGAAGAGCAGCAGAAAAATGAGATGTTGGCCGCCAGGATGGGTTTTGTCTCCGTCCATGAAGAAAAGAAAGCGGTGTCCCGGGCGATTAAGGCCTATGTGGGCGGTGGTGGCTTCCTGTTTGCCATGTGCTCAGCCACTGATTCTTACGATATCGCCCTGGCTATGGAAGGTTTCGACGGGGTGGTCGCCGTGTTCGATGGCACCCCGGCCGATCCTGCCGCCCAGTCACGCCTGGATTACAGCCAGACCTTCGCTTTCACTGATTTCAGGATCTTTACGGATCCCATGGTTTATGAATATTCGGATATTGATTTCCCCTCCAGTAATAATCCCGTGACCC
>LSCG01000113.1 GCA_001577055.1 Fidelibacterota bacterium TCS56
ACGAACTTATGTGTGGCTGGGATAAAAAGAAATGTATCGCTGTAACTCCCTATAATATAGAGAGATACAAAAATAGCCACTGAGTTTCAGTGGCTATCTGATTTGACAGGAGTTCGAACCTGTCGTGGTGGGCGCTACCGGGTTCGAACCAGTGACCTCCGCCTTGTAAGGGCGGCGCTCTAAACCAGCTGAGCTAAGCGCCCATTTTCAAAAACCAGTGACCTTCACGACATTAGAAATATCGGGACGCTCTAAAATAATTGAGCCAACGGTCATTTCAAAAATCCATCCGCCTGTCCCGTACATGAGCAAAGCGAATGTCGGGAAGCGCCCGATGGGCTGCGAACTTACGAAGTTTTTGTCTTCTTCGCCGGCGCCTTTTTGGCTTTTTTCGCCTTGATCTGGGGCAGGGCCACCTTAATCACATCCAGCATGTCCTTGGCGAAATGAATCTCCAGGTCCTTCTTGATATGGTCGGGAATCTCTTCCATATCCTTGCGATTATGATCCGGCAGGATGATGGTCTTTATGCCGGACCGGTGCGCGGCGGTTACCTTTTCCTTCACGCCACCGATCGGCAGGACATTCCCCCGCAGGGTGATTTCTCCAGTCATGGCCAAATGATCTTTCACGCGATTATTAGTCAGCAGCGAAACCAGGGCCGTGAGCATACTGACCCCGGCCGAGGGACCATCCTTGGGAATCGAACCGGCCGGCACATGAATATGAATATCGGTTTCCTTGTGAAAATCATCTTTGACGCCCAAATCTTTGGTATGGGAGCGCACATAGCTCAGCGCCGCGGTAGCCGATTCCTTCATCACATCACCCAATTGACCCGTAAGAGTCAACTGTCCCTTCCCCCTCATCTGGCTGGCTTCGATGAACAGGATATCACCACCGGCGGCGGTCCAGGCCAAACCGGTAACAATCCCGGGCTTGGTGGTGCGCTCGGAGAGATCCGAATAAAAGCGGGGTGCGCCAAGATAGCTGTTGACCTTCTTCTTGGTAACTTTAATTTTCCCTTCCTCATCTTCCATCTTGTTGCGGGCCACCTTGCGGAATACATTGGCAATTTCCCGTTCCAGATTGCGGACACCGGCTTCCCTGGTGTACGAGCGAATCAATTCCTTGATCCCGGTGACATCCAGTGATACATCTTTATCGGTAAGGCCGTTTTCCTTGATCTGCTTGGGAACCAGGTGCCGCTGGGCAATCTTGACTTTTTCGTCCTCGATATAACCGGAGAATTCCAGAATCTCCATCCGGTCTTTCAGAGCCGGCGGAATCGGATCGCGATAATTGGCGGTGGCGATAAACATCACATTGCTCAGATCAAAGGGTACCTCCAGATAATGATCGCTGAAGGAATAATTCTGCTCCGGGTCCAGCACTTCCAGCAGCGCCGAGGACGGATCACCGCGGAAATCCATGCCCAGTTTGTCAATTTCGTCCAGCATGAACACCGGGTTGTTGGTGCCGGCTTTTTTCAGCGATTGGATTATCCGGCCCGGCAGGGCGCCGATGTAGGTCCGGCGATGGCCGCGGATTTCCGCTTCGTCGCGCACGCCCCCCAGGGAAATGCGGATGAATTCGCGCCCCATGGAACGGGCAATCGATTTACCCAGCGAAGTTTTCCCCACTCCGGGTGGACCGGCAAAGCACAGGATCGGTCCCCGAACGACACCGTCCGGGTCATGCTTCTGCTTAAGCCCGCGCACGGCCAGATATTCCAGAATTCTTTCCTTGATACGGTTCAGGCCGTAGTGGTCCTCGTCCAGAACTTTTTTGGCGCCCTTGATGTCCACCGTATCTTCGGTGGCGCTGGACCAGGGCAGATCGGCCAGCCATTCGATATAGGTGCGGGCTACCGAATATTCGGGTGATTGGGTGGGAATCTTGCCCAGGCGGTCTAATTCTTTCGTGGCCACCTTCTCGGCCTCTTCCGACATCCGGGCTTTTTTGATCCGCTCCTCCAGCTCCTTCAATTCCACCGTGCCTTCATCTTCACCCAGTTCCTTGCGGATGGCCTTCATCTGCTCCCGCAGGTAGTACTCCCGCTGGGATTTGGCAATTTCGTCATGGACTTCGCTCTGGATTTCCTCGCCCAGCTTGATCCGCTGGATTTCCCGGTTGATAATCGAATTGGTCCGTTCCAGCCGTTTTTTCACATCCAGTTCTTCCAGCACCTGCTGTTTTTCCGAATTGGAGACGGTCAGTAAAGAAATCGCCCGGTCTGTCAGGCGGGCCGGCTTCTGAATATTGGACAGCATCCCGGAATGTTCCTCGGTGAGGTTAGGTGCTACCTTAATCAGGTCGCCGAAAATCTTGCGCAGGTTGTTGGCCAGGGCATCGATTTCCAGATCTTCCGGATAGACATTTTCACCTACCGTTTCGACAGCAGCCGAATAATAAGGCTCATCACCGACAAAATTCAGCAGTTTCACCCGTTCAACGCCCTGAACGATGGCCGATTTACTATTATCGGGCATGTCAAAAACTTTCAGCACTACCGCCAGCGTGCCGAAGGAATACAAATCTTCCGGGGTCGGATCCTCGATCGACCCGTCTTCCTGGGCCACCACGACGATATGCTTGGTGGATTTATCCAGATCATTGATCAATTTCAGCGATTTCTCACGCCCGATGTAAATAGGGATCACCTGCTGGGGAAAAAGAACCGTGTTGCGCAAGGGCATTACGGCATACACTTTAGATTTCTGCTCCTCCCCGGCTTCCACCGGCTGTCCATCATCGTCATATAAATCTGTCATATATATCCTTTTTTGGTTGCGATCCCATTTTCACAAAGAATATGCCAGCCTCAATTACCTGCGATTGTGGCATGTTCCGGGACAAATTTAGGCAAATTGGCAGTCTTTTACATCCCCCGGGGGATTTGGTGGCAAGCGGTACAATCATCCCGCAACTCATGGGCGATTACCGGCGTTTCCATGATTTCGCCCTTGAGATTGATCTGGCGTGGTTCCAGATGGCATTTCAGGCAGGTCTCCTCATCGATGAATGACATGTGAAATGGCAGAGATGATAAAGCCGGTGGGGCCCCGTCTTCCGGCCGGGGTGCCGTTTCCGGCATGGTGGGTACCGGCGCGTCGGTAGCCGGCGAGGGAGCATACATCAGTGCCAGCAGCGCCAGTCCGCCGATGGCGGCGATAATATAAAGCAGGCGGTTATTCTCGTTCACGGTTGTCCTCATTGATTAGTTTTGCCTGTTCGTCGGCATGAAAAGAGCTGCGCACCAGCGGACCGGATTCCACTACCCGGAAGCCCATTTCCAGTCCGGTCTGGCGGTACTCATCAAACTCTTCCAGTTCCACATAGCGTTCCACCGGCCGATGCTCGGCCGTGGGTTGCAGGTACTGGCCCACGGTAAATATCTTCACGCCCAGACCGGCAACCTGGCGCATGGTTTCCAGCACCTCGGACTTGGTTTCACCCAGGCCCACCATCAGCCCGGTTTTGGTGAGTAAACCGAAATCGATTGACTGACGCAAAACCGCCAGGCTCCGCTCCCAGTCGGCCTGGGTCCGGACGGCCCGGCTGATCCGCTCCACGCATTCCACGTTGTGGCTGAAGATTTCCGGCCTGGCATCGAACACTTCTTGCAATGCCGGGCGATAGCCCTGAAAATCGGGCGTCAGCGCCTCCACGGCACAGCCCGGCACCTGCCGGTGGATGGCCTCGATGGTGACCGCCCAGATGGCGGCGCCGAAGTCTTTTTTCAAATCGTCGCGGTCAACCGAAGTCAGCACCACATGCTTCAGCCCCATCTTTTTAACGGCGGCGGCGGTGCGCAGGGGTTCGGCTTCATCCACCGGACCGGGGCGGCCGGTCTTGACGGCACAGAAACCGCAGGCCCTGGTGCAGGTATCACCCAGGATCATGATCGTAGCCGTGCGCCGGTTCCAGCAATCGTAAACATTGGGGCAACGGGCCTCTTCGCACACCGTATGCAGGGCATGCGATTTGACGATATCGCGGATAAATTTATAATCATCGCCGGTGCGCAAGCGGATCTTCATCCACGGTGGTTTCACCGGTCGGGCCGGGGTGTGGTCAGGCATTGCCATCCTTTTGGAACAGGTAAATCATATAGCGGCGGTGCTTGCGGAATTCGGCGCTGTCGATCAAATCCAATTGATTCTTTTTGCTGGCAATATGTTTGCCGAACAGGAGTCCTGCCAGCTTGAACAGGCGGGGATATTTGCGCTCCACCGAATAGCGACCGTAATCCAGCAGCGGCTCCACAAAGCGGGTGAAAAATTCTTTGGCACAGTCCAGCGTAACCACGGTATTCTCGGTCTGGTCATACTCACGGACCAATTTAAAGCCATGATCGGCCGCCGCCTGCAGATAGCGTTCTATATTATGCGACGACTTCAAATGGGGACTGTCCACCCGATCATTATGGTGAACGAAATAGTCCGCTGCCAGCAAATAGCCACCGTCTCGTAAAACCTCCTGGGCCTTGACAAACCCGGGAATGATTTTAATATAACAGGCGCTTTCACTTTCCAGAATCAGATCATATTCCTTTGCCGGTTGGAATTTCTCAAACTTTGACCGGTGAAATGGAATCTCACCATCGAATTTCTGCTGAAAAACCTCCTCCTGGTAG
Organism: Fidelibacterota bacterium TCS56; assembly: GCA_001577055.1. GTDB lineage: Bacteria > Fidelibacterota > Marinisomatia > Marinisomatales > TCS56 > TCS56. Next base: position 4,640 of record LSCG01000113.1, read on the forward strand.
CGGTCCGGTGACAAAGCCTCCAGCTTAAATCCCTGTTCGCGCAGGTAAGCCGAATTACCGCCAATTCCGCAGCCCACGTCCAAAATAGACTGCACATTTTCAGGGATAAAACCCGCCAGGTGCTCGATATAACGCTGCTGGGCGGCGGCGATATCCGCCAGATTAACCCTGGCCGGATCGACTGCCGCCGGATCATCCCAAAACCCGTAATGCAGAAAGGGTGACCGGATGGTCTTGGCATACAATTTCAATACGTTATCAATCGGCATTACGCCTTCTCCCCCACTAATCCCACCTCAAATTGCTGTTTAAAATGATTGAGCAATACCGGTTTAACTTCCGCCAGACTTACCTCCCGCTCCAGAATTTTGCTCATAGAGGTCACCCCCAGATGGGCTATACCGCAGGGGACAATTCCGCCGAAATAACTAAGATCGGTGGCAATATTCAGGGCGAACCCGTGCATACTGACCCAGCGCGAAAGGCGCACACCCAGGGCGGCGATTTTCTCCTCACCGGCCCACACCCCGATAAAATCATCCCGCATGCGGGCTTCGATGCCGAAATCGGCCAGCGTATTTACGATCACCGTTTCCATGGTCCGTATCAGCCAGCCGGCGCTGAGCTGGTAATTGTGCAGATCAATGATCGGATAACCCACCAGTTGACCGGGACCGTGGTAGGTGATATCGCCGCCTCGTTCCACCTGAATTACATCCACATTAGCGGGACGATTCAGCAGATAGCGGTCATCGGCATTGCGGCCGATCGTATAAACCGGATCATGTTCCACCAGTATCAAATGGTCATCGATTTCACCGGCAATGCGCCGGCGCTGTAAATCCCGCTGCAAGTCCCAGGTCTGCCGGTAGGATTGGCGTCCCAAATCCAATAGTGTGACTGTACGGGTAGCGGCTGTGACCGTGGTGGACATCAGTGGTGGATCGCTTCTCCGAAGGCGTCCGCCGCCGCTTCCATTACGATTTCCGACAGGGTCGGGTGGGCGTGGACGGTGTTGGCGATATCGATCCAGGTGGCCTCCAGCGCTTTGGCTATCCCCAGTTCCGCCAGCAGTTCGGTGGCTTCGGGACCGATGATATGACAGCCGAGGATTTCACCATATTCGGCGCTGAAGATAAGCTTGGCAAATCCGGCGCTCTCACCGACAGCCAGGGCTTTGCCGATGGCCCGGAAATTGAATTTTCCTATTTTGATATCCAGTCCCTGTTCGCGGGCTTGTTCTTCAGTCAACCCCAAAGAGGCTACCTGCGGATGGCAGTAAGTGCAGCCGGGGATATTGGATAAATCCAGCGGCTTTGGCTCCTTGCCGGCGGCGTGTTCCACCGCAATCCGCCCTTCCGCCGAGGCCACATGGGCCAGCCAGGGCGGTCCCGCCACATCGCCGATGGCGTAGATATTGGGGATGCTGGTCTGCTGGAATTCGTTGGTGGTTATTGCGCCACGATCGGTGGTGATGCCCGCTTCTTCCAGGCCGATGCCTTCGATGTTGCCGGTGACGCCTACGGCCACCAGCGCAATATCACCAGCCAGCACCTGTTGATCTTCGCCCGTGGTGACATGGACCTGCACGCCATCACCTTCACGCTTAATCTTTTCCACTTTGGTATTTTTATGGATTTTAATTCCCGATTTCAGGAATGATTTTTCCAATTCTTTGGCTACTTCCTCATCTTCCACCGGCAGGATTTGCGGCAGCATTTCCACCAGATGTACCTCGGTACCGAACTCGTTATAGAAATAGGCGAATTCCACGCCGATGGCGCCGGCGCCGATGATGATCATTTTCTCCGGCGGCGCTTCCAGAATCATTGCTTCCCTGGAGGAAATCACTTTCTCGCCGTCGGTTTCCATCCCCGGGAAGGTACGGTTACGGGCGCCGGTGGCAAGCACGATAGTGGCAGCTTCCACCTGCTGCAGCTCACCATCACCGGTGACTTCCAGGGTGGTTGGCGAGGTCAATCGGCCGCTGCCGGCAAAAACTTTGATTTGGTTCTTTTTCATCAGGAATTCGACGCCTTTCGAGAGGCGCTCGGCGGTCTGGCGGCTGCGTTTGATGGCGGCAGTAAAATCCACTTCGTAATCACTGATGGTGATACCGAACTTCCTGGCATTCTTAACCGTATTCAACACTTCGGCATTCTTCAACAGGGCCTTGGTGGGAATACAACCCCAGTTCAAACACACTCCCCCCAGGCGATCTTTATCGATCAGGGCCACCGATTTTCCCAACTGGGCTGCCCGGATAGCCGCCACATAGCCGCCGGGTCCGCCGCCTAATACGGCAATATCGAATTTTTCCACTTTTACTCCATTAAAATTTTAATGTCATGCTGAGCCTGCCGAACCATGCTTAGTATTGGAATATGATTTAGATAATTTAACCAACCGGTCGAAATCACCGTCAATCAATGCTTTCTTCTTTGCTCTACGCCAGCCCTTTATCCGTTTTTCATTTTCAATCGCCGACATTATATCCATTTCTTCAGAGATGTACACTAATTTTACCGGGCGGCGCGAGTGAGTATACCCACGAATTACCCCCAATTTATGTTGTTGAATCCGTAGATCAGGATCACTTGATACACCGGTGTAATACGATCCGTCACTGCATTCAAGGATATATACCTGTCCAGTTTTCATGATCTGATTCTCTTAACTATTAAACAAATTTCAAGGATCGGTCCCCCTTCGACAGGCTCAGGGTGACAGTTTGAATAGTAGTTAACCAAGATGTCATGCTGAGCTTGCCGAAGCATGGCAAATATCACTACCGGAAATTACGAAGGCCGATAATACTCAGAAATTCCATTCTGGTTTCCACTTCATCGTGGAATTCCCCCAGCATGGCGCTGGTGGTGGCGAAGGAATTCTGTTTTTCCACGCCGCGCATCTGCATACACAGGTGGCGGCCTTCCATCACCACGGCTACTCCGATGGGATCAAGTACATCCTTCAGGGTCTCCGCCACCTGATGGGTCAAGCGCTCCTGCACCTGCAACCGGCGGGAGAACATTTCCACGATCCGGGGGATTTTAGACAGGCCGATCACCTTGCCGTCAGGGATGTAGCCCACGTGGGCCTTGCCGAAAAAGGGCAACAGGTGGTGTTCGCACATGGAGAAAAATTCGATATCGCGGACGATCACCATTTCCGAACATTCCTCTTCGAAGATGGCCTCGTTGATGATCGTAGCCAACTCGGAACGGTAACCCAGGGAGAAAAATTCCCAGGCCTTGGCCACCCGCAACGGTGTGCGCACCAGGCCATCCCGCCGGGGATCTTCCCCGATTTCTGTCAGCAGTTCGTGGGTAATGTCCATTAATTTCTGACGATTAAAATCAGTCATAAGGCCTCCTTGGCAAAACCACGATATCCCCAGGATTCTTCATCGGGATCCTCGTGAACTTTATCTTTTAGCAACCAAACCCCCAGGTAAAACAATGGTGTGTCAAACAGGGCGAAGAATAATTTGAATAAATATGAGGAAAGAATCAGCCCCAGCAGCGCTCCCGGGGAATCGACGTTTTCGCCCAGATTATTGGCAAAATACAGGATCGATAAAATGGCAGTGGTATCCACCAACTGGCTGAAGGTGGTTGACAGATTATTCCGCAGCCACAGATGTCTGCCTTTGGTGAGCCGTTTCCAGAAATGAAAGAGGTGCACGTCCACGGTCTGGGCCACCAGATAGGCGACCATCGACGCCACCGTGTTGCCAACCATGAAGCGATAGACATCTTCGAAAGTAGAGGTAGCGCCGGACACGCCGCCGGCGTCACTCAGGAGATGACCGAGGGTCATGAGCGCCAGCATGAAAAAATTCATGATGAAGCCAATCCAGACCATGGTCTGGGCGCGCTTCTTGCCGTACAGCTCGCAGATCAGATCGGTGGCTAAAAAGGTAAACGGATAGGCCAGCACCCCGGCCGGGACGGTCATGAAAAAGACCTGCACAAATTTGGTGGTACCGATGACGTTGCCCAGCACCAGTGAGGTAAGGAATATCCCCGCCAGGAACAGGAAAAGTTTTTCCTTAAATTCCATCTAGCCTGACCTATTCATCAGCCACGAATGAACACGAAGTTACACTAATATTTATATTCAAATTAGAAGAGCTACTATATGTGCCAAAACTGATATGTTTTTCTGCGAGATCATTTTTTGTAATCATTTGTTTCTTTAACTTTTGTGTTTATTTGTGTAATTCGTGGCGAATAATCCAGGCTAGATATTCCGGCCGTAATAATCGGTGAAAATCGTGGGCGTTTCCCGCAGGCGAACACGGTACAGACGGGGACCCTTCATTCGTGCTTCGATTTCCTCCCAGACAAACTGTACCATATTCTCCGAACTGGGTTGTTTTCCTTCAAACCAGGGCACGTCTTTTTCGATCTGGGAATGATCCAATTGGCTGATCACATTTTCTTCCACGATTTTTTTCAGCTCACCCAGATCGACACAAAAACCGGTGTCGGGATTTACCGGTCCGGTGACGGTGATTTCCAGGGCGTAATTATGCCCGTGGACGCGGGCGTCGGGACCGAAGGTTTCCCAATTGCGCTCGGCGCTCCAGTCACCGTGCCCATATTGATGGGCGGCACAGAAATGAAATACTTTGGTGATATACGGATTGGCCATAATTCCCCTTCCGATTTAATAATTTCAGCGAAATGTACCGCCGAATGTTTTAATATCAAATGGAGCCATGGGATATCCACTGAACTCCCGACTTGCCCATAACTAATCAATTATCTCAACAAAAGCACGCCCCAGAGTTGTAGCAAACGCGCAACAATATTCTATCAAATTTTGGGCGACATCACGCCGAAGTCTGCCGGAAAGCGGAAGAAGGCGGACGATTTAGAAAAACGTCACCGGACGGCTGACGGGCAGAGTTCGGCCAGTACACAATCGCCGCAGCGCGGCCGCCGGGCGATACAGACCGCCCGACCGTGATCGATAATCAGGTGGGTGAGCTTGACCCAGTCATCGCGGTCAAAAATCTCCGACAGCTCCCGCTCAATTTTCTCCGGATTGCGGGTTTGCACGAAGCCCAGCAGATTCATGATGCGCACCATGTGGGTGTCGATCACCAGGGCCGGTTCGCCATAGCATTCCCCCAGAACACAATTGGCGGTTTTCCGTCCAACGCCGGGCAGGCTCACCAGTTCCGCCAAATTATCCGGCACCTCACCGCCGAAGTCCTCCACAATCCGCAGACTGGCGCCCTGGATACTGCGGGCTTTCTGATTGTGGTAGCCACAGGAACGTACCATTTGCGACAGTTCGTCCACCTCGGCATAGGCGAAATCGGCCGGTGTTTTAAATCTCTGAAACAGACCGGGAGTGGTCTTATTCACCCGCTCATCGGTGCACTGCGCCGATAAAATCGTAGCTACCAGCAACTGGTGAGTGGTGCCGTATTGCAGGGAGCAGGCGGCCTCCGGATAGGCCTTTTTGAGCTGCGCCACCACGGCCCGGGCGCGCTCGATTCTGGCAGCCCCGGACTCCGCCATCAGAGGTTGTCCACCAGGCTGGGTATATTTTTAATCATGGAAGATTTGGTGAGAATCAGGTCGCAGCCGGCCGCTTTCATGCGATCCCGGTGCTCCTTTTGCACGCGCGTCAGGTAGCCCACTACCCGGATTTGCGGATGCTGCAATTTCAGCAGGGATATTATCGCATGGGACAGATATTTGTCATCATTCAGATCGATGATAACCAGCCGGGTTTCCGGTTTGATAAGCTGCTGCCACTGATCGGGTTGTTCCACAAATCGGACGCTGTGATCCAGGCGCGTCAAGGTGTCGGAGATTGCCGTACCCAGTTTAAAATCGTGAATGAACAACAGTACTTCGGCCATGAGGTCCCCTAGCGTTTAATTATGGCGAAAATTACAAAGGTCGGTGGGTTTTGAAAATGGGGGATGTTGGAGAG
>LSCG01000115.1 GCA_001577055.1 Fidelibacterota bacterium TCS56
TCTTCAGCGTCCCCGCCGCCACCAGTTCTTCGTTCAGAATCTCCTGTTTACCGCCGAAAGCGCCCCCCACCCGCGGCTTGATCACCCGCACCTGTCCCACGTCCAGACCCAGCACTTCGGCCACTATCCGCCGGGCGTGAAACGGCACCTGGGTGGCGCTGCGAATCACGATGCGGTTATGTTCATCGCGCCAGCTCAGGCAGATATGGGGTTCGATATGAGCCTGTTGGACGAAAGGCGTACTGTATTCACCTTCGAAAACATGGTCTGCGTCGGCGAAGGCCGCTGCCACATCACCCACTTCGGCTGCAATATGGCAGGCAATATTGTGTTTACAATCGTGAATACCGGATTTACCCGCTTCCGGGTGCACCACCACCTGCCCGGTAAGCGCTTCTCTGGGATCGAAAACCGCCGGCAGTTTTTCATATTCCACCTTGATTCTGGTCAGGGCAAGTTGGGCGGCGGACAGGGTTTCGGCGGTCACCAGCGCCACACGATCGCCCACATAGCGCACGGTGTCGTCCAGAATGCGGTAATCGCGGGGGCCCGGTTCGGGGTAACCCTGACCGGCGGTGGTGTAATAATGCTGGTTAAAATCCTCATGGGTGTACACCGCCACTATCCCGGGAATTGACCGGGCGGCGCTGGCATCGATGCGCTTGATGCGGGCGTGAGCTACGTCGCTGTGGAGCACTTTACAGTGCAGCACATTCTTAAGCTCGATATCGTCGGCGAATACCGGCTGACCGGTGGCCAGGGCGCGGCCGTCCACGCGGGCAGTATCTTTTCCGATCACTTTCATAAGGCCGCCTCCACCGGTTTCACGTAGCCCGTGCAGCGGCAATAGATGCCGGCCAGGGCGTCGCGCACATCGGCTTCCGTTGGGTCAGCCTTCTCACGCTGCAATGCCTCCAGCGTTAAAATCATGGCCGGCGTGCAAAAACCACACTGGATGGCGCCTGACTTGATAAACCGCTCCTGCAATGGGTGAAGCTGCTCGTGGTCGCTGAATTTCTCCACCGTCTCCACCGTTTTCCCATTTACGGAATGGGCCAGAACCAAACAGGCGTTCAGCGCTTTGTCATTGATCAAAACCGTACAGGCGCCGCATTCCCCGTGGTCGCAGCCGTGTTTGACACTCATCAGTCCCATCTTGCGCAGGATTTCCAGCAGATTTTCGCCCGGCTCCGCTTCCAGTTTAACCGGGATATCATTCAATTTGAATTCGATTGTCATAGCTGCTCCCCCACCCTTTGCAGTCCGGTGGCGATCACCGATTGCTTGTACCGGCGCGACCCCACATGATCATCGCAGAAATGTTTACCGGCAATGGCGGCGATAGCCGCTGTGTTATCAGATTGGAGCTCGTCCACGTCAACCGTAGTTGTATAAATCTGCCTGGCGCTGCCACCGATGGCGATCCGCACCCGATCACCGCGACGCACGCCGGCCACGATGGCGAAAGCGGGCGCCGAGGGTAAAAGAGCGAAACGCTCCAGGGCGGTGGTATCGAATGCTTCCGAATCAATTTCGATACCAGTGAGAATGATTTCCTGCTCCCATTCAGTGCGGATGTCCAGCGCTTCCAGCATGACCACCAATTCTGAATCAGCCCGGTGACGTATCCATTCCCCGCCAATAGTACGCTGATTGCGGATATTTTTCGACGGACAGGATATTTGAGCTCCTGCCAGGTACGGATGACCGGTAGTATCGAATAATTCCACCAGCTTCTGCAAGGTGGTTCCGGCGCCGATCCGCAGGATGCCATTATCCGCCAAAATCGTATCATCCAGTAGTAGGGGATTAATATCAATCAGGGTAGTGATTTTGGCATCCCGCTCCGCTGCCAGATAGGTGCCACCGGCGATCAGGACACTGTCTTTCAACCGTAATAATTCCACCGCTTCCGGCAGGGTATTGGGAAATTGTATATCTGAGATCGAAGACCACATAATTAAATCTTCCCCGCTTGCTGTTTAAAATCAATGCCTGTCTTTTGGCCGGCCTGCTCCAGCATCTCCCTGGCCAGCGTATTGTGGGTCCGTACCAATTGTGCTTCATCGACGGCCGTCTCACCATCACGGACCAGCACGCGGCCATCCACCAGCAGGTAATCCACCGGTGAGGTGCGGGTGGTGAATACCAGACTGGCCAATGGGTCAGACTGGGCACCGGCATATTCGATTCCCGCCACCGAGAACAATGCAATATCGGCTCGTTTGCCCACCCCCCGGTGACCGATG
>LSCG01000114.1 GCA_001577055.1 Fidelibacterota bacterium TCS56
TTAATAGTCGTCGGAAAAATCCCTGCCCTATCACCGTGTCCATTCCTTGTTCGTTGCTTCACCAATCTTCTGTCTCTAAATTTGTTGTCTGATTTTGTTTAATATTCAAAGGATATCCAAATGGCATTGATGACACGCATGCGGGATCAAATGCACTTCGTCCTCTGGGCGATTCTGATTTTATTCCTGCTGAGCATGAGTATTGGCGGACTGGTTGGTGGAGCAAACATCATCGATCAATTGATGGGAAAAGTAGATCCGCGGAAAGCCATCGGCATGGTTAATGGCGAGACCATTTCTCCCGATGTTTTTATGCGCATGGTCAGCGCCGAGTTGGAACAGTATCGGACCCAGGGCGCCGAGATTACCGAGCAACAGATTGCCACCGCCCGCGAGCGGGTTTGGGACCAACTTGTCACTGAAATATTAATCCGCGAACAGGTGGATAATTTCGGTTTTTCCGCCACAAATGAAGAAATTATATTCCATTTATACGAAAATCCGCCGGCCTTTCTCACTAATCAGGAAGCCTTTCAGACCAACGGCCAGTTCGATCCTAAAAAGTACAGCCAGGCTCTTGATAATCCCCAGGGGAACGAGTGGGCCGGGATCGAAGATTATTTGCGTACATCGGTAATTCCCAATCTAAAGCTGGAGCAGGTAATTAATTCTGCTGTCCATGTGAGTGAAATGGATCTGCGGAATGAATTTATCAAGCGGAATATTGACTATACCATCGACGGAATTCACGCCATCGCCTCGAAATTTAAAGATGATGATCTGGAGCCCGCCGAGCAGGAAATCAAAAAATATTACCGTGCTAACGCCGACGAATTCGAACAGGATGAACAACGCCATCTGCGCTATGTGAGTTGGGCCAAGGTTCCCTCACAAGCCGATACTTTGAGGGCTTACGGCGATGCCATGACGGTGCTGGATGAAGCACGCCAGGGCGCCGACTTTGCCCGGTTGGCTAATCAGTTCACCGAAGATCCCGGAAATGCTATTACACCCGATTCCGGACGGGGTGGAACTTTGGGCTGGTTCGGCAAAGATCAAATGGTAGCCCCGTTTGCCGAAGCGGCTTTCGCTGCCGAAACCGGTGACATTGTGGGACCGGTATTAACCCGATTTGGCTATCATGTTATCAAGGTCAACGATCGTCGCACCACCGATGACAAAGATGAAGTAAATGCCGCTCATATTCTCTTTAATATACCTTTAGGCAATGCCACCAGGGATGAACTGCGCCGTGAGGCAACTTTATTCAGTTATGATGCCACCGATTATGGTTTCGCTGCCGCGTTAGACAGCCATCAGATTCAAGCCTCGCCGGCGGCCAACATAACTGAAAATTCAATTTTCATTCCGGGGCTGGGTCAATTCCGCAGCGCGGCCCGCTTCGCATTCAATGAGGCGTTGGAAGGTGTCTCGCCGCCGTTGGAGAATGACCAGCATTATGCCGTATTCGTAATCGACAGCATAACCCCCGCCGGAATCCAATCGCTGGAGCAAGTACAAGGCACGATCAGCAGTCAGTTAAAACAGGATAATCAATCCCACCGGGCGCTGGAAAAAATCTCGTTACTGGCCGACGAATTTACCCGGAGCGATGACCTACAAACCCTGGCCGACGAACATCCCGAGCTGGACGTTATCACTGGTGATACACGCAGCTTGTCGCGAGGATTTACTTCCATCGGTCGCAGCAATTATCTGGTAGGCGCCCTGCTGGAAGCTCACCCCGGCGCTGTGATCGGTCCCGTGGAAACCCCCCGCGGTTATGCGCTGGTGCAGGTCAAATCCGTTGCCGATTTCGATTCCACCGAATTCTATGCCCAACAGGATGTTATCCGCAACGAACTCACCAGCCGCCGCCAAAGCCAACTGTACACCGATTGGATTGGAAAATTGAAAGATGATGCGGAGATCGTGGATAACCGCAAATACTATTTCTAACCGAAAAACGTTTTCAATTTACAGGGCCGGATTTCCGGCCCTTTTTTAATGCCCGCCAGGCCTATTTTGCGTGTAATGTTTACCGTGCCATGCTTAAATTATTCCGGTTGCGGGTATTTTATCGCCTGCTGTTGACCATTACGGAATTTTGGCCTTAAACAAGACAGACGACGCCATTTATTATCTCAAATTTTCACTTACAATCAACAAACATCGAAGGGGCACTTAATGATTACCTTTAGTGATAAACAGTTAAAAACACCGGAGATGATGCGACCAGTCTATCTGGTCACCGGGGGTATGTCCAAATTCGCTCAAGACGACACCCCGGCGAGAAGCCGGTTCAAACGCAAGCAAAGGGAGGCATGATGGATGTCGCAGTCTTAGGAATAGGGTTCTGTGGTTCCTTTCCAAAATCGGAAGGGCTTTCTTATCGGGAGTTGATTCGGAGGGCGGCTGTCATGGCCTACAATGACGCCGGAATTGAGGCCTCACAATTGGAAGGTGCGGTTTCATGTGAAGAAGACTTTGTTTCCGGTTATTCGATTTCTGATGAGTACGTTCCCGATCAATTGGGAGTTCAGAAGAAATCGGTCTACACCATTTGTGGTGATCTTCTTCATGGGCTCTCTTCATCTGTCATGCAACTCAAGACGGGGCAATTCAAGCTCATCGCGGTTTCGTCCTATAGTAAAGCCAGCAACATTCTCACGAAAAATGAAGTTTTGAATTTTGCCTACGATCCTGTGTGGAATCGTTTTGATGTGACGCCCAATTATTTGGCCGGCATCGAAATGCAACAATTTGTGGAAAAATCAAAATACTCTGCAGACGATGTGGCCCAGGTTGTTTCTGATTCCAAAGCGAAAGGACTGTCAAATTCTCAAGCTCCTTATGGAGCCAACCTTTCAGCTTCGGATGTGTTAAATGCAAGGTCGGTTGCAAGTCCGGTTACCGAACCAATGATCGCTCGACCCTCAGACGGAGCTGTTGTTTTTGTTCTCGGCACGGAAGAGACTGCGATTAAGAAGGCTCGCAAACCTGTGTTTATTTCAGGAACAGGTTGGAGCTCGGGTAACTCCATCATTGAGCGTCGTGACCACGCGACTTCACCCGGAACGGCAAATGCCGCCAAAATGGCTTTTGCGGAAGCCGGTATTTCAAATCCAAATAAAGACCTGGATGGAATCTATGTTTCCGACCTTTACGCGCATCGCTGCCTTATGCACTTGGATGCAATGGAAATCGAGGGCGGCCTGAATGGCAAGATCAACCCAGACGGTGGGTCGTTATCCAACGGCGACCTGATCGAGGCTAATGGGGGTGCCAGATTGTATGATGCCATTGCCCAGCTAAGAGATGAGGCGGGTAGTCATCAACTATCAAGTCCGAAACGAGTAGCTGTTCAGGGTTGGCGTGGACTCCCGACTGATTCATGTTCAGTTGTTGTTGTTGATCGAGAGAGGAGGATCCAGTCATGAGTAATTCAGCGAATCGGGTAGGTGTTATTGGCGCAGGAATGACTCGTTTTGTTCGTCGGGCTAAAGAAGCGCCCGGTGAATTGGCGGCCAAAGCCGTGGAAATGGCTCTGGATGATGCGGGTTTAACGATCAACGACATCGATGCTGTTTGTCACGGCACAGCTCCGGACGCGTTTGATGGTGTTCATATGAAAGGTGAGCATCTGATTGCAGGTTCCGGAGGTGTGAATAAGCCCTATTCCCGTCATTTCGTGGGCGGAGGTACGGGCGTATTCAGCCCAATTCATGGTTGGATGCATGTGGCTTCCGGAAAATTCAAGAACTGTTTGATCGTCGCAGAAGAAAAGATGTCTCCATGCGTGCCGCATCCCGCGGGCGCTTTTTTAACCATCTTTGACCATACAACCGAGCAGCCTTTGAACCTCACGCTTCTCCACATCTTCGCAATCGAAATGTGCCGTTTCATGCATAAGTATGGCTACACCGAAGAGGAACTTGCACGTGTTTCAGTTATTTGCAAAAAGAACGCCTTAGGGCATCCGGCAGCACAAATCGCAAAAGAAACGAACGTGGAAGAGGTAATGAACTCTCCGTTACTTTCATGGCCGGTGAAACGATTGGACATCAGCCCCACATCGGATGGCGCAGTGGCCATCGTTTTGGCCAATGAAGAAATAACGCGCAAGCATTGCAAGGCTCCGGCCTATATTGATGGTGTGGGTTTCCGTCTGGATACCGCATACTGGTGCACGCGCGACCTGGCCTATCCGGAATATGTGGCCAATGCAGCGGGTGACGCCTATCGCATGGCGGATCTTTCCAACCCGGAGAAGGAAATCGATTTCTGGGAACCCTACGATCCCTTTGACTACAAAGCCCTTCATCATATGAATGGTTTGCTTCAGGATCCAACGGGCAAGCGAGTAAAAGAACTGCTGCTTTCAGGAGCGTTTGAAAAGGATGGCTCTCATCCGCTTTGTCCCTCCGGAGGAGCCCTGGGTGTGGGTAATCCAATTGCGGCCACCGGCCTCATGAAGATTGCCGAGCTTTACTTCCAGTTGACTGGACAAGCAGGCGCCAGACAGTTGCAGAAGACCGTTCAACGCGGTATTGCACAGGCCTGGGGTGATCTCATGCAGGTCGGAACCGTTGTTATCATGAATGCCGATAAGGGAACGGTTTCCACGTCCAATAAATGGAAAGAAATGAAGAAAGAGGACCTTCCCGGGACAGCGCTCAAGAGCGCCAAAGATGTACCGTTCATCGACTACCAGCCGGATATTCGTTACTCATGGGATAACGGCATGGCGTTAACCACGTATTTGGAAGGCTTCAAAGCCGGAAAGATTCGAGGAAGTCGCTGCCCATCCTGTAAGAGAATGATGATCCCGGCTCGTGCGTTCTGCGAGGAATGTAATCTCAAAGAGGTCAACGACTACTTCGATCTTCCCGACACCGGAATCATCAAGACCTTCACATTGTCGAATGTGGACTGGGACTCTTCCATGTTGGGTGATGGCAAAGTGAACATCTTTGCCGTGATTGAAATCGACGGAACGCAAGAGAATATGGGATTGGTCCATCGGCTGATGGAAGTTGATCCAAAGGATGTCAAAGTTGGCATGCGTGTAAAAGCCGTGTGGAAACCTGAAAAGGAAAGAACCGGAAGCATCACGGATCTGGATTATTTCAGGCCTCTGCTAAAAAGCGACGCCACGGATGTAAAACCCGTACGTGTCAAGCCGGTGGAGCTGGACTCGGTAACGGCCAAGTCTTTCCCCGGAAAGATTCCGCTGGATTACCGTTACACGGCGGGAGTAGCCGGCGTGAAGTTCTATGAAGATCTGGCGCAAGGCAAATTGACGGGAACGGAATGCAGTTGCTGCAACACGGTTCACATTCCTCCCACAGCCTTCTGCGAAAAATGCATGGTCAGCCTGGATTCGGACGGAAAAGCCAAAGAGCTTGATCCTGATAAAGGCAAGATCGTTGGCTTTACGGTCGTAACGGAAGATCGCTCAGGTGAGCCTCTGGCCAAACCGGAAGTCATGGTTCAGGTTGGATTCGAAGGCGCTACGGGAACCATCTTTGGAAAGCTGGAAACAGAAGACCCATCCAAAGTGAAAACCGGAATGGGCGTAGCGTTGCAAGCTTCCAGGGAATGTGGTCCCAACCACCTGATCTTTAAATAGAATGTAATCAACAAAAAAGGCCCGGTTCGCCGGGCTTTTTTTTTAGCAGAGAGCAGAGGAGCCGGGGCGATGAGGAGCAGAGGTGAACGCAAATGGTAGCTGAAACAACCCACGATATTAGTCGTGGGTATCCGATTATTCTAAAATCCTTAACCGTTTCAACGGTTTTCCAGTTGTTTATATACATTCACGAATGGACCATAGGGATAAGACATGTTTTCCTATCGAAGTCACGGTAAGGTGCGTAGATAAACTTGTCACTATCCTTCCTAACCCATAAATGCCGCTGTGGCTTTGACCTTGAAATTGGCTTCCCCAAACATCCAACAGCGATTTGAGATTTACGATGAAAACACCCTGATGATCACTTCAAAAATCCATGTTTGTTAATCCTTGTTCTTAATTCGAAAGGCCGTGAACGGCCTACCGGGCGACATTTGCCGTTCAAGCCCAGCCCTAAAGTACTGGGCTACTGATATTCACCAACGGTGTTTTCAATCTACAATTCAAAATCCAACATTCAACATCGCCTTAGCCTCAGCCTTCGCCTCAGCCTTTTCTTCCGTGTCTTTCCGTGTTTTCCGTGGGCTATAAGTTTTTGAGTCCTTCCAATATCGCCTCCGGCGTCACCGGCAACTCCCGTATCCGTACTCCGCAGGCGTTGTAAATGGCATTCACCACCGCCGGGGCGGGACCGTTAATCGGTATTTCCGCCGCCGCCTTGGCGCCGTAGGGACCAGTGGGTTCATGGGTGTGGACGAATCTGGCCACAATCTCAGGCATATCGATGGCGGTATAAATATGATATTGATTGAAATCGGTATTCACCGGCCGGCCCCGGCCGTCAAAAACCATGAATTCGCTCAAGGTCATGCCCAGTGATTGGGGGATTGCTCCCTCCACCTGTCCCTCCGCCATCCGCGGATTGATCACCTGGCCGCTGTCAGTCACCGAAACCACCTTGTCCACCGTCACCAGCCCGGTAGCCGTATCCACGCTCACGGCGGCAAAGGTGGCATTATAGGGCGAGGGCGAATCGAAGCTCATATGGCTGGCGGTGGCCATGATCTGGGTCTGTTCTTCGGTATAAAAAGTCTTGGTGCAGATTTCTCCAAAGGATAGGCTGGCGCCGGCCGGGGTCACCACCTGCCCGTCACGTATCTCCGCCTCATCAGCAGCCAGCAGTTTTTTACCTAAATCTAAAATCTGCCTTTTTACCTCTTTGGCTGCCTTACGCACGGCTGCTCCGGAAATATAAGTTGTGCTGGAGGCATAGGCGCCGGTATCGAAGGGCGTGCGGTCCGTGTCTGATGAATAAACGATGATTTTTTCTACCGGCACACCGATCTCTTCGGCGGCGATCTGGGCCAGCACGGTGTCCGATCCGGTACCCAGATCGGTGGCGCCCACCAGCAGATTGAAGCTGGCGTCCTCATTCATCTTGATGAAGGCCGACCCCATGTCGATCCCCGGGATACCACTGCCCTGCCCCACTGCCGCCACACCCACGCCTTTGCGGATCGTGCCGGATTTGGATTCGTTGCGGTGGGCGTCCCAATCGATGAGCTTCTTCCCTTCTTCCAGGCAATCGTGCAAACCGGTGGAACGTACCTGGGCCGGAAAACCCTCCCGGCCTTCACCCAGAATAGCGGCGATGGGCAGGTCATCGCCCACCTGTACGTAATTTTTATGGCGCAACTTAATGGGATCGATTTTCAGCTCAGCGGCGATCTCATCCATTAACACTTCCAAACCGAAAAAGCCCTGGGGCGCGCCGTAACCGCGATAGGCACCGGCAATCGGCAGATTGGTGTACACGGCGTCGCCATGGACCCGCAGATTGGGCGCCCGGTACAGCGACAGCACTTTCTGGGCCGTCACCGACATTACTGTCAGCGCATGGGCGCCGTAGGAGCCGCTGTTTTCCAGAATTTTCAGATCGATGGCCTGCAGGCGGTGGTCCTCATCGACGGCAATCTTGAATTTGGTAATCTGCGGATGGCGGCAACGGGCGGCGTAAAATTCCTCTTCCCGGGTGTATTCCAACCGGGCGGGGCGACCGGTCTTCAGCGTCACCGCCGCCACCAGTTCTTCGTTCAGAATCTCCTGCTTGCCGCCGAAAGCGCCCCCCACCCGCGGCTTGATCACCCGCA
>LSCG01000116.1 GCA_001577055.1 Fidelibacterota bacterium TCS56
GTTTACCACCGCTCCGGTGAAGGCCGTTCAGAAGGCCCTGGAAAAGGCCGGGTTGACAGCCGGACAAATTGACCTGTGGGAGATCAACGAAGCCTTTGCACCTGTGACCATGGCCGCCATCGACGATTTAAAAATTGACCCGGCTAAAGTCAACGTAAACGGGGGCGCGATTGCCATCGGTCATCCCATTGGCGCTTCCGGTATCCGGGTGCTGGCCACCCTGGTTCACGCCATGCGCGACCGGGGAGCCAAAACCGGTCTGGCTACCCTGTGTATCGGTGGTGGAGAGGCAGCAGCCGTAGTGGTGGAGGCCGTCTGATGGATTTCAATTACAGTGAAGAGCAATTACTGATCCGGCAAACGGCCCGCGATTTTGCCGAAGAACACCTGGCGCCGGGCGTAATGGAACGGGACGAAGAAGCCCGGTTCCCGGCGGAGCAGATTAAGATGATGGCTGAATTGGGTTTTCTGGGCATGATCGTACCGGAAAAATGGAACGGCGCCGGGGTGGATTTCATCAGTTATGCCATGGCCATCGAAGAATTGGCGCGTGCCGACGCCTCGGCGGCCGTCGTTATGTCGGTGAATAATTCCCTGGTCTGTCAAATCTTCCTGAACTGGTGTAATGACCGGCAGCGGGAAAAATACCTGAAGCGCCTGGCGTCCGGGGAAATACTGGGCGCCTACTCGCTCAGCGAACCACAATCCGGTTCAGATGCCAGCGCCATGCGGACCTTCGCCGAAAAAGATGGTGATCATTACATCCTGAATGGCACGAAAAACTGGGTGACCAACGGCATCAGTTCCGATGTGGCGGTAGTCTACGCCCTCACCGAAAAAGGCGTGGGCTATAAGGGCGTTTCGGCCTTCATCGTGGAGAAAGGCTGGGACGGCTTCAGTGTGGGCAAAAAAGAGGATAAACTTGGCATTCGCGGTTCGGATACCTGCGAACTTTATTTCGATAATTGCCGCCTGCCGGCCGAGAACCTGATCGGCACCGCCGGGCAGGGATTCAAAATTGCCATGAATACCCTCGATGGGGGGCGGATCGGTATCGCCGCCCAGGCTTTGGGCATCGCCCGTGCCGCACTGGAAAAATCCCTGGAATATTCGAAAGAACGGGAACAATTCGGTCAGCCGATAGCCAATTTTGGCGCCACCCACGACAAAATCAGCAATATGGCCTGCAATATCGATGCGGCCCGCCTGCTGATTCACCGGGCGGCAGCCTTGAAAGATGCTGGCAAACCCTTCACCAAAGAAGGGGCCATGGCCAAATATTTTGCTTCCAAAATTGCCATGGAGGCGACTACTCAATGTGTTCAGATATTTGGAGGATACGGTTATATGCGTGAATATGGCGTGGAACGATTGATGCGTGACGCGAAAATCACCCAAATATATGAAGGAACCTCAGAAATACAGCAACTGGTTATCGCCCGTGAACTGTTACGAGACTGATTCGGCGGTAACAATAATTAGCTAATCACTTAATTCCCGGGAAGGGAAGGAGGCGTTAATGTCAATTTTTGAGAAATTAGCCGAAAAAAACCACGAGCAGATTGTTTTTTGTAACGATCCTGATTCCGGTTTAAAGGCCATTATAGCAATTCACGATACTACTATCGGACCGGCCCTGGGTGGCTGCCGGATGTGGAATTATAAGAGCGAAGCGGACGCTTTGCGTGATGTTCTGCGGCTTTCCCGCGGGATGAGTTATAAAGCGTCCGTGGCCGGTTTGAATCTGGGCGGTGGCAAATCCGTGATTATCGGCAATGCCAAAACCGAGAAATCGGAACTGTTGTTCCGGTCTTTCGGCCGTTTCGTGGAGGGTCTGGGCGGCCGCTATATTACGGCCGAAGATGTGGGTACCAGCGTGAAAGACATGGAATGGGTGCGGATGGAAACTCCCTTTGTCACCGGTATTTCCCGGGCCCTGGGCGGCAGCGGTGATCCCTCCCCGGTGACGGCCTTCGGCACTTTCATGGGTATGAAGGCTGCGGTCCAACACAAGCTGGGTCTGGACAGTCTCAGCGGTCTGAAGGTTTCGGTGCAGGGTGTGGGCCATGTGGGTTATTATCTCTGCAAACACCTGTACGAAGAAGGTGCCGAGGTCTATGCCACCGATATCGACCTGGAAGCGTTGCAGAAAGTAGAGAAAGAATTTGGCGTAAAATCGGTTCCTATCGATGAAATCTACGGACTGGATGTGGACATTTATGCACCCTGTGCCCTGGGCGCCACCGTCAACGACGATACGATCCCCCAGTTGAAAGCCGCTATAATCGCCGGCGCCGCCAACAACCAGTTGGAATCAGAATCCAAGCATGGTGTGGCGCTGACCAAAGCCGGTATTCTCTACGCCCCTGATTATGCCATCAACGCCGGTGGCCTGATCAACGTGGCCAATGAGATGGACCGCTATAACCGCGATCGCGCATTCTCACAGGCGGAAGGCATCTATGACACGCTGATGACGATTTTCAAATTGTCGGATGACGAAAACGTGCCTACCAATGTCGCCGCCGACCGCGTGGCTATGAACCGGATCGACAGCATGGGCAAGTTGAAAAGTATTCACCTGCCGCGCACCAACCTTATGAGTAAACGCGACGCGTGACACCGGCGCATGTACATCCGCGGCGACTGGCGCGTGAGAGTGTACTGAAAGCCCTGTATGCCCTCGAAATCAGTGATGATCCCATCGAGAAGGTCCTGGCGGACCTTCTCGAACGGGACCAGATGAACGACAGTACCAGGCGCTATGTGACCAATCTGTATAAAAATGCCGTTAAATATAAAGAATGGTGCGAAGAACAGGTTTCCGGCCATCTGGTAAATTGGAATATTGACCGGGTTGCCCTGCTGGACCGGCTGATCCTGCAATTGGCTATCAGCGAAATATATTTTATGGAAGATGTCCCGCCTAAAGTTTCGATCAGCGAAGCGATCGAAATCGCGAAACTATACAGCACCGAGGAAAGTTCCAGTTTTGTGAATGGAATTCTGGATGCCGTCTTTAAAGCTAAAATGGCGGCCGAAAAAAAATCCGAAACAGGCCGGGAATAAACCACCAAATGCCCGCTGGTATTGGCGGGAATTCATGGGTAATATTTGCTTATGTTGAAATCATTAATTACTTCCGTATTAGGTACTAAATCCGATCGGGAGATCAAGACTGTTCAGCCGCTGGTAACTGAAATCAATCAGTTGGCGGAAACCCTGACTGAAAAAAGCGATCAGGATCTGGTTGACCGTACCGCTGAAATGCGGCAGCAGATAATGGCAGCCCGGCAAGCGGCCGAAGAAAAATTTTCTGAGCTGGATAAGGACGAAGCCCACAAACGTATTAATCAAGTAGAACAAGACCAATTGGAAATGTTCCTGCCGGAAGCCTTTGCCATGGTAAAAGAGACCTGCCGTCGCCTGGTTGGTCAGACCTGGAAAGTCGTTGGGCAGGATATCACCTGGGATATGATTCCATACGATGAGCAAATCGTTGGTGCGGTGGTGCTGCACCGGGGGAACGTAGCCGAGATGAAGACCGGCGAAGGGAAAACCCTGGTGGCGGCCATGCCGGTGTATCTCAATGCCCTTACCGGACGGGGCGTTCACCTGATTACGGTGAACGATTACCTGGCGCAACGCGATTCGGAGTGGATGGGGGAAATCTATCGCCGCCTGGGCTTGTCGGTGGGTGCCATTCTCAATACCATGGATAATACTCAACGGCGTGAGATTTATGCCCTGGACATCTCCTATGGTACCAATAATGAATTTGGTTTTGACTACCTCCGTGATAATATGTCGCTCACCCCGGAAGACCAGGTCCAGCGCGGCCATGCCTTTGCAATTGTGGATGAGGTTGACAGCGTCCTGATTGACGAAGCCCGCACACCGCTGATCATCTCGGGATCGGTGGATGCACCGATTGATAAAACCTTTCAGGAATTGAAACCGGCGGTACAACAACTGGTGCGTCGTCAGAACAGCCTGGTCACCCAATTGGTCGGTGAAGGAGAGAAATCACTAAAAGCGGATAAGCCCCGGGACGCCGGTTATAAATTGCTGCAGGCCAACCGCGGTATGCCCAAGCATCGCCAGTTGTTAAAAATATTCCAGGAGACCGGTACCCAGAAACTGGTGCGGGAAGTGGAATCGGATTTCATGCGGGATAAAAAACTGCATGAAGTGGATGAGGATTTATTCTTCAGTATCGATGAGAAAACCCACGTTATTGATATTACGGAAAAAGGCCGAAATTCCCTGTCACCGGATGATCCGGAAGCCTTTGTTATTCCCGATCTGGGTGAAATGTTGAATGACATCGATAATGGCAATCTAACTGGTCTGGAGGCCGAACAGGCCAAAGAAAAAGCCCATCAAATGCATGCGGACCGCAGTGGACGGATACATAATATTACCCAATTGCTGCGGGCCTATACCCTGTATGAAAAAGATGTGGAATATGTTGTACAGGGCGGCAAGGTGCTGATTGTAGATGAATTCACCGGCCGCGTTCTTCCGGGTCGTCGTTATAGTGACGGTTTGCATCAGGCCCTGGAAGCCAAAGAAAATGTGACCATCGAGCGTGAGACCCAGACGCTGGCTACGATTACTATTCAGAATTATTTCCGTTTATATGACAAACTTTCCGGTATGACCGGCACGGCTGAAACCGAGGCGGAAGAGCTGGGCAGTATTTATGAATTGGAAGTTGTGGTAATTCCTACCCACAGACCGGTTGTTCGCGACGACCGTGACGATCTGGTTTACAAGACCAAACGGGAAAAATATAATGCGGTAATCGATGAAATCGTGGACTGCCACCAGCGCGGACAGCCGAGCCTGGTTGGTACGATCTCGGTGGAAGTATCGGAATTGCTGGCCCGCATGCTGAAACGCAAGGGCATCCCGCATAATGTCCTGAATGCCAAGCAGCACCGCAGCGAAGCTGAAATTGTGACCCGGGCCGGACAACCGGGAGCGGTGACCATCGCTACCAATATGGCCGGTCGCGGTACCGACATCAAGCTGGGCGAAGGGGTGCGCGAAGCAGGCGGCCTGCATATTATTGGCACCGAGCGGCATGAATCGCGGCGGATTGATCTCCAGTTGCGGGGTCGTTCCGGCCGGCAGGGCGATCCCGGTTCCTCGCGGTTTTACCTGTCACTGGAAGATGATTTGATGCGGCTTTTCGGCAGTGATCGCGTGGCCGGCATCATGGACCGCCTGGGTTTGGAAGAAGGGGAGGTCATAACCCACGGCATGGTCACGCGGGCCATCGGCAATTCGCAGAAGAAGGTAGAGGCCCGCAATTTCAGCATCCGCAAGCACCTGCTGGAATATGATAATGTAATGAATCAGCAGCGGCAAGTGGTATACGATTTGCGTAATCAAGCCCTGGGCGGTGATAATCTGCGGGAATCAATCGATGAGATGCTGGTTGATTTCATCGATGACGAGCTGGACCAGCAACAGGCCATCAGCCTGGATGTTATCGGATGGGACTGGGATAAATTAAGACAGAATTTGTCCTCTACGATTCTGGTCAATCTGGAACAGGAGCGTTTTACCGACAGCTCGTTGGAAGACGTTCGGCGGGTAATTCTGCAACAGGCAAACGGAGTTTACGCCACACGCGAATCATTGATTCCACCGGAGACAATGACGGCTTTTGAGCGCTTCATCGTCTTGCGAACGATTGATGAAAAATGGAAAGACCACCTGTACGGAATGGATCAATTGCGGGAGGGCATCAATCTGCGGGCTTATGGGCAGAAAGATCCGCTGCTGGAATATAAGTCAGAAGGTTTTCACATGTTCACTGCCATGATGATTGAAACCAGTAAGGATACACTCCAGCGACTTTTCCGTACCCAGATTCAGGGCTTGGAAAGCGCTGCTCACGGCAGGGGTCCTCAAGCCCGGAATATTCAGGTCCAGCATGCCGATACCACCGGTATGGGGTTCGCCGGGCAACCGGAAGCCGAAGGCGGTGGCAGTCAACCACAGCAGGCCAGTACCAAGCCGATCACAGTGGATAAAAAAATAGGCCGGAATGAACGGATAGAAGTAATATCCCCCAGCGGGAAACGGGAAACCATTAAATACAAGAAATTACCCGAATATTTAAACCGTGGTTATTCCCAGGCAGATTGATTCCGGACAAAGGCCGATTTTTTTCCTGATCTGTGAAAAACTTGGTGGAATATCCTGATAAAATATTTACTTTTACTCATCTTAATATGCCACGTTTCGATTCATCGGAGGGCAGGAGCCGCGCATTGGAATCAATACTCGAGCGGTTAATAAGAAAACAAAATTAATGATGCTTTGTCATACACGAATATCAACTTTCCGGAGGAGTCCATGAAATCCAACAGGAAATACTCTTCATTAATTGCGACTTTATTATTGCTGGCACTGCCATTGATGGCACAGACAGATGTGACGGTTGGAATCGGATCTGTCGAATATCCGGCTTATGCAGATTCTATATTGGTTCCTGTAACGCTGGATGGTCCAGTTGACGCAGTGGCCGGTTTACAATTTGATTTTGTCATTGATCCACCGTTGGTGGATTTGACGGATGCTTATCCCGATGATGATATCAGCAGTTTTAGTGTCGATTATAATGTATTGCCAACCGGTGAACTGAGAGTTATTTTGTTCGATGCCGCCCAGGTCAGCGCCTTGCCGGCGGCCGGTGACACGGTGCTGTGGCTGCAATTTGATGGCAGTGATATCGCTTCAGCGGTTATTGGATTAGACGGAATGGCTCCCATGGCCAGTGATACCGCCGGGTTGGCCCTCGTTACCGAAATCACTGACGGTTCGATCGCAATCGGCAGTGTCGTAAGTCTCTCGATGGGTACCGCCACCGGCGATATCAACGAGGCGGTCGAACTGGATATTTCCCTGGATAATACCGATCTGGTTGGCGGATTGCAGTTTGATATGATGGACCTGCCCGATTATTTATCCCTGGACTCCGTCGTTACCACCACCCGCACAGCCGGATTTTCTGTTTCTACCGCGGCTATGGGAGGCGGTGACCGCGTCATCGTATTCAGTGAGGATAACTCCTCGATCGCTCCCGGTACCGATCCGATCTTAACGGCTCATTTCACAATTGATCAGTTTGCTTATGCCGGTGATGTAATTATCGATTTTGTCGATGCCGTCGTTACCGATGATATGGGCGGCTCTTACTGGATTGCCGGTGTTTCCCAGGGGATTGTTACCGTTTATCCCGGTTTCCTGGAACCGCCGACCAGCCTGACGGCAACCGGTGGTCTGGACGGCCATGTTCCCCTGGCCTGGGCGCCCCCGGTGTGGGACGTTCCCGGTGATTCGGTGGTGGAAGGCTTCGAAGGCGACGTTTTCCCGCCGGAGGACTGGACGCAGATTATAACCAATACCAATGTATCTGATGATGGAATACCCTGTACCTGGTCGGTGACAAACGAAGCAGATTATGTTTACGAGGGAGCCGCATCAGCCGGCTTATGGTGGGATTATGATCACCAGGATGAATGGCTGATTACTCCCGAAATAGCCGTTGGCGCCAGCACCGTCCTGACTTTCTGGTGCTATGGCTGGGAGGGTTCGACCAATGGTGACCATTATTATGTTAAAGTATCTACCGATGGCGGCACCAACTGGGAGACCATGCTGGACCTCTCCGATCTTACGCTTGGTGACTGGAATGCCTGGTCATATCCCTATGAAATAGACTTAAGTGTATTCTCGGGACAGTCGGTTCAGATCGCCTGGCAGGCCGTGGATGGTGACGGAGCCGGCCTGTGGTACGTCTGGTTCCTGGATGCCATTACGGTGGCTTCCGGCGATGAGACCGTTTATTCAATGAATACCGGTCTGCAGGGTGTCATTCCCGATGCCGCCATGAAGAAGCCCGCCGGAGAGTATTCCACCAACGGACCGACAGCAGAATTTACCCGGCAGGTGGTGCGGACCGAAACTCGCAATACCCGCGATCTGTCCGCCTACAATATTTATCGCTCGATTACGTCACCCGTCGAAATCATTCCCGATAACCTGATCACCACCGTGCCATATTCACAATTGACTTATGATGATGTGGACGTCAGTAACGGCCAGACCTATTATTACGTGATTACCGGAGATTATTCTGAAATGGGCGAATCGGGACCGTCGAATGAAGAAATGGCAACCCCGGTGGAATGGGTGGAACTGTCCATTGAAGGCGGCGCAGCCATTACCGGTAACACCGATACACTGGATATTTACCTGAATAATGAATCCAACGTTGGCTTTTTCTTCTTTGAAATAGAAGACGATCCCGATTATCTGATTGCCGAAGTGATTCTGCCCACTGACCGGGTGGACGGCGACTTTTTCCTGGATGTGCTGGAATTGCCTGGCGGCATGATGTCTGTAACCGGTATTCGCACCGGAGATTTTCTGGCTCCCGGCAGCGAGGCAATCTGCCAGGTTGTGGTACGGGTAGCCGCGCCCGAACCCACCGTGCTTGACTTGAATATCGCCACAGCGGAAGTGCAGGATGAATTTGGCAATGTAATGCAGTGGACCCAGACCGGCTCCACCTTCGACGCCGGCGTGGAAACGCAGAGCATTATGGTCAGCGGCGCCTCCGGTTTGCCCGGCATGACGGCCACTGTATCGATCATGCTGCATAACACCCAGAATATTCATGGTATTCAGTTAACGCTGGTGGATGATCCCGTAACGATCACCGGTGTCTCGATTACCCCCACTGGTGACGTGGACCTCTCCAACTGGATTCTGGACGGCAATGAAATCGATGGCGCCTACACGATTATTGGCGCCGATGCCACACTGCAAAATCCGATTCCGCCCGGTATGCATCATATCGCCGACGTGGAATTCAGTATTCCCGCTACTACCCCCTGGGGGGTTGTGGATCTGACGGCCATAGATGTTATTCTATCGGACATCAATAGTATCCAGCTTTACACCGAGGTGTACACCAGTGCGGTTGGAGTTGGATATCCCGATGCCATGTACTCAGTGGAAAATATGGATTTCAATGATGACATGACCGGCGGAACCTTCGATATTACGATAACCAATCAGGTCAATGTTTACGCGGTGGAATTGGAAGTTTTTGACATGCCTGATATGATTACCATGACAGATGTTCAGGGAACAGGTATCTTCGCCACCGCCGTGATTGATGCCCAAACCGGTGAACAGGATGATGGTACCGGCTACATCTTCGCCTACGAATTGGTCAGCGGGATTACCCCGACCGCCGGCGCGATCCTGACCGTCAGTTTTGATGTGAAGCCTCAATATGTTGATGGTAATATCATGATCATGCTGAGTCAGGCCCTGGCGGCTGATCAGAATTTCCAGGCCATCGATGCCATGGCTTATGGTTACCTGATGGTCAATCCGGCGGTGGGAACCGACGCAGAAGAGGCGCTGCCCACCAAATTTGCCCTGCATCCCAACTATCCCAATCCCTTTAACCCCACCACTAATATCCTTTATGATCTCAGTGAAGTCTCCAATGTACGCCTGGTGATCTATGATATGATGGGGCGTGAAGTCCGCACGCTGGTGAATGAAACCCAGCAGCCTGGTCGCAAGATCGTGACCTGGAATGGATTGGACAAACAGGGACGCAATGTGAGCGCCGGCGTCTATCTCTATCGGATTCAGGCCAATGATCATTTGGCTACCAGTAAAATGGTGCTGTTGAAATAAGCACCAGACTTGATTTACCAAAAAGGGTGAGCATTTTGCTCACCCTTTTTATTTTGTACAAGACTGAACGGGATTAATTTCAGCCGCTTTTTGGAGTTGTAAGATAAAGAATACCGGGGTGGCGGAATTGGCAGACGCGTCAGATTTAGGATCTGGTGACCTTTGGTTGTGTGGGTTCGAGTCCCATCCCCGGTACTGGTTGATTATAGATGTTGGATGTTGGATGTTGGATGTTGGATTAAAAAGGGGTTCGGTGAGAGTCCTTGTCCGCCTTAGAAAAAAACGCAGGAGGGCCATGCCCGGTACTGGTTGATTA
>LSCG01000117.1 GCA_001577055.1 Fidelibacterota bacterium TCS56
GGACACGGAAAGAAGGCTAAGGCTAAGGCAGAGGAGATGAGGTGCGGGGGAGCTGGGGAGCGGAGGAGCAGGGGAGCATACCAATTTCAAATATTCAATATCCTGTTTTTCTCTGCGTTCTCTGTGCCTCTGTGGCTATTTTTTTCCAAGGCTGACAGCAACTTCTCAACCTGGTAATCCGAAGATTCCTCCGCATCCCGCCAGGTCTGGCAGATATCTGTAGCTGTTTTAGCAGCATGGGAATCAATTGGCAGTTGTAGATTGGTAATGATTTCCAGCCAGCGCACCAGGTCGCGGAAACCCTCCTGGTTGAACCAGATGATCCCGCCGAAGGAATTGATGCCCAGAAAACGGTGGACCTGCCCATCGTCCAATAATTCACGGAATAATTGACGGGCCTCTTTATCCCCAACCTCGGTCAAATGCTGCTGGAAGCGACACAGAATACCAATCAGCAGAATTTGCCGGTCGGCGGTCTCAGTATCCATCCCGGATTCCGCCAGAATCGCACCCATCGGCGCATCCAGTCCCAACTCGTCAATCAGCCGCCGGCTATGGCGGGGCCAATCCTCGGTATCAATCACTTTACCGATGAACCGAACCAGACGCCAGATATTAATTGTGGCTTTATCAACGGCTGTAAATTTCAGGCTGCCGGGAATTGGTGAATCAATCTCAGTAAATATTCTTTTCGTCACTGGTTCGGTTGGTAATTCTCCGCCCAGATGTTGGCGGACAGATTCGATGAATTCTTCAATAGCAGTTTTGTCTGTCTTTTCAAGCGCTGTGGTAAAGGCCTCCCGCACGGGCCGCAGGAAAAGGTCTTTCAGCGCTTCATCAATATTGGGGGCACCAGCGCCGTTGAGGGTATCGTGCAAACGGCGGTATTGCCCCTGCACTCCATCCCAGACCTGGCGTATTTCCCAGAAAATCTGATACTGGTAGCCATCCAGATTCACCGCCATGCCCTGCCGGTGGATATCCACGGCACAGCGGATGAACTCCAGCCCGCTCACATGCTCCCGGAAAATCAGGAAGCAGTCATCGGCATAGGGTAATTCCAGGGCTTCCGCCAGCGAAACCTGCCTCAATTGTGGTGCATCCCCGGGACGTTCATTAAAGGCCGCCGACTGTCGCAGCCAACCACTGGCCTGCTCGTAGGCATTATTGTACAGCGTCAGTGTTTGCTCGTTGGTCTGATTGGTATAGGCGAAAACATTTTCGTTCACGGACCCGTCCTGTTGATATAAATCGAACAGGCGGAAGTTTTCCACTTCGGCGAACAGGTAGCGCTTACGCATCACCGGGAAAATATCCCGCCGGTGGCGATCGATTAAATCCTGGTCCGGGTGCTCGTCCCAGTAGGCTTTACTGAATTCCATGCCGTATTTTTCACGATAACCTTCGATCTGTCCGTGGCCCAACATAGGCAGACCGGGCATGGTGAGCATCAGCAGGGTGACGCCGAAATATTTATCGCCGGTGCCGAACTGCACCGCCGCCGTTTCCTCGTCGGGATTGTTGAGGAAATTCACAAACCGTTTCAGAACTTGTGGATCGAATTCGATGGTATTTTTAATCGTCTGCCGGTATTTGGCGTTATCCTCCATTTTCAGCATATTCATGAAGGCGCTGTTATAGACCCGGTGCATCCCCAGGGTGCGGACGAAATAGCTTTCCATCATCCAGAAGGCTTCCGCCAGCAGCAGGGTGTGAGGTACTTCTTCCGCCACGCGATCAACCACCTCGCGCCAGAATTCCTGCGGGAAAACCCGATTAAACTCTTCTTTGGTCAGTCCCCGTTCCGCCCGGGAGGGGATATCACCGCCGCTCCCTGGTTCCGGGAACCACAGACGCTGAAAATGGCGCTTGGCCAGGGTCATGGCGGCATCGAAACGGATGATGGGCGTCTGCCGGGCCACGTGCAAAATCGTTTGAATCACCGTTTCCCGCACCTCCGGCAGCAGGTAATTAAGCTGGGCCGTGTCGTTCCAGGGCATGGAAGTACCGTCGTTGCCGTGGTAGACGTAGCGGGTATGACCATCTTTACGATACTGGAAGACCACCGCCGCGTCGCTGCGCTGGTAATAATGATCTTCGATCCGAACTTCGATGCGGTCATCATCGGAGAGATTGCCGGATTCAAATTGATAGCCGTGGAAGGGAGGCTGGTCGTTTTGCACATACCAGTCCGGGTGTTCGATTAACCAGTCGGCGTCCAGTCCCGTGTGGTTGGGGACCATATCACTGGCCAGGCGGATGCCCCGCCGCCGGCAGCGGATTTTCAGATTCTCCAATGCGTTGGGTCCGCCCAACCGGTCAGCGATGACGTAGCGCTTCAAAGCGTAGGCCGAGGCTTCCGCCTCCGGGTTGCCGCACCACTGCTTGATTTTTTGCGAGACTTCACTGCGCTCCCACAGTCCGATCAGCCACAGGGCCGTGAAGCCATAGTCCGCCAGTTTGTCCAATTCTTCGTCAGGGATTTCATCCAGCCGATAGATTGGATGATCATATTTCCGGGACAGTTGATCCAGCCACACCAGAGTGTTTTTGGCGATCATCACCACCCGGGGCATCCAGTCGCTGTCGGGACTGAATCGCTCATACTCTTCATCGCCACTACCGTAAACGGGGACGGGAATTTCCCCGGGGCCCAGTCCCCGAAATTTATCTTCTTCCGCCATAAAATCCAGTCCCCGCAGCAGGCGGAGCAGGTAGGGACCCAGCAGATCGCCCCAGTTATCGTGCATGTACTGCAATTGGCCACTCAGGGAATGGGGTACCACCCGGGCCGGTTCCCGCAGCATCTCGATCAGGTTTTGCAGCTTGGGACCATAGGGCGGCTGGGTACTGAAAAAAGTGAGGATGTCGTCCATCAAACGGCGGTAACCGGTGGCGGTTTCCATTTCCTGATCATCGAATAATGGCTGAAATGATTCAAAAGCAGGATTCAAATTAGCCAGCCAGTGGAGAACCAGCTCTTCCAGGGCCAGCACCCGGTTGGGTAATCCGTTGGTAGAATCCGATAAATATTTATCCACGGTATTGGTGGAGTTATAAATATCTGTGGGCGGAAAGTCGGTGAGAAAACGGCTGAGGGCCGCATCGATTTTAGCTTGACCGAATTCGCTGTCCAGATGCTCCAGGGCCGCCGCCACGGCCGTTGGTTTAACCTGCTCCAGATAACGCCCCACCACGTAATGGAGGATTTCGTCGATCAGTCCCATGGCAGCCAATTGAGCGGCGGACCAGTTTTCGCCACTGATTTCGGCGAATTTCTTCACCATTTGACGGGCGGCTTCCTGATTGATGATGATCAGGTTGCCTTCCAAAGCGAACAGGGAATCGTCCAGCCGGACCTGATCGCGAATCACGCGTGCCAGATGGAATTCCCGGCGGGCGGCCGTGGCCGGGACGAGAGATGGTGATTTGTCTATCTGCTTCAAATTACGAGTCTATTACCTAAGAAAAATAAAAGGTTAAAAGATTAAAAAAGCTGATTGCTTTCCCAAAACCGGATTGAATTTACGATCAAACGGTAGATTTTCCTGTCCTGTACTGGCGAATCCATCCTAATTTATCCGTCAATTTATTAATTTGTGCGGAGGTATCAATGTCGTTGAGACGTAAAATTTTTCTGGGTGTGGTTATCGTGTTTGTCGTCATCGCCTGTGGAGCCGGTCTGTTTCTGCGATCGCTGGCCCGGCGCGGTATTCCCGATTATAATGGCACGGTTGCGCTGAACAGCTTCACCGCCGAGGTTAAAATCTACCGCGACGACTATGGTGTACCCCACATCTATGCCGCCAACGAGGATGACCTCTACCGGGCCACGGGCTGGTGCATGGCCCAGGACCGCCTGTGGCAGATGGATTTAATCCGCCGGGCCACCAGCGGACGGCTGTCGGAAATTTTCGGCGGTGATATGATTGATGCGGACCAGATGTTGCGATCGTTGCGCATCCCGGATAAATCGCAGGCTGTGCTGGCCGGGATGGATCCCAAAATCCTGACGGCGGCGGAAGCTTTTGCCGACGGGATTAATCAATATATCGCCAGCCGCGGTGATAATCTGCCCCTGGAATTTGCCATTTTGGGTTACGAACCGGAGCCATGGGAGCCGGTCCATTCCCTGAATTTAATCGGCTACATGGCCTGGGATTTGACCATGCCCTGGAGTATCGAAGTCGTACTCCACCAGATCAAAAAGCGGGTGGGAGCAGCCAGGTACAAGCAACTACTGCCCAACCTGCAATCACAGACCAGCGTGGCCTATCCCGAGTTTACCGCTGTTCCCGCCGAACTGGATTTCGATGAATTGCTGGTGAGTAAGACCCAATCCCTGGAAGAACTGGGACTTACAGTATTTCGCGGCAGCAACAACTGGGTGGTGAGCGGTGAGAAAAGCGCCACTGGCAGACCCCTGTTTGCCAACGATATGCACCTGGGACTGTCGTCGCCGGGTATCTGGTATCAGATGCACCAGGTGATTGATGGGCAGTTGAATGTCACCGGTGTGGCCCTGCCGGGAGCGCCTTTCGTGGTAGCCGGGCATAATGACAGTATCGCCTGGGGCATGACCAATGTAATGGTGGACGACATGGATTTCTATTTGGAGAAGATCAATCCTGCCAACCCCAACCAATACGAATTCAATGGTGAATGGCGCGATATGGAGGTGCGCAATGAGGTCATTCGTTTGAAAGACGGCGCCACCGTTTCCCGCACCAACCGCTTTACCCATCGGGGACCGCTGGTCACCGGCTTCAAATCAGAGGCGGACAAGAGTGAGCCCATTTCCATGCGCTGGATCGGCAATGAAATGAGCAATGAGGTGCGCACGATTTACCTGCTGAACCGGGCTGCCAATTGGAATGAATTCAAAGACGCGGTTAGCACCTTTGTTTCAGTCAGCCAGAATATCGCCTATGCCGATGTAGCCGGAAATATCGGTCTTTATTGTTGCGCCGGAGTACCAGTCCGTGACGGCTGGAACGGGGTGGAGCTGGTTCCGGGTGAAACCGATCAGTACGACTGGAAAGGACTCGTGCCTTTCGATGACCTGCCTAATGAATACAATCCCGTTAGCGGATTTGTCTCCTCTGCCAACAACAAATCGGTGAGTGATGACGCCCGCACCCGGATTCCACAGTGGCCCAGCCTGCATTACCGCATTGAGCGGATTCGCGAACTGTTGACGGAAAAAGAGCAGTTGTCACAAGCAGATTTCGCGCGCATGCAGGCTGATGATAATTCCATTATGGTGCGGGAACTGAAGCCGATCTTCATGGAAAATCTGGCCTTGATGAACGATTTGACGGAGGCTGAAAAAACCGCCATGGATTTACTGATCGACTGGGATGGCACCTACCATCGGCACAGTGCCGCCGCCCTGATTTTTGAAGAGTTGTACAATGTTCTGCTGGAAGTGGTGCTGAAAGATGAATTGCAGGAAGAGTTATTTAAAAAATATATCGGCACCAGCTATCTGTCACGTTTTGCCCTGAATGATATCAGCCACGATCCCGGCTCGCGCTGGTGGGACGATATCAACACCGAAGGGAAGGTCGAGACCTATACCGACTGCATCCAGGCCAGCTTCCGCCGCGCGGTGGAGCAATTGAGCGGTCGTTACGGTAGTCGACCGCAGAACTGGCGCTGGGGGGCGTCCCACACCCTCACGTTGGAGCATCCCATGGGCGGGGTTAAAATCCTCGACCGGCTGTTCACCCTGAACCGGGGACCGTTTGAAACCAAAGGCGCTTCCCACACGGTGGGACCCTATGCCTATTCGTATAAGAATCCCTACCAAGTCAATCACGGCGCTTCCCACCGTCATATCTACGATACCAGCGACTGGGACAAATCGGTCTCGGTGATTCCCACCGGCGTCTGCGGTGTGCCGGCCAGTCCCCATTACTGTGACCAGACAAAGATTTATCTGGCCAACGAATACCACAGCGATTTCGTCAGCCGGGAACTGGTGGAGCGCAATGCCCGTTACACCCAGACATTGACCAGTAAATAATCCGCAATGCGCTAGAATCTGAGAATTATGAATTCATTTATTGACTGGTGGCAGCATCTGCCGGCCCAGATGGATCCGGTAATTTTTACTATCGGGAATTTTCCCATCCGCTGGTACGCCACCATGTATATCGTGGCCTTTACCATCGTGTACTTTTTAACCGCCCGCCGGATCAAGAAGGAGAAGCTGGATTATTCGGAGGAATTCCTCAGCAATGCCATCACCTGGGCCATTCTGGGCCTGCTGATTGGCGCGCGTTTCGGTTACGTACTGTTCTATAATTTCGATCAATTTCTGTCAGATCCGATCAGCATTATCTCACCATTTCGCCGGGTGGGGGGACAGTTAAAATTCACCGGCATCGCCGGGATGTCCTACCACGGCGGGGTGATCGGCATCGTGGCGGCCTGGTACCTGTTTGCCCGGAAGAATAAAATATCGATTTTCGCCATCGGCGATTTGATAATTCCCGCCATTCCCCTTGGCTTTACCTTCGGGCGGCTTGGCAATTTTATCAATGGTGAGTTGTATGGCCGGGTCACCGATGCGGCTATCGGAATGTATTTCCCCGCCGTCCGGGACGGACTCCTGCGCCACCCATCCCAGCTTTACGAGGCCACTTTCGAGGGACTAGTGCTGTTTGCCATCGTCTGGCCCCTGCGGAATTACCGGCCCTTCACCGGGTTCATCTCCGGGTTATATATTTTCGGCTATGGCTTCTTCCGCTTCTTCATCGAATTTTTCCGCCAGCCTGATGAGCACCTGGGTTTCGTGCTGGGACCACTGTCCATGGGGCAGGTGCTGTGCCTGGCAATGATGGCGGGATCCGGAGTGCTGTGGTGGCTGGCGAAGCGGGAGAAAATGGCCAAATGAATCCTGATACCGGACAGATCACCATTTACGAAACAGAGGATGGGAAAGTCCGGGTTGAAGTGCGGTTTGAGGATGAGAATCTCTGGCTGTCGCAGAAATTGATGGCACAGTTGTTTGATTGCAGCACAGATAATGTTTCGCTACATTTGAAAAATATCTTCAATACCGGCGAACTAGAAAGAAATTCAGTTACCGAGGAATACTCGGCAACTGCATCCGATGGGAAAAAATATAAGACTAAATTCTACAGTCTGGAAGCCATTATCGCCGTGGGCTATCGGGTGAATTCTGACCGGGGCAGCCAGTTTCGGGTCTGGGCAACCGAGCGGTTGAAAGATTATATTTTAAAGGGCTACGCCATCGACGGGGAGCGCTTCAAGCACGGCACCCGCTTCGACACCCGCTATTTCGAAGCCCTACTGGAGGAAATCCGTGAGATTCGGGCCAGCGAACGGATGGTATATCAGAAAATCACTGATATTTATGCCACTGCCGTGGATTACTCCCCAGGCACGACGGAAGCCGAACGCTTTTTTGCCACCGTTCAGAACAAGATGCATTTCGCCATTACGGGTCGGACGGCGGCGGAGATTATTGCCGATCGGGCCGATAAAGACAAGCCGCACATGGGGCTAACAACCTGGCGGAAAGCCCCCTCTGGCAAGGTCTTGAAATCTGATACAAAGATCGCCAAGAATTACATGAATAAAGATGAACTCAAAGCGATGAACCACATCGTTGATATGTATCTGGACTACGCTGAGTTGCAGGCCAGTCGCGGGCGACTGATGAAGATGGGTGA
The DNA here is from genome assembly GCA_001577055.1 of Fidelibacterota bacterium TCS56. Classification (GTDB taxonomy): domain Bacteria; phylum Fidelibacterota; class Marinisomatia; order Marinisomatales; family TCS56; genus TCS56. The sequence continues at coordinate 7,704 of LSCG01000117.1, forward strand.
ATGGGAAGCGCGGTTGAATGCCTTTCTGCAATTCAATGATTTTGAAGTTCTTGCAAATAAGGGGAAAATCACCAGGGAAGTGGCAAATGCACTGTCGGAAGAGGAATATAGTGAATTCCGCCGCTCACAGGACAAACAGTATTTATCGGATTTTGACCGGGTAGTGAGGAGATTGAAGCGTTCGGACTGACCGAAATGAGCTTAAACAATATGGGTCGATTTGGAAATCGCCCCCTACACAACAGTTCATATATCAGATTTTCTATTAGCATATGATCCATATCCCCCTCTTGCCCATCGGGGGAAATTGGTCTAATTTCTATGTCTGACAAATAAACCAGCCGCCATCGAGGTTATGAAGAATCGTATAACAGAAATTATCAAGCGCGACGGGCGCAAAGTAGCATTTGAACAGGAAAAAATCGTCAATGCCGTCTTCCGGGCGGCCCTGGAAGTGGGCGGCCGGGATCGACAATTGAGCGAAGATTTGGCCCGGGAAGTGGTGCAACTGCTGAATGAATATTACCACCCTGATCATACGCCGCTGGTGGAGGAAATCCAGGATGTGATCGAAAAAGTGCTGATTGAGAACGGTCACGCCCGCACGGCCAAGGCTTACATCCTGTACCGCGATTACCGCAAGCGCGAACGTCATCGAAAATCAGAGCGGCAGAGCAAAGCCACTTCACTGCCCTATAAAATGATCCTGGAGACGCTGCTCTGGAATATCGACCACGGTTGCGATACCACCCAAAAGCTGAATCAGCGTATTCGCGAAGGCAGTTTTCCTGATTTGGTCAGGGAGGCGGACCGTGTATTTGAAAAAAGTGTTCGTGATGCTGCCGACGCTGTGGTGAAGGCGCGGGACAACCTGCGGATAATCATCGTGGCCGGGCCTTCCTCATCGGGGAAATCCACCACCACCGCCAAGCTGTCCGCCAACCTCAATCGCCTGGGCATAGAGACCGTCCCCCTGAACCTGGATCATTATTTTTTCGATCTGGAGATGCACCCCAAGGATAAGCACGGCGACTACGATTTCGAACAGCCGGTGGCTTTGGACATTGCCCTGATCAATGAACATCTGGAACGGCTGGTGCGGGGTGAAACGGTGCAGATGCCGCGCTACGATTTCTCAGTGGGGAGACGTTTTGATAACGGTGAAGTCATAGCCATCAAACCGGAGCAGGTGATTGTACTGGATACTCTGCATGGATTGCACGAACCCATGACGCGCAGCGTTCCCGATGACCAGAAGTTTAAAATCTATATCGAAACGATTGCCCAGCTACGGGACAGTCATAATAAATGGACGCGCTGGGCCGATATCCGTTTGCTGCGGCGCATGGTGCGCGACAACGCCAAGCGGGGTTACGATCCCATGCAGACCATCGGCCACTGGCATTACGTACGGCGCAGTGAACTCAAGCATATTATCCCTATGATTCACAGTGTGGATTATGTTTTAAACGGATCACTGCCCTACGAACTGCCATACATGAAGAAGCACTTGTATCATTTTTTCCCGGAATTCATTGACATTTGGAAGAATGATCCTTCCCGGCGTGACGCTTATCTGCGGGCGGAGCGCATCTACAACCTGCTGTCGGAAATCGATCAGTATGATGACGAATCGATTCTACCGCAAGATTGCCTGCTGAGGGAATTCATCGGTGGAAGCAAGCTGAAGCTGCATTGAATATCGCCGGAATCCGGCC
>LSCG01000008.1 GCA_001577055.1 Fidelibacterota bacterium TCS56
CCTTCGCCCACCTGAAAGCCGGGCTACGGCGTGGCATGTTGGAGTGTTGGAGGTTTTTCATCATTTATTCAGTTTTCTCTGTGTTCTCTGAGTCTCTGTGGCAAATAAGCTGAGGAGCATCAGCCTATGTCCATTCGGACTTCGGTGCGGCAAGATGGAGTGTTGGAGGTTTTTCATCATTTATTCAGTTTTCTCTGTGACCTCCGCGTCTCTGTGGCAAATAAGCTGAGGAGCATCAGCCTATGTCCATTCGGACTTCGGTGCGGCAAGATGGAGCGTTGGCCCACCTGCGCCAACCTGCACAAATGTTTCGGTCGGCAAGCTGAAGCTTCGGTGGGTAAAATTTTGGATGTTGGATGGAATTTCATCATTTACTCTTTAAACTTAATAATTTCCCGAATTAAAAACGCCGTGTCATTCATAACACGCCCACAGGCGTAGAGTAATCGTCGTTAGTTGACCGCTCGTCATTTGCAGATTTCTCTTCCTCCGCCTGCTGGCGGACTCATCGAAATGACCTGGATTCTCATTGCCATTTTCACAAATAAAAGTCGCTGTTTAACCCGTTAATGTTTTCCAATTTTCTGATCCCTGAATCTCCCGGACAAGGCCCTTAAGGACCAGGCAATGGAAATTTCTCTGGTTTCAATACTCCGCGTTGAAACCGATGCAAATAACATGGTTGCACCGCCGAGCGATGCTCCTAGTAAAATTGACCGCAATCCCGCAGGGATTGAATGTGAACAACCGGTGGTGCAACTACCGAAATGCGTAAGGACACGGCGCGCCGTGTCCCTACGAAAAGCACAATTTTTTGCTATCTAACCATTCCTGGCTTCAATGCTACGCTTTGAAACCAATACGGCAGCAAGAGTTACACCGCGGAGCGATGCAACCAGAATGATGGAGTACAATCTTGCAGGGATTGAATGTGAATAGCCGGTGGCACTGCCACCCAACAACCTTGAAGATTGCTCAACGAATTTCCAACAATAATTTGTGATTTGTGAAGATCACATCCGAATAGCGGGCACGATGCTTCGTACCCCTACATCATAAATCAACATTCGTTGATCCTTGTTCTGAAATCAATTCTCAAAAACCATAATCATTTATTCTGCGGGTTTTTCTCCATTCTCCGGTTTCCTGCCTCCAGTCTCCGTAAACGGCCTGCCATAAGATTCTTGTTTAAACCCGGCCCTTAAGGACCAGGCAATGGAAATTTCTCTGGTTTCAATGCTCCGCGTTGAAACCGATGCAAATAACATGGTTGCACCGCCGAGCGATGCTCCTAGTAAAATTGACCGCAATCCCGCAGGGATTGAATGTGAACAACCGGTGGTGCAACTACCGAAATGCGTAAGGACACGGCGCGCCGTGTCCCTACGAAAAGCACAATTTTTTGCTATCTAACCATTCCTGGCTTCAATGCTACGCTTTGAAACCAATACGGCAGCAAGAGTTACACCGCGGAGCGATGCAACCAGAATGATGGAGTACAATCCCGCAGGGATTGAATGTGAATAACCGGTGGTGCAACCACCGGACCAAAGATGAATAATAAAACGACCCTGAAAGGGTCGAACAACCTGATTCCCGCACTGGTATCAAAGTTCCGCGTTGTATGCGATAAAATCAGATTGAGAGATTTAAACATAAATCTTGATCAAACCCGAATCATACTCAGACGGGCAGGGACAGAACAGTGTTCTGTCCGCAAAACCATAATTACACTACCGAGCGTTACCACCGGATGGAAGGATGAAAAGCATGCGTAAAACGTACGTCTAAAAGTAAGAATCAAGAATTAAAACGAAACAGGATGCAATCCCCATCCTCAACGTGGTAATCGCGGCCTTCCAACAGCGCCAGACCCGCCTCGCGCACGGCCTTAGGCGAGCCATGGCGGATCAAATCATCGTATTTAAAAACCTCCGCCTTGATAAATCCCTCCTGAAAATCACTGTGGATCTCACCGGCCGCTTCCCAGGCTGTGGCCGCCCGGGCGATATTCCAGCCGTGAGTTTCATTTTCATTGGCTGTGAAAAAGGTTTTCAGCCCCAGCAGATCGAAAGCCGCCGCCACCAGTTTTTCCAGTCCCGATTCATGGAGACCGTATTCGCCGGCGAACAGTTCCCGTTCCTCAGATTCCAGCAGGGCCAGCTCCTGCTCCAGAGAACCGCACAGCCGGATGGCCTGGTTGCCCTCCCGTTCGGCGAAAGCGAGCAAGCGGCGCGGCAGAGCGCTGCGGCCGGGATCGCTGAATTCGTTATCATCTACGTTGGCCACGTACAAAATCGGTTTTGCCGTCAGCAGAAACAGGGAATCGATCGTGGCCTGCTCATTACTGGCAGATTTGAAATCCCGGGCCATCCCGCCGGCGTTGCAATGATCATGCAGCCGCTCCAGCGTGGTCAGCTCCGCCCGGGCCTGCCGGTCACCCACCTGCGAGGCTCTCCTGGATTTTTCCAGCCGCCGGTCTATTGTCTCCAGATCGGCCAATAACAGCTCGGTTTCTACTGTTTCGGCATCCCGCACCGGGTCGATGGCTCCGTCTACGTGGGTGACATTATCATCCTCGAAACAGCGGATAACATGGATAATGACTGCCACCTGGCGGATTTGCCCCAGAAAACGGTTACCCAGTCCTTCACCCTGACTGGCACCCCGAACCAGTCCGGCGATATCTGTGAATTCCACTGTGGCGGGCGTAGTTTTAGCAGAACCGTGGATACGGGCAATTTCCGGCAACCGCGGGTCGGGCAGGGGAACGATCCCTACATGGGGATCAATGGTACAAAAAGGGTAGTTTTCAGCCGGGACGGAAGAGGCGGTGAGGGCATTAAAAATAGTGGACTTGCCTACATTAGGCAAGCCAACGATACCACAGCGCAGCGCCATTCACCCCTCCTGTCAGGATTTTAAAATGGATCCAGGGCCGGATCGTCGCCGTAATCCCAGGTCAATTTGGGGAACAGGCCTACCTGCAGATTTTCGGCAAAATAGATCACTTTTTCTTCCACTTTCATCACCGCGTCAGCCCAGGCCATGTAAACCGGTTTGGTGATGATTTTTTTAATATCCAGATGGTAGGTAACCAGTTTATGGTAGGGGCGGACCTGACCCTTGAATTTTACATTGCCGCAACCCAGGGCGCGGCCCTTGCCTTCACCGCCGGCCCAGGACAGGAAGAAGCCCAGCAACTGCCATAAGCCATCCAGACCCAGGCAGCCCGGCATCACCGGATCATTTTTAAAATGACATTTAAAAAACCAGTTATCGGGATCAATGTCTAGTTCCGCCAGAATCTTACCCTTGCCGAATTTGCCGCCTTCCCGGGAGACTTCCAGGATGCGGTCGATCATCAGCATCGGTGCTTTGGGTAATTTACCGGCAAAACCGGTATCCAGTGTGCCTTCGCCGGCCGCTTCGATATCTTCTTTTGAGAAGGCCGTTCTTAAATTGAATTTTTTGATTTTATCGATCATTTCCATACTCTCAATATATTGATACTATGTGTTACCGAGATTAAAGTTTCTGGTTTATGGTTAGTTACGGTCGAATATTATGTCCGCCAGGCTATCCATGTCGGCAATAAGGCCGGTGTCGGCTTCATCCAGATTGTTGAAATTATTTTCCTGCCGGAAGGCGAGGTATTCGGCGGTGGTCATGACTTCGCTGCCCAGGATTATTTCCGCCGCCCTAGCCATAATTATCCGGGTGGTTTCCGCTGCCATGATTCGTGCTGCCAGACGGGATTTTCCAGCCGAGTGTTTGCCGGTCTTCAAATCACTGGCGGCCCGGGTGATCATGGCGCCATTCACCTCGGCCCAGGCAATCATTTCCGACAGGGCGAACATCACATGCTGACTTCTGGACAATTTTTTAGCATGGATCAATTGGATTACCGCATTGACGATTCGCAGGGTGTTGGCACCGATGGAAGCTTTTAATTCCGGATAATCGTTTGCGATCTGGTCCAACTCGCAGGCCAGATTTTCGTAGAACCGACCCTTGGTTTTTACCGTTTTCTTCCAGCGGAACATGCTGATGATATTCTGTTGTACCTCGCTGGTGCCTTCGTAAATATTGGTAATGCGCACATCGCGACGAATCTTCTCGACCTCGTATTCATTGATGTAACCATACCCGCCCAGTGCCTGAACGCTGTGATCGGCAGCTATGTTGGCCATCTCGGTGGTGAAATATTTGGCAATAGAACCTTCTTCCTGCAGTCCCGTGGTGCCGCGATCGAATTTCATGGCTGTTTGGTCGATATGGGCTGCCGCTGCCATCAGGCGGACCACGTTTGGTACGATCAGTTTATGGGAATAACCCTGTTTTTCCGACAGGGTGGAGCCAAACTGTACCCGTTCCTGGGCGTATTTGATGGCAATATCCAGGGCTTCTTCAGCGGCTCCCAGAGCCATGGCAGCCACCATCAGGCGGGTGTAGCCGAATACTTCGTTGGCCTGTTTCATGCCATTGCCAGACTCCCGGCCGATCAGGTTTTCCGCCGGTACAACCACATCATCCAGTACTATCGGTGCAGTATTGGATGCGCGAATACCGTGTTTTTCCTCGCTTTTGCCCGGCTGGAAACCGGTGGTGCCTTTTTCCACCACGAAAAAGGCCGGACCTTCCGGCGTATTAGCCAGGACGGTAACGATATCGGCGTAACCGCCATTGGAAATAAATTGTTTGGTCCCGTTAAGCTGGTAGCTGACGATTCGGCCGTCATCATCAGTGATGGGCTCGGCCTTGGTTTTCAGTGCGGCCAGATTGCTGCCGGCGCCCGGCTCGGTGACGGCGTAGGCCACGATGGATTCACCCTCGGCAATTTTTACCAGCCATTTAGCTTTCTGCTCATCGGTGGCCCCCACCAGAATCGGATCGGAACCCAGATGCAGGGCGAAAAAGGCGGTGGAAATGCCCAGGCAGATACGGGAGGTTTCACGAGTCAGGGCACAGGAATCGCGGGCACCGCCGCCCAATCCGCCGTACTCCTCGGGTATAAAAACCAGTTGCAGTCCGATATCCGGCCCCAGCATTTCCCGGATGGCTGCTTCAGGAAAGATTTCGTTTTTATCCCACTCGAGAATCAGGTCTTTAGTTAATAATTTTTTACGGAGTTGCCGGATGGTGTCCAGCACCATTGAGCGCATTTCATTATCCATACCGATTAAATCGGCAGCGGTATCAGTGGCCATATCAGTATCCAATCAAAAATTAATCATTGCAAAGAATTCCGCAGTGGAAAACCAACGAGTCGGGTGGCAGCCGGGTGCGGAAAATACAATAGCGTGCGGAGAAAATATCCCGGGAAATCAACAGATTACAATCATTTTTTCCTCACCCGGTATGGGATTAACTTCAGTCAGCACAAGGGTAGCGATATGACTATAATTCATTTTCTTCAGCAATTCGATTTTGACTGGCTGATTTTATTAATGAAGGCCATCACCTTTTTAGGCAATGAGGAATTTTACCTGCTGATGCTGCCAATCCTGTTGTGGTGTTGGCGCCGCCGGGACCTGTTGCCGCTGGCCGTTATACTGCTGGTTAATTTCTGGATCAACTACCAATTAAAGGAAGCTTTCGGCCTGCCGCGTCCCATCGGTGTCGGTTTAATTGAGGCTGACCACTTCGGTTTCCCCAGCGGACACGCTCAGGGAGCGATGGTATTGTGGGGATTTCTGGCCTGGTCGATCAACCGCCTGACCGCCCGCCCGCGCTATGGTTGGTATGCCATGATCATCTTCATGGTGGGGTTGTCGCGAGTCTATTTGGGAGTCCATTTTCCCCATGACGTGGTTGGCGGATGGAGCATCGGATTTGTGATTCTGTTTGCGGGAATCACCATCACCGAAAAAATCCGTCACCAAACGCCACAGTTGCCGGCGGTGCCGACGGCCATGTTGGCGGTGTTCGCCGGGCTGATGCTGGCTTTACTGACGCCCTCCCCCATCAGCGTACGGGCCGGGGGAATGCTGGCGGGACTGGTGGCCGGTATCATCCTGGATGGCGAGTATGTGGGCTTTAATTACCGGGCCAACTGGTGGCAGAATGCGGTTAAAATAATAATCGGCTTATTAATAGTACTGGTGCTTAAAGTGGGAATTAAGGCCCTGTTGCCACCGGCCCTGTGGGCGGACTGGTTGCGCTATGGCCTGATGGGGGCCTGGATCGGGTTGGGGGCGCCCTGGTTATTCAGCAGATTAAATTTGGGAACCGGTGAAAACTAATTAGGGTCGGCGCCCAGGGCGATACGTTTCTTGATCAACTGGGTCAACTCATGATTTTCACGGGTTGGCATCAGCTTGAAACAGATATCCGCTTCGGTCAGAGCGTAGTCGTACCAGCCTTTTTTTGTATATACCAGTGCCAGACTATAGTGGGATTTAGCCAGAATTTCGAATTCTTCACGCGTCAGTTGTGAAGGATCGGAGGGCAGCAGCCGCGCTACTTCCCGAAACTCCATGATGGCTTCGTCCATTAACTCCTTCTGAAAATACCAGTTACCCAACTTCAGGTGACGTTCGGGATTATCCTTGCAGGACATCAACCCGGCTACCAGAGGTAGAATCAGCAGGAGAATTATATATTTATTCTTGATCATATCGGCGAAATACCGCTTTAATTTCCGGGAGGTATCTTCCAAATGCAAGTATTAATTCCATTTGATCGGTTGATTATTACCCGCTTTAGTGTAATTATCAGGTGAAAAAAATCATTCCGGTCAGTGGAATTTCATTACTGACTGGCATCTGAAATGTGTTTTGGATCACGGACGGTAAAGATCATTACGGCCACGCTTAAGGCGATAAAAACACCAATACCCGCCAGGATTAGCTCCGGGCTGACCATGTGGGCCAGGCTGCCAGCCGTCATGATGGCAATGAACGTGAAGGGCGCCAGCGAGGTGTCTGTCAAAGCCATGATAGTTTTATTGTCCCGCTTACCGGCGAAATCGTAAACCAGGCTCATGGAAGCTGGGAAAAAAGCGCCCAGTCCGGCGCCAAGGAACAGAAAAACGAGATAAACCATCGCCATATCCCGGGCGGTTATTGCCGTGATTATCGCTGATAAATGAAATAGCATGGCCATAATCAGGGCGGTTTTATGTCCCAGGCGATCACCGACGCGCCCGGCGGCGTAACTGGCCAGACCGAAAGCTACGGTGTTCAGGGCGGTGAATATCCCCGCTTCACTCACGTCGAATCCAAAACGACTCCGGGCATGGATAGCATACATGCTGACGGCAGGAAAATTAGCTGTGAATAAAATGCGGCCGACAACATAACGGCGGAAATTACGATGGTTCCTGAGGATGGAAAGGGTCTCGGCAAGGAATTGGCGGACGGTTTTATGTGGTTGTATTTCTTTCGGTTTTTCGACCCGGTAAAGGGGAAAAATAACCGTACCGATTACCAGGGCGGAGAAGGTCAGCAGAAAGCCCCAGCCAAAATTGGAAGGGAAGCTGCCTGCCGCCAGAATTTCCTTCGAAATCAGTCCGCCGGCGAAACCGCCCAGACTATTGAAAGCAAAAGAAATACCGAAAAAGGTTCCGCGGGTTTCCCGCACGGTGACATGCTTGAGAAAATCAGCCCAGATGGGAAAAATCATACCGATAGCCAGTCCGTAAAGGATGAAACAGATATAGTAAAATATCCAGGCCGATGATCCGGTGGGTGCCAAAAAAGCGAAAGTAAAACCAGCGATAAACAGCGGTGGCCAGGTCAAAGTATGAATTCCTAATACTGCCAGTTTTATATTACGGATATTGCGGCCGATGACGGCACTGATCAACTGGGGTACGGCAATCAGAATACTGAAAAGTCCCGCCACTGAGATCACTACGCCATCGGGGGCGCCCAACAGACTGAGAAACAGGGGAATAATGGCATAGGCATTATTAAAGGCGATACCGAATCCCCAGGACGCTTCATGGACGCAGTTGAGGGCAAGATTGCGCCGTCTGTCCGCTGTTGAGAGCATGGTTGGTTAGCGGTTTCTTTGGAGAGAGATGCGCACAATGGCGCACACCAACACTGCCGCCGCCGTCAACTGTACCGGCGACAGGATGCTGTCATTAAAGATATAATCAAAGATTATCGCCGAGGCCGGGAAACACAGCTCACAGATTGTAGCCACCGTGGCGCGAATGCGCTTGAGACCAAAATAATACAGGAAAATCGCCCCTGAACCGGTGGTGAAGGCGATGATGAAAAAAATCAAAATATTGGCCGGTGTTATGGCAGAGAAATGGTTCAGGTTGCCGGTGAGCATCAGGAAAATCAGCATCAGGGTGGCGGTTAACCCGAAGCGGAAGAAAGTAACGGTGACAAAGGGATATTGGTTGACTACTTTTTTCCCCAGAACGGTGGAACTGCCAAAGGAAGCCGCCGCTACCAGGGCCCAGATAGCGGCCTGGAAGGTGTTGGCGCCTGTTTCCAAATTGGGCAAATGGAGGCCGAAGGTGAGGAAATAACCGGCCACCAGGGCCACGGCGGCCCAGGCTAAGAAACGGGGACGGATTTTTTCTTTCAGCAGGATGGCCGCCAGCAGGATGGCGAAAACCGGCTGGGTTTTCTGCAGCAGGATTACCACGGATAAATGCTTAAAATTAACCAGGAAGAGGGCTTTCACAATTGCCAGGGTCCCCAGGGCGCCGCCGAGCAGGGCGATCAGCGTCAGTGTCAGCCAATCGCCGGCCGGGATTGTTTTCAAATGGCGGTATTCACGAAACAGGACTGGCTGCATTAAAACAAAGGGGATCAGATGGAGCATAAAAACCACGAAACCAACATCCAGATTATAGAGGCGCGGCGTGAGGACCACACCGTCCAGACCCCATAAAATCGCTGCCAGACAAATGGCGCCAGCGCCGATAATTTTTACCCGTTCAACCATATCTTATCCTGATTTGCAGTTGTATTAATCAATAAAATTACTGCAGACGCAAGGCAGAAAACAGAGGGAGTGCAATAATAGTGATTCTTAACCTATATTCATTATTATGACTACCTCCTTAAAACGTACTCTGGGACTATGGGATCTGGTATTAATGAATATTGTAGCCATGGTGGGTTTGCGCTGGTTGCTGACCGCCGCCCGTACCGGTTACTCCAGTCTGACGTTGTGGGTGCTGGCCCTGCTGGTGTTTTTTATTCCCCAGGGATATGCCATTCACACCCTGGCGCGCCGCTACCCGCAGGAAGGCGGTATTTACGTCTGGGTACGGGAGGTTTTCGGTCGCTACCACGGCTTTATCGCCGGTTGGTGCTATTGGGTCAACAATCTGATTTATTTCCCCACCTTGCTAATGTTTCTGGCCGGGAATGCCTTGTTCGTTTTCGGCAGCCGGTATGCAGACCTGGCAGATGATAAAATCTATATCGTTCTGTTTTCCCTGATTGTTTTGTGGCTGGTGATCCTGATCAATATTCGCGGTCTGTCGCTGGGTAAATGGATTCATAATTTCGGTGGCGCCGGCGTCTGGATTCCCATCGGGATATTAGTTGCGCTGGCCCTGGCATATCTGTTTAAGCAGGGACCGGCAGAACCTTTTCATCCCGGCGCCCTGCTGCCCGATTTAGGTAAATCCTCCACCTGGTCTTTCTGGGCGGCCATGTGTTTCGGCTTTGCCGGCCTGGAGATCATGTCCCTGCTGGGCGAGGAGATTAAAAATCCCCTGCGTGACATACCGCGGGCAATCGTGATATCCGGAGTGGCCATCACGACAGTATATATAATCGGGACATTTGCCCTGCTGGTGGCAATGCCGAAGAGTGAAATCGGCCTGCTGGCCGGCATTGTTCAGTCGATTGGAGCTTTGGGGGAACATTTTGATTTGTTATGGGTGGGTATTGTGGCCGCCTTGTTTATCGCCCTGTCCGGGACCGGGGGCGTCAGCGCCTGGGTAACCAGTGTGGCGCGTGTGCCCTTCGCCATCGGGCTGGATCGTTATCTGCCGGAAGCCCTTGGCCGCATACACCCCAAGTACCAGACGCCCCATGTTTCACTGCTGGTTCAGGGGGCATTGACCACCGTTTTCATCATCTTCAGCGTGGCCGGTTCCACGGTGGAGGAGGCCTATCTGATATTATTGGACGCGGAAATCATCCTCTATTTTATTCCCTATCTGTACATGTTTGCCGCAGCCGTTAAGATTGCCGGAAATGAAAGGCGGGGCCGCTGGTCGGGTGCCGTGGGTTTTGTGGCGACGGCGCTGGCGATGGTTTTTGCCATGATACCGCCTGAAGGTGTTAATGCCATGATATTCGAAACCAAGATAATCGCTGTGACGGTTTTGTTCGTTGGCAGTGGAATTCTTATTTACCACTACCGCCACCGCCGGCAGATTAAGGGCTAATCACGCCGGCGGCGTGTTTTGCGCCGGTCTTTTTTCTTATCTTTCTGGTAATCGTCCAGCAACTTCTGCACTTTGTCTTTGTCACCTGATCCCAGGTTGAGCTCATCCAGTTTTAAGTCTTCGATTTTTGCATCATCGCCCAGTTGCTTCTGTAATTCTTTCAACATGGCGCTCTCTTCCGAACCCATGAATTTCTGAAACATGTTGATCGAATCGTCATTGATTTCGCCCTTGGACAGCTTATCGAAGGTATCGGCAGTGGGAAAGGTGTTGGTAATCTTGTCGGCGAAGGATTCGGAGCCGGGAATCATCCGGGCGATGTTATCATATACTACCGGTGCGAAACCCTGCAGGTATTTATAAGCCACCGATTCCTTTCGTGCTTCTTTTACCAGGGCGATAGAGTCGGGGAGGAAAGCCATCATTGGCAGAAAAGCAGAGATGATTAAGGCGCCCTTGAGTCCGCCGAAGAGCAGGCCACCGGATTTATCCAGCCAGCCCATGAGCGCCACCTTGAAAATTAGTTTTGCAATCCGGGCCAGATAGATGAAAACCGCCACGGTGAGGATGAAAACCAGGATGAAGGCCAGCACATTTTCCACCTGGTCGCCCAGGGTGGCGAAATTGTGAATCATCAACGCCACGCGATTAGCGTACTGCAGGGCGAAGGTTATTCCGACGATTATGCCCAGCAGTTTGAATACTTCAGAGATCAG
>LSCG01000119.1 GCA_001577055.1 Fidelibacterota bacterium TCS56
AGTTATTATTCAATAGTTATAATTTTAGAAATAGGAGATACTAAAATGAAGAGAGAAAAATTAATGCTGGCTGCGTTTTTAACTGCATTGTTTTTTAATAGTTCGCTGCTTGCCCAGCAAAATGAATCTTCAAAAATTAACTTGCTGAATTATGATGAAGTTAAAAGCTATCTAAATCTTGATTTTGACCAGCAACAAAGTATTGATTCGTTAATAAAAGAAATCATAACCATAAAAGAACAAGATGAAAAAACTATTAAAGAAATGCGCTCAAAGATGCAATCTATGGGTATGCCAGATCCATCATTAAGGAAAAAAATGATGAAGGAACGTGCGGAAAGACAAAGTAAAATTGATGGGCTGATAAAACAGATTGAACAATCCTTAAACAAAAAGCAGCTTGAAAAATTCGATGAGATTGAGAAACCGAATCTTATGAATAAATCAAAACAAATGGGTAAATGGTAATGTTAAAAAATTATTCTGGCGGCGGAATGTTGGGGGACGGTAGAGAAGGCGGAATGGGAGGAGGTAGAAGAGGAGGAATGATGGGCAAAGGCGGTGGTATGGGACGTGGTAATCAAAGTGCAATGAAGAATATGTTAGAACCGATAAAGTTCTGGATAAGACTAACTCTTTCCACCGCTAATAATCCAATTGTTAATAGTGATGCCAAATAGCTGACGTAAAGTTTTAATAATTGAATAAAAAGAGGATACTGAAGATGAATAACACCTTAATTAATGCAAAAAATCTATCCAAAATTTACGGCAAGGAAAACAGCGCACAAGTCGTGGCTGTAAATGAGGTTTCTATGGAAATCCGCCGCGGAGAGTTTGTTGCGATTATGGGCGCGTCGGGTTCCGGCAAATCGACGTTAATGAATATTCTCGGTTGTCTGGACAAGCCTACCCGCGGCGCATTATTTCTTGACGGCAGTGAAGTTAGCAAAATGGACGATGAACAACTGGCTAAAATCCGCAATCAAAAAATCGGGTTTGTGTTCCAGTCGTTTAATCTGCTGGCAAGAACCAGTGCGCTGGAAAATGTGGAACTGCCGTTGATTTATTCGGACAAGCAGGATATCACCAAACTGGCGAAAGAGGCGCTGCAGGCTGTGGGACTGTCTGACCGCCTGGATCATCACCCCAGCGAATTGTCCGGCGGACAGCAGCAGCGCGTGGCTGTTGCCCGGGCGCTGGTTAATGACCCGGAAATCATCTTTGCCGATGAACCCACCGGCAACCTGGACACCCGTTCCAGCCTGGAGATCATCGCCCTGTTTGCCGAGTTGTATAAAATGGGTCGAACCATTGTGCTGGTGACCCATGAGCCGGATATCGCCGCTCATACCCGGCGCATCATCAAAATTGCCGATGGCAAAATTATTGCGGATGAAGAAAATCGCTTACACGGGACTTGGCAGAAATAAACTGCGCACTTTTTTAATGATGATCGGAGTCGTCATCGGCATCACCGCACTGACACTGATCATTTCTGCGGGAATCGGCGCCCAGGATCGGGTGATGGATCGGGTGAAAAAATTCGGACTGGAAAGTATGATGGTGTTTGCCGGTGGCGGCAGAGAAATGGGTCAGCCGGTCAGCGGAGGGCCAGTAACCACACTAACCCTGCGTGACGCCGAAACGATCAAACGCGAAGTGCGCGCAGTTGACGAGGTGGCGCCTTTTAACCGAAAAGGCAATTCGGAAATCAAATATCTGGGCAAATCAACGACGGCTGCCGTTTTCGGGATTACCCCTTCGTGGGCGTATGTCTGGGATTGGGATGTGCGATCCGGCGATTTTATTTCCGAAGACGACATGGATAATTTGAACCGTGTCTGCCTGATTGGTCCCACGGTGAGAAAAGAACTTTTTGGCAATGAAAATCCCATCGGACAGCAGATCCGAATCGGCAACGTGCAGTTTGAAATCAAAGGTGTGATGCAGCCCAAGGGCACCAGTCCCGGCGGCGGCGATATGGACAACCGTGTCAATATTCCCCTGACCACGTTTATGCGCCGCGTAGCCAATGTAGATTATATCTTCGGCATCAAAATTCTGCTGAATTCGTCTGGCGAGATGCAGCAAACCGCGGAAAATATCAGCGCCATCCTGCGGGAGCGGCATACGATAGCCGCAGGTATTCCGGATGATTTCCGGATTGTGACCCCGGACGAAGTGACCCAATTCGCCGAGAAAGTTGCCGGCACCTTTAATATTTTTTTCTCTCTTGTAGCGGGCATTGCGCTAATTGCCGGCGGCGTGGTGGTTGCAAACATCATGCTGATCTCGGTGAACGAACGGAGGAGAGAAATTGGTTTGCGCAAAGCGATGGGGGCGCGCAGCAAAGACATCAAACTGCAATTTTTGTTTGAAGCCACTGCGGTAACGCTGGCAGGCGGAATCATCGGCATTGTTCTGGGCGGAATCGGCGCCCAAATTTTGAAAATGATCACAGGAATGCCGGTATCAATTTCCTGGGAAGGCATCGCGCTGGGGGTGGTTTCGTCGAGTTTAGTGGGCATCATCGCCGGAATGCAACCAGCCAGCCGCGCCGCCAAATTGCAGCCGGTGGAATCGTTGAGATCATGAAAATAAGAAGTAATGCAAGCATCCTGCTTGCGATATATTTACATACAAACTGGAAGCTTATGTTACATTACAAAACGTTATGAAGATAGCACGCAGCATAAAAATATCCCGCAAGCAACTGCTGACGCATAAACTGCGCACGGCGCTGGCGCTAATCGGAATTATCATCGGCGTCTCGGCAGTGATTGTTATGGTCGCCATCGGAAACGGCGCGCAAAATGAAGTGTTGGGCAAAATCGAAGCTATGGGCACCAACCTTATCATTGTCAACGCCGGTCAGGTTCAGAAATCCGCCGGACGGATGCAGGTTCGCGGCACCGTGACCACCCTGCGCCCGGAAGACGCCGAAGCGCTGCAACACGCTGTGCCGCTGATCCAAAGCGCCGCACCGGTGCAAAGCGAAAAAGTGCAGGTAAAATTCGGCAATTTAAGCAGCAATACCGCCATCGTGGGAACCAGCGTCGAATTTCCCGGTGTGCGGAATTTCCAAACCGCGAAGGGATATTTTTTCAGCGAAGAAGAAAATCGCGCTTCCCGGCGGGTCGCTGTGCTGGGGCAAACCGTAGCGGATAATCTGTTTAGCGGAGCCAACCCAATTGGTGAAACCATCCGCATCGGCAGAATTCCTTTTCAAATTATCGGTGTTATGGAATCGAAAGGCGTGGATCTGAACGGCGTCGATCAGGATGACCAGATTTTTATTCCCATTAAAACTGCGCTACGCCGGGTGTTCAACCAGGACTATATCAATTCGATCAGCATTCAAGTGATTAGTCTGGGTAAAATGTCAGAGGCCGAACAACAGATCCGGGAAGTGCTGCGTGAACGGCATCGCCTGAACCGACGCGACAAGCCGGATGATTTCACCATCCAAAATCAAACAGAATTGCTGGAAACCCAGCGCGAAACCACCGGCACATTTACCGCGCTGATCACCAGCATTGCCAGTATTTCCTTGCTGGTGGGCGGCATTGGTATTCTGGCAATCATGCTGATTGCCATCCGTGAACGCACCAATGAAATCGGTTTGCGAATGGCAGTTGGCGCCAGCCGAAAAGATATTTCGGTTCAGTTCGTCATCGAATCCGGTATTTTGAGCATTGGTGGCGGCATTATCGGTATTTTCATAGGCATCATCGGTTCGCTGATCATTGCCATTGGCACCGAATGGGCGGCGAGTGTTTCTTTGCCTTCCATCCTGTATTCATTCGGATTTTCATTATTGATTGGTCTGTTCTTCGGCGTCTATCCAGCGCGTAAAGCTGCCCGGCTCGATCCCATTGTGGCATTGCGGAGTGAATAAATTCAGTGACCACATCCATCCAGGAAAAATATCATGCATGAAACCGTTTTAGAAGCCATAAATCTGTCCAAAAAATTTGATGAATTTTTAGCCGTTGATCATATCAACTTTTCGGTCGTCAAAAACGAAATCTTTGGTTTTTTAG
>LSCG01000118.1 GCA_001577055.1 Fidelibacterota bacterium TCS56
ATGCTTTCAAACAATTGTTTGAAGAGTATCAGCATTTGGTTTTCAATATAAGTTACCGCATGAGTGGCAACCGGGAAGAAGCCGAAGATATCACCCAGGATGTGTTTATTAAAATTTTTAATTCCGTTGGTAAGTTTCGCGGTGATGCAAAATTGTCTTCGTGGATTTATCGCATTGCGGTTAATACGTGTCTGAAACGAGAGCGTAGGAAAAAACTTGAAAACTGGATTTCCCTGGAATTTCTATTTCAGGAAAAAGAACAATTGCAACCGGTGTCGCTGGAGGCCCCCCCCGATCAACAAATTGAAATTGCAGAAAAAGAACAGATTGTGCAGCAAGCCATCCAAAGCCTTCCTGAACGACAAAAAACAGCCCTGATTTTGCATCGTTATGAAAATTTATCCTACAAAGAAATTGCCGCGATAATGGAAATCAGCCTTTCCGCCGTGGAGTCGTTGCTGCACCGGGCAAAAGATAATCTGACAAAAAAACTGCTACCCCAGAAAAAATATTTGCGCTGACCGCAAGTTGTTCGATTGAAATGGGTCTTATTAATAGAAGCGAGAAAATTAACATGAAACATAAATCGATTCGAAAAAAATTACTGCGCTATCTGGATGGCGATTTATCCATAAAGGAAAAAGCGAAAGTGCGGCATCATTTGGAAAGCTGCCGGGCCTGCCGCGATGCTTTGAAAATGTTAGAATCGATGTGGGTTGCAGAACGGACTATTGAACGAAAAACTGCCCCGCCCTTTCTGTGGACGCGTATTGCCGCGCGACTGCAATCGGAAAGGAGACGCGAATTTTTGGAAAGAATAGAGAAAATTACCCAACTAACGCTGCGCCCGGCGCTGACGCTGGCTGTGCTTTTTTTGATCATTTTTAGCGGCATTCAACTGGGCAACCTGATGACCGGTAAAGCTTCTGCATTATCAACAGATAAAGTCACAGACAATTTTGGAATGAGCTATTTCGAAATTTTGCCGCCGGGCTCGCTTGATGCCAGCTCTTTTACGTTAACCGAAAATAAGGTGCGGAGATGAAGAAAAAATTTATCTATCTGATTATAGTCATTACGCTGATAAACCTGACAGCTCTGGGCACAATCCTTTATCAGCGCTGGCTGAATCCGAATGCAAGTCCATGCGAGCCGATGAGGGAATCACGATTCGAACATGTTAAGCATGAACTGGCATTGTCGCCGGCACAGATCGCCCGCTTTGAGGAAATCCGCCGTGGTTTTCATGCCGGGATTGATTCTTTGAATCAGTTGCTGGAAAGGCAGAATCGGGTCCTGCTGCAGGAAATCTGGCAGCCACAGCCGGATGCCGCCCGCATCGATACCCTGCTGAACCGGATCAGCCAATTACAGATGGAATCACAGCAACTGGTGATCGGGCATTTTTACCAGTTCAGGGAAGTGTTAAGCCCGGAGCAATGGCAAATGTTTTACGGCATTGTGGCGGAACGTTTCCCCGGCAGGGTAAGCAGGCGAACTCAAAGCCCGGGACAGGGGCTGCAACAATGAATACAACAGCTATACTGATAAATCTTTTCGCTTTCGCCTGCCTGTTCATTTCTTTTCTCAATGATAAAAAGAAGACCCAGCAGTCTCTAAAAGTAGCGATAAAATCATTCATCCGCATTCTTCCAATGGTTTTTATTATCATCATCTTCATTGGTCTGCTTATGGGGTTCGTGCCGCAGCATCTAATTTCGGGAGTTATAGGAGAACAAGCAAGTTTTGGGGGAATTCTTGGTGTGGCATTGTTGGGGGCGATATTGCATATTCCCTCTTTGATTTCCTTTCCTCTGGCTGCATCCCTTCTTGAAAGCGGAGCCTCAATTACCTCTGTGGCCGTATTTATTACCAGTCTGACGATGATAGGCGTTCTAACACTTCCCCTGGAAATCAAGGTATTGGGAAAGAAAATGGCTTTGTTGAGGAACGGAATCAGTTTTGGGATTGCTATTCTTATTGCTCTCATTATGGGGGCAATATTATGAAGAAGACTTCAAAAGATACCGGGTTGAAACGTGATGCAATATTGCTCGTTATCGTTTTTATAATAGCCATAATATTGTTATCACTTTTCCCTAAAAAACAAGAGCCGGTAACGACGGAATCTTGGAAATTCTTTGTTGAAATGATCTGGATATTGCCCGGTGTGATGGTTTTAATGGGTCTTTTCATGGTGTGGGTTCCCAAAGAAATGGTTGAAAAATATTTAGGAAAAACATCGGGGATAAAAGGGTTTTCGCTGTCCATACTATTTGGCGCATTGCCTACCGGTCCCCTGTATGTGGCATTTCCGTTAGCTCTGTCATTAATCAAAAAAGGCGCCCGGATTTCAAATATCATTATTTTTCTTTCAGCGTGGGCGTGCATAAAAATACCCCAGGAAATGGTTGAACTTCAATTTCTTGGTACAAAATTTATGGCTGCCAGACTAATTTTGACGATTGTATTTGTCGTTACAATGGGACTGTTTATTGAAAGAATAATTGAGTGGAATAATAAAAAAATGGCAAATCCATGGGAGATGTAAATCATGAAAATATTCGATCTTGAATCAATGGGATCCTATCCATACGAAGAAAGGGATAAAAATGTGTTCTACAAGGCCAAAGAATTTAAAACGAGAATTATCGAATTATCCCCCGACAGAGATTTGCCGGCGTGTGAAATGGAATCTTATGTTATTTTCCAGGTTATTCATGGAGCGGCGGACGTGACTGTAAATGGAGAAATTGCCAGTCTTCAAAAAGGACAATGCCTGATCACCGAACCGGCAACGTTATCAATGAAAACAAAGGACGGCGTTAAGTTGATGGGCATACAAATCGAAAAAAGATGAATAAAAATTGCCTGCTAAAAGCATCAAACGAGACCGGCAATTTAGCTGTGTTTTATTAACAATTTGTTATATGGGCCTTGGGAGATTCCAGTTCGTAACGGCTGACACAAACAGAAAAGGATAGACAATGAAAATGCTATATGCGAACAACTGGATTAAAATAAAATGGCGACTTCTGCTCATTTTAATGACACTATTTTTTGCGTCATTTTCCTATCTGTATGCCCAACAATCCAATACGCCGGTTTTCACATTAAACCACTGTATTGAAACGGCGCTGAAAAATAATCCGCAAATTCTGGCTTCCGGTTTAACGGTTGAAGAAAGCCGGGCGCGTATCAGTGAAGTCAAAGCCGGATATTATCCCACTTTGTCGTTGAGCGGCAGCGGCAGCCAATCCACCTGGGAGGATAGCGCAGGAGTAACAAGTTCGACCAGCAAGGATAATTGGAGCGGTGGATTATCAGCCCGCTACCCAATCTTTCAGGGATTTCAGACCGTATCTGCTGTTAAGTCCGCTGAGGCTAATTTTAAGGCAAACGGGGCACAGCATCAGACCAATCAACAGGATCTGGTGGTCAGGGTAACGGAAGCCTACTATCGCCTGCTGCAGGCGGAACGATTGGTGAATGTGGCGGAGCAGTCGGTGCAGCGTGCGCAAATGCACCTGGATTTTTCCAACGCGCTGTTTAACACCGGTCTGGCAAGCCGTTCGGATATTTTGAAAGCAAAAGTTGCTCAATCGGACGTCCAACTGGCGATGATCAAAGCGCGCAATGCACAGTTGGCCGCCCGGGGACAACTCAATCTGCAAATGGGTCGGGCCGTGCAATTGCCGCTCAAAATCGTTGATAATCTGGAAACGGACAGCAGTTTTATACTTGATGAAAGACAATTTGAAAAACATCTGCAAATCGCATATCAGAACCGGCCGGAACTGGAGCGAATCGGTCAGCAGATTGAAGCCCAGCAGGCAAATATCCGTTTCGCCCGCAGTGATTACTTTCCCACTGTTTCAGTGGACGGCAGTTACACCTATGCCGGTGAAACAGTTTCCGATCTGAATGCATCTCCCTATATTGGTTTGAGTTTGAGTGTTCCGCTGTTCAGCGGATTTTCGCGACCGGCGCGGGTCATTCAGGAGAATCTGGCAATACGCAACCTGAAACAGCAGCAGGAAAGCCTTCGCCAGCAGATTGGTTCGGAAGTGTGGAACGCTTATTTACAAGTCAAGGAAGCGGTCGAACGGGTGGTCAATTCGCGCATCTTTTATGAAAACGCGCTGGAAAACCGCAATATCACCGAAGGTGAGTACCGCGAAGGCGTGGGTTCCATGCTTGACGTAACTGATGCGCAAACCGCTTTTGTGACTGCCGAACAGACATTGATTGAAGCGCTGGCGGATTACAAAATTGCTGTGGCTACGCTGGATCGAGCGGTCGGAATAATGAATGTTAAGGAGATTGTAGAGTGAAAAAGAAAAGCTATATAATCGCAGCAGCGCTGATTATTATCTTAATCTTTATTTTTGTGTATTCCATGTTACCGGATAAGAACGAAACCAGGGAACAATATCAAACCGCGCTGGTTACGCGACGCGATCTGGGTTCCAGCGTTCTGGCAACCGGCATCGTTAAAGCCATGGTGGGCGCCGAGGTGCGGGTGGGCTCGCGGGTTTCGGGTATCGTTAAAAAGCTGCACGCCAATGTTGGCGATGTAGTGCAAAAAAGGCAGTTGATTGCCGAGCTCGATCCCACCGAGTTGCAGGCGAAATACAATCAGGCGAAAGCGGCGTTGGAATATGCTATCGCCAATTTTGAATATGCCAAATTGGACCTGGAACGACAGAAATCGCTGATTAAACAGAATTACATTTCACAAAACCAGGTGGATCTGGCGGAAAAATCGTTTGAGGTCAACAAAGCACAATTGGAACAGGCAAAGGCTAACCTGGAATTTGCGAAGGTTCAACTGGACTACACCAAAATAACCGCACCCATTGCCGGCGTTGTGGCGTCGGTATCCACGCAGGAAGGCGAAACCGTGGCCGCCAGTTTTGCCGCGCCAACTTTTGTCACCATTATCGATCTGGAGCGTCTGGAAGTCTGGGCTTATGTGGATGAGACTGACATCGGCCGGATTCAGGTCGGTCAATCAGCCATTTTTACGGTGGATACTTATCCTGACACCGATTTTGAGGGCGCGGTAACCGCCATTTACCCCAAGGCGGTGATTCAGGATAATGTGGTAAATTATGTGGTGACGCTCAAGATTACCGATCATAAAGAAAAAAACCTGCGACCGGAAATGACCGCCAACGTTACCATCTA
>LSCG01000013.1 GCA_001577055.1 Fidelibacterota bacterium TCS56
GCGCTGAATGATATATTTATTGAAGGCAGCCGTGCCGGTGATTTTAAAGCCGATGTCGATCCATTGGTGGCCGGCTATATGTTTCTTGGCGGGTTGAACATGTATCTGATGAACCATATCAAGACCGGAGTAGGTGAATTGAATGCCGATAAAGCGCGGGAATTCGTGACAACCATTTGTGATGGAATTAGACCAAGGCATTAATGCGATTCTATGATGGAGAAGATTAATCAATGAAAATTCCGAAATTCATTATGACGGTCTGGGTGTTGTCGATTCCCTTGGCGGGCCAGGTGCTGGAACTGGATTTGGCGAACGCCCGTCAACTGGCACTGGCCAACAACACCCGGATTAAGCTGGCGGATGAAGCTTTGAAAAAAGCCGATGCCCGCGTCAGCGAAGCCCGGGCCGGATTGCTGCCCACTTTCAGCGGTTTTTCCAGTATTCAACGGGCCTGGGATTTACAAACCACTAAAATCCCCAATTTTCTGAAGGATACTTTTGTTCAGATGAAGTTGTCCGGCGCCGAGGATTTGCCTGATTATATGGAAATGGCATTCGGCCTGGAAAACACCCTGGTCTATGGCGTCAATATTTCCCAGCCACTGTTTGTCGGTGGGGCCGTAATCAATAGTTATCGACTTTCCAGGGATGCCCGCTCGATCAGTGTGACCCAACTTGAAGCTACCCGCCAGGGGGTGCTGCTGGAGGTTACCAACGCTTATAACGGCGTCTTGTTCGCCCGGTCGGTGATGGGCGTGATGCAGCAGAGCCTGGAAGCGGCGGAAAAGAATCTGGAGCAGGTGCAAAAATTCCGGGCTACCGGCGCCGCCTCTGATTTTGATGTGTTACGGGCGGAAGTCCAACTGGCCAATTACAAGCCTCAATTGGTATCAGCGGAAAATAATGCTCACCTGGCCGTTTCCAACCTGTTGCTGATTTTAGGATTAGATGAATCACAATTGGTGCTGATTACCGAGGAACTGGCCTATCTGCCCAATCAGTATTCGGACAAGGGTCTGGAGGAGCTGGTAGCTGTCGCCCTGCAGAATCGTCCGGAAGTGGAGATGCTGGTCCATCAACAGACCATGGCTCAGCGGCAATTATCACTGGCACGAGCCGCTCTGCTGCCCAGCCTGGTGTTCGGCACCTCCTACCAGTATCAGGGTATGCGTAACGACTTGGATTTCACCGGTGATGATTTTTCTAAATCGTTCAATTCAAGCTTATCCCTGAGCGTACCGCTTTTCGCCGGACTGGGCAACCAGGCCAAGATACAGCAGGCCAAAGTGGGGATTAATGAAGCCCGTTATCAGGAAGAATCCCTGCGCCGTGGTATTCGCCTGGAAGTGGAAGCGGCCTATTATAAGATGAAGGAAGCGGAAGAGAATGTTTCCACTCAGTCCAAGGTGATTGATTCGGCAGCCGAGGCCCTGCGGCTGGCCGATTTGCGCTACACCGAAGGAGCCAGCACCCAACTGGAGGTGATGAACGCCGAAGTAGCCCTGAACCAGGCCCGGCTGAATTACCAGCGCACCTTATTTGAATACCACACGGCCCTGGCCGGGTTGAAAAAAGCATTGAATCAATTGTAGGAGTTATTGATGAAGTTGAAAATTGTATTGCTTGGATTAGCGTCTGCCATCCTGATTAATAGCGGTTGTTCCAATCCGGAGGCTAAGGCCGGTGCTGAGAGCGAACCGGCCATTCCGGTTGAAATAATAACTGTGGATCTGAACACTATTGAAAGTACCATCCAGTTTTTTGGGAATGTTACCGCCGATAAAGAAATCAAGGTCTACTCCACCGTCCCAAATCGTATCACCAGTATTTACGTGGATTACGGTGACCGGGTGGAGGCCGGAGACCTGCTGGCGCAAATCGATACGGAGAAAATCACCCAGGCTGTGACTCAGGCCGAGGCGGGCCTGGAATCGGCCCAGGCACAGTTCAAGTCGGTCGACGCAGAATGGCAGCGAATCCAGACCCTGTACGCTGACAATGCCATCAGTCAGTCCCAGTACGAAGCGGTGAAGGCCCAGCGCGACGGCGCCGGCTCCGGTGTGAAACAATTGAAAGCGGCCCTGTCGGCGGCCAGAAGCCAGTTGTCCGATACGCGCATTACGGCACCCATCGCCGGGATGGTGGCCGAACGCAATTTTGAAGCAGGAGATATGGCCGCTCCACAGTTTCCCCTGTTCTCAATCGTGAAAATGGATCCGGTCAGGGTGGAAGTGAACGTGATCGAGCGCCATATCAATATTATTAAACCGGGACAAAAAGCCTGGTTGACCGTTTCCGGCTATCCTGATTCGATTTTTGCCGGAACCGTTAAACAAGTAAATCCCACCCTTAATCCGATGACGCGCACGGCCCGTGCCGAAATTGTGGTACCCAATCCCGGACTGATCCTGCGGCCGGGCATGTTTGCCGATGTGAATGTGGTGATTGCCGCCAAGAAAGCCGTACCGGTGATTCCCAAATACGCCATCATCGAGAAGACATCGCTGAACTACGAGGAGGGACAGTTGACTACCAATAAAGTCAAGATCAATCGCCATGTGTTCGTGGTGGAAGATAGTCTCGCCCTGAAACGGGAGATCACGATTGGAATCGAGGATCGCACCGGGGCCGAGGTAATCAATGGCTTGACAGGCGGCCAACGGCTTGTGGTTGTGGGCCAGTATAATTTATCCGACTCGGCCCGGGTGGCCGTTATTCGGTCAGCCAATTAAGTGCCACAGGATTTATAATGATTATTTCAAAAATAGCCATCCGCCGCAGTGTCACTTTCACGATGCTGTATTTGATTGCCATCGGGTTCGGCCTTTTTGGTCTAACAAGCCTGAAAATGGATCTGTATCCTAATATTACTTTTCCCATAATCGGCATCATCACCCAGTACGAGGGGGTAGGCCCCGAGGATATTGAAAACGTCCTCAGCCGTCCGCTGGAGCAGACCGTAACATCGGTTGAAAATGTAAAGCGAATCACATCCACCTCGAATGTGGGGACGTCAATTATCATCATGGAGTTCGAGTGGGGCAGCGACATGAATCAGGCCGAGATCGATGTGCGCAAGATGATCGATTTCGTCCGCGATTATCTGCCGGCCGATGCCACTGACCCGATCACCTTTGCCTTTAATCCTTCCATGCAGCCGATTCAGTACCTTACGGTTTCCTCGGATCAACTGGGTATGGCAGAATTGCGACGGGTGGTGGACGAGCAGATATCTCCCAGGCTGGAACGTATCCAGGGCGTGGCGTCCGCCGGTATCCAGGGTGGGTTACAGCGCCAGATTCAGGTGCTGGTAAATCCACATGAGCTGGCGGCCCAGGGCCTGTCCCTGCAGCAATTGATCCAGACCCTGCGAATGGAAAATCTGCAGATCCCCGGTGGCCTGATCGATGAGCAGAATAAAGAGTTCGCCGTTAAAACCTATGGTGAATTCACCAGTGTACAGCAGATTGAAAACACGGTGGTGGGCTACAAGACCGGCGTACCGATTTACCTGAAAAACGTGGCGCGGGTGGAAGATGGTTTCAAGGAGCAACGGGAATTTATCCGTAATAATGGTGATTCGGCCCTGATGCTGTTTATCCAGAAACAGGCTGATGCCAATACGGTCCAGACCAGCCGGGCGGTGAATGCGGCCTTGCCGAAAATCCTGAAAAAAGCCGGCCAGTCGGTGGAAGTATCCACGCTGATTGATTTCGCCGATTTCATCAATCGTTCGATTACCAATCTGCGCAATACGGCCTTACAGGCATTTCTGCTGGCCTTTCTGGTCCTGCTGTTTTTCCTGCGCAATATGCGCAGTTCGCTGATTGTGGCCGTGTCGATTCCCGTGTCAATCATCGTAACCTTTTTCGTAATGCGCCAGGGTGGCTTGACCCTCAATGTTATTTCCATGTCCGGGTTGGCGCTGGCCATCGGTATGCTGGTGGACAATGCCATTGTGGTGTTGGAAAATATCTACCGCCGCAAAGAAAAAGGTCTGCCGGTCCGGGAAGCGGCCTACGAAGGAACCAAGCAGGTATCGATGGCGATTATTGCCTCCACACTGACGACCCTGGCGGTCTTTATCCCGATTTTGTTCGTACCGGGGATTGCCGGGATCATGTTCAACGATATGTCGGTATCAATTGTCTTTTCACTCACCACCTCGCTGATGATTGCCCTGACCCTGATCCCACTGCTGGCTTCACGTTTTTTGCGAACCGGCAAGACCGCCGCGCGAAATCGTGTCTCCGACCGGATCGGTAATTTCATATCTTTGCTGGAAAGGCGATACATCGCAACCCTGGATATCTTCCTGAAACGGCGCAAGACGTTATTCCTGTCGATTACGGTCTTGTTTATTATCACGATTTTCCTGGCGGGCAAGATTGGCGGTGAATTCATGGGGCAGACCGACCAATCCTTTATCAGCATGCTGGTGGAACGGGAAAGCGGTGCATCGCTGACGGCTACCAACGAGTCCTTTCTGCGCCTGGAAAAAATCATTGAGCAGGACGTGCCCGAGGCCACCAATATCTACTCCAATTTCGGAACCGGCGAAGGCATTGGCGCCATGTTCGGCAGCGCCGGATCCAATTCCGGCCAGGTGATGATCTCACTACCTGACGTAAAGGATCGTGACCGCTCACAATTTGAGATTCAGGATGAACTGCGGAAGAAATTTGCCACGATCCCCGGGGCAAAAATCACCTTTGAGGACAATAGTGGTTTCATGGGCGCACAGGGTGATGTGGAGGTTAAAATCTTTGGTTTTGACCGTGACCGGGCGGCTGCTCTGGGCGATCAAGTGGCAGCCATGATGAAAGAGGTTGATGGTACGGTCGATATCCAGAAAAGCTATAGCTCACCCCAACCAGAATACCAGATTTTCCTCAACCGTGACCGTATTTCTGCCATGGGATTAAGTGTATCCATGGTAGCCCAGACAGTGGAAGCGGGTATCAAAGGCAGCGTGGCTACCATGTATCGTGAAGGCGGACAGGAATATGAGGTGCTGGTGCGCTTCGAAGATACGTTCCGTGACTCCCGGGCTGACCTGGAGAATATCTATATCGCCACCCCCGCCGGCGAGCAGGTGCCGTTGATCAATCTGGCGGAAATTGTTTCCGGACGAGGCGCTACGGCCATTAACCGCGAGGACCAGGATCGAGTGGTAACTGTATTCTGCAATATCAGCGGCCGAGATTTACGCAGCGCCACCAATGAAATTATGGCCGGGATGAATCGGATTTCATTTCCGCCTGACTTCCGCTGGGAGATTGGTGGTACGGCCGAGGATATGCAGGAATCATTCATGTACCTGGGACTGGCCCTGCTGGCGGCGGTAATCCTGGTGTATATGGTGATGGCCTCCCAGTTTGAGTCCCTGTTGAACCCGTTTATCATTTTATTCACGATTCCCCTGGCTTTTATCGGTGTGATTCTGGGGCTGTACATCTCCGGGACCACCTTGTCGATCACGGCCATGGTGGGCGGTATGCTGCTGGTGGGGATCGTGGTAAATAATGGCATTGTGCTGATTGATTACATCAACCAGTTGCGCGCGCTGCACGATTATACCCTGTGGGAAGCGGTAGTGCGTGGGGGACGACGGCGCATGCGCCCGATTTTGATGACGGCGCTCACCACCATTTTTTCCATGTTGCCCATGGCCATGGAATTAGGCTCCGGCTCGGAGATTTGGGCGCCCATGGCCCGGGCGGTAATCGGCGGACTGACCGCCTCCACCTTTTTCACTTTGATATTGATCCCGGTGATGTATTTCTCTCTTGAGCGGATCAAAACCCGCCGTCAGATTCGTCGTGGTAAAATCGAACCGGTGGA
>LSCG01000014.1 GCA_001577055.1 Fidelibacterota bacterium TCS56
TCCTACAATAAGACTCTTTTTACTTTATAGACTGCTGCCAGTAAATTTCCTCTATTATCTGCTTAAGCGGATAAATGAAATGGACCACGGGCTTATCCGTATTGATCGATCGTCGATATTTAAATAATGCCAAATTATTATTACCTACGCCAATAACTTGCTGCTGCCATGACTGATTTTACCTTTAAATCATTTGAAAAGATGACCCCCGAAGATTATGACGCCATCGGTTTTATCGGCGGATTGGAAATTCATCAACAACTGCTGACAGAAAAAAAATTATTTTGCCGTTGTCCAGCCGGGATATACAGCCCCGACTATGATGCGGAAATCCTTCGCCACATGCGGCCGACCCTGTCCGAACTGGGCGAGTACGATGGCACAGCCCTGATGGAATTCAAAACCAAGAAGGATATAATCTACAAAATTCGCCACGAAACCGTCTGTACCTACGAGATGGACGATACGCCGCCCTTTGAATTGAATGAAGATGCCCTGGATATCGCTATCGAAATCGGCCTGGTTTATGGCAGTAATATCGTCGATGAAATCCATGTGGCCCGCAAGCAGTATCTGGATGGCAGTATTCCCACCGGTTTTCAGCGTACAGCCATCGTTAGTGTGGGCGGACAGATTCCTTTCGGTGATCGCCAGGTCGGCATAACCCAGCTATCGATCGAGGAGGATGCTTGTCGTGAATTCAGCGATATGGGACATACCAGGGAGTACCTTACCGATCGCCTGGGCATGCCTCTGATTGAAACGGTAACCGACCCGGATTTACGCACCCCACAAGAACTGGCGGAGATCGGCGAAATTCTGCGTTGGCTGGTGCGGGGAACCGGCAAAGTCCGCACCGGTTACGGCGCCGCCCGCCAGGATGTGAACGTCAGTGTACGCGGTGGTACACGTATCGAGATTAAAGGTGTGCCTAAACTGAGCGCTATCCCCCGGCTGGCCTATAACGAAGCCATGCGCCAGTGGCATTTGTTGCGGATTAGTGAAGAGCTGCGTCTGCGGGGGATCAATGAGCAAACCTTCAAATCTAAAACCCGCGATGTTACCCGCAATCTGAAAAATACGCGTTTTGCTCCGGTGAAAACCGCCCTGGAAAACGGTCAGGTGGTCAAGGCGGTCCTGTTAACCGGCTTCAGAGGAATTTTACGCCGCCAAACCCAGACCGATACTTTTTTTTCCCAGGAGATTTCCGACCGGGTGCGGGTTATCGCCTGCCTGACGACTTTACCCAATATCATTCATTCTGACAGTCCCAGTGAGACTATTGCCACTGTTGAGTGGCAGAAAATCAAGAAGGCCATCGGTGCCGGCGACGATGACACAGTAGTGCTGGTGTGGGGGGCCGAAAGGGATGCTAATACCGGAGCAGATGAAATTATCATCCGGGCGCAGGAAGCCACCATCGGTGTTCCCTCTGAGACCCGCCAGGCGCACGGTGACGGCACCAATGGCTTCGAACGCATTCTGCCCGGGCCCAACCGCATGTACCCGGATACGGACCTGCCGCCTAAAAACATCACAGCCGAACGGCTGGAGTACATCGCGGCCGGTTTGAAGGAAAACTACTGGGAGCGCTACCGGCGCTATCGGCAACTGGGAATTCCTGAGCAAGATGTTCGTCCACTGGTATTATCACCATTCGCTGATTTGTTTGATGAATTGACTGGTGAAGAAGGAGTTAATGCCAAGTGGCTGGCAGTAGTGTTGGCGCAATTCACCAAGCGGATGCAGCGCGAGGGCTGTGATTTGCAATCATTTACGGTGGAGCGAATGCGGAAGCTGATTCTGGCCGTGCAAGATGGAGCTTTGGTGAAAGATGCGGTTCTGCCGTTAATGCGGCAAATTTGCCGGGATGACCAACTACCGGATAAATGGCCATCTCCCGCTTCGGGGGATGAACTGGAAAAAACAGTGGATCAAGCCAGGGCTGAGTTGGACAATTCATTGTTGTATAACCCGGAAAAGAAAACTCATGTTTTAACGGGGATCATAATGCGGAAGCTGGCTATGCGCATTAATGGGCGAACCGTGATTGACCGGTTGACGCAATCAGCAGGAGGAGTGAATAATGGCTGATCAATTCAAAGGTTATCGCGGACCAGCCCGCTCAGTATTGAAGAATTTCGACGCCGTGGTTTGGAGTGATGTGGAAGTGACTACCTCCAAAGGCAGTTTTACCGGAATTATCCTGCCCCGTTCTGAAACCGCAGATAACGAGCATATTGTGTTGAAACTGCGTTCGGGTTATAATGTTGGCTTGGCTGCTGATTCTATCACTGATATATCCGTCAGTGGACATAAAGAGGCCAATTACAAAATACCCGAGAAGGAATTTCCTTTTGATCCCAAGCGCCCCAACGTGAAGCTGCTGGGGACAGGTGGTACCATTGCCAGTCGATTGGATTATCGTACCGGGGCGGTGATCCCCGCTTTTACACCGGGCGAACTGTATGGCTCGGTACCGGAACTGGCGGATATCTGTAATCTCGAGACCGAAAAGCTATACGGTGTTTTCAGTGAAAATATGGGTCCTGCCCAGTGGAAGGGAACGGCGGAAGCCATTGGCCGGGAGATTGATAAAGGGGTACAGGGTATCGTAATCGGACACGGCACGGATACCATGCACCATACCGCCGCCTGCCTGTCATTCATGGTACAGAATTCGCCCATCCCGATTGTAATGGTGGGCTCCCAGCGTTCTAGTGACCGCCCTTCATCCGATGCAGCCTTGAACCTGATCCATAGTGTGAAAACCGCTGCTGAGAGTGATATTGCCGAAGTACTGGTCTGCATGTTCGGTCCCACCTCCGATGAATACGGGCTGTTACATCGCGGAACACGGGTGCGTAAGATGCATTCCAGTTATCGGTCCACATTCCGGACGCTGGGAGATATTCCCGTGGCCAAAGTAGATCGCGACGCTATTACGCCCCTGTGCAACGATTATAAGAAGCGTCGCCCCGACCGCCAAGTTGAAATCAATACCGCATTTGAAGAGAAGGTGAGCATCGTCTATTATTATCCCAACATGCAGCCGGATATTATCGATTCGCTGGTGGATAATGGCTACCGTGGCATTGTGATAGCCGGAACGGGATTGGGTCATGTTAATAAGCCATTGTATCCGGCTTTGAAGCGAGCCCAGGAAAAGGGTGTGGCGATCTATATGACCGTCCAAACCCTCTGGGGCTATGTCCAGATGTATGTTTATGATACCGGCCGCGATATCATGGAGCTGGGCGTGATTCCATCAGCCAATATGTTGCCGGAAGTGGCCTATGTGAAATTGGGTTGGGCTTTAGGTCAAACCGATGATCCGGCCCAGTTGCGTGATATAATGCTGACACCAATCGCTGATGAAATCACCGAGCGGGAGCCCAGCAACGGCTATTTAATTTTTCAAGGTGGATTGGACGAAGTGGAGGAGTTTATTTCCCGCATCCGCAAATAGGTACTGTCCACGGGATCTTGTCCGGCTTTTACCATTGTAAATCAGTTTTTTTTAGATTGGGCTTGTGATTCTAAATCTGAGAATGTAGTTTTCATCTACGACTCTATTCCAAGAATTCTAGTGAGGAATTTGTGTTGGAGGGGTTGACAAGTGAATACATTAAAAAGGCTCCGGGTTGGCGCTGGGAGCCTTTTTTTTATTCCTGAATTTTTCGTCGGGAATCTCAATTTCAGCGGCAAATGATACGATCCTAATCAGGGTTGGAAATCTGATTTTTCCCACCTAACTCGGTATCGAATCCTAGGACATAATTCCTGAGCGGAACCAAGTGACGAATTATTAGTAAATTCAAGTGTTATTTGACATGGGGGCGACCGGTTTCGACGGGATAGCAACGCTGAAAAACGGCATGCGGAGGTCCGGGTACCTCCTTAATCACCCGGAAACAACACAAATGCCGATTACGGCTACATGGCTGCTGCTTAACTGACGGCAACCCGTCCTGTGCCGAATTTGTTCGTGGTTGGGCATGAGGGCGACGATAACGCGAACTGGTTTGCTTAGTTGTTCGCGCTGAGCAAACGAGACTTTAGTGAACTGGTTTATCCGATCGGGGTCACCGGCGGTTTGATAAATGAGACCAATCCGGTAGACTAAGCATGTAGATGTTTTCCAGGGTACTATTTCGGACGGGAGTTCGACTCTCCCCGCCTCCACGAGGCTTCACTTTCACTGCGTTCAAGCTACGCCCGCGCAGGCACATACAAAAATAGTGAAAGCGAAGATGAGTGTTCCGGCGTAGTGTTAAAACACGAAGCCGGACTAATGTCTCCTAATCAACAAACGCACCTTAATATTTCACAGCTAATTAACTATATTCACAAGGGTCGTTTTTCTATTATTCATAATCAGGATACCTAATGACAGAAGCACTCAAATATCATGTATATCTGATCAGAAGTTGTGTCGATTCTAATCGATATTATAAAGGATATACAACGGACCTTAGCAAGCGATTGCAGGCTCATAATCTTGGCAAAGTAAGGTCAACATCAGCAAGTCTTCTAAGTCGATGTCATAATAGCAGGATACTTCTTCCAGAGTATGATATACCTCACCCACACACCCGTGGCAGATCATGGAATTGTCATAGAATACTTTCGCCAGCCCGGAGGATTGCTCCAGTACCTGCTTGACCGTCATGTTTTTTTGAATCAACCGGAAATTCCCGTTTTTACTGGTCAAGCTTAATCAGGCAGTTTTTCAATAACATTGCTCCAGCGCAAGGAAGCGCACGATGGACCAATCATCTGCCCTGGTTACAAATCAGTTCATCGGGGAAGCCGGGCAACTACCGACTTTCTTTCACCTGATAGGCTGACGAACAGGCAGGGTTCTCCCATACCTGTACTTTGGTATCATTAGATACTATTTAATCAACAGCATTTTCCTGGTAACGACAAAGTCGCCGGTTGCCAGGCGATAAAAATATACCCCGCTTGCGGCTTCGCTGCCATCCCAGGTAACCGTGTGACAGCCAGACAACTGCACTTCCGATACTAAATCGGCTACTTTTACACCCAACGTATTATAAATGGAAATACTCACATTAGTCCGGTGCGGCAAATAATACCTGATCGATGTTTGCGGATTAAACGGATTGGGATAATTCTGATCAAGCACGAATTCAGTGGGCATATCAGAATTCTCTGCCACATCCAAAACCGGACTGCCAGCCGCCAGCCAGGCAGTGTACCAGACGCTGGCCAGATTGACCACCGCCAGATCGAGGGCGTCGATAGTGATCGAATCCAGTTGGGCCCACATCAGATCATAATATTCCGGTCCGTAATCAGGATCCTGGCCGCTGGCGTAATCATCGGCCGCCATAATCAAATCCACATAGGGGTAAACGTGGCCAATATAATTGAAAACCGAATCAATGATATCGGTCCACGGAGCGGCAGTGGTGTCCACCGGAGTCAATGCCGGCAGATAGGGATTAATCATCACTGACTCATAGCGTGAGTGAATGCCGTAATTGCCGGTATTTTGCCCGTTATAATTTAACGTCAGATGCAGGGGCTGGTGGGAGTCGGCCACGAAATGGCCCAGCTCGGCCGCAATCTGCCAGGCCGAATCCCAGTCACCGGAGGCCATCAGGTTAGTCAGGCTGTCGGTCCACTGGACGATCACCCACGGGACGGTGCCGTTACCGATTACCGTATTATAATCGTAAAGATTCACCAGGTCATCAAAATCATGCGGCAGGGTACCATCGAAAAACTCAGCATAATAATCTATATCGATATAATGGTAATAGCCGGGTAAATCGGATTGGTCGGGATCGACCGAGTGTGCACGCAAATAATCGCGCTGATCATTGAAAAACTGCATTTCCGCCGGCAGACAGTCAATGGCGTATTCGTTGATGTATCGATGAGCGTCCCAGCCCCAGGCCGGCAATGATCCGCTGGAAAAAACCAAAACCATTAGCTTCAATAATAAAATGACCTGTTTATTCATTATCAAACTCCGATCAGTTGCTGATAGCTGAAAAGGTATTAACATCCCGGCTATATTAAAAAAGCAAACGGCTGAATCCGAATTGGTCCTAATTCGGTTGCAGGTCTTCGTCGAGCATATTCGACAGGCGGAAGCGGAAGACCGCACCCAACTGCGGATCGCAGACGTAGATTACACCACGACTGTCAACCGTGATACCGGCTGGTTGCCGAAAAGTGGTTTTCTCCTCGATCAGATATTCGTTTTCTGTGGAGTCCACCAGCACCAGATCCGGGTCAGCCGGGTCCCAGTCTGCCTGGTTCATCCATGATTCTTCCACGCCGGCCTTCTTAAAAAATTCACCCTTGGCCGTAAACACCTGGACTTCCCGCGCCATGGTATTGGCCACATAGATCATCTGGTTCTCATCGACGGCAATGTCCAGGGGATTACTGAACAGGAATCGCCGGGCGATTTCATGCTTGGCCTCGCTGAAGCTGGATATCCAATCACCGTCATTATATTTAATTTTATTGGCCATAAACACACAGTCGATCTGTGAATAGTACAGGTTATTTTCAAAATCAATATCGATACCGGTGGGGTGGGCCACTTTCCCCGAGCCGGCCCCTGCATCCTCGACCGTACCGATATAAGTACCGGCGTGGGACCAGACCAAATTACCATCGGACAATGCCAGCAGGGCATTGCGCAGATAGTGAATCTCAATAATACGATTGTGGTAGAAATCAGTGGTAAACAACCGGTTACGGTCATCCTTAACGGTGGTCAAGGCCGACAACTCAATCTGATCCGTATTGACATAAATATCGTAATAACTGCCAAGAACAGTACTGGCATCATAAAAAACGTGGGGAGCCAATAATGAATCAATCAAGGCCTGGCTGCTGCTCCACACCTGATTCTCCATGGTGTACTGGGTACTGTTTACGGCACTGATCCAATTTAATCCACCGTATTGCTCACTGAACACGTTATCGGCCTGATCGCGAAAATCGGCTGACACCAGCACCGAATCAATACCGACCTGGTTCCAGTACTGGTTCCATCTGTAAATACGATTGGTACCATCGATAAACATGACATTCATTTTATAATCGATATCCACGTCAATCGGCGCGATTGTCAGTCCACCCATCACCAGTGGCGCCAAGGCCTCATACCCGCCGGCCAGCATACCACTTTGCTCCAGCACGGCAATCCCGTGAGCGGCAGAATCAGCTACGAAGATAAATCCGTCGGGTGCGATTGAAATCTCAACCGGGGTCTGGAACTGGTCCCAGACCGGGTTTACCTGCAGATAAGAAGTATCCCCGGCAAAAAAATCTTCGGCGGTGTTTAAATCCTCCGGGAGTACCAGTTTGTCCACGCAACTGAAATTGAAAACGACCAGCAAAGCCAGCATCAGGCTGGGTAACAGACTATTGGTGGTACATTTTAACATCAGAAAGAGAATCCAATCGATAAGCGTTGCGGGTCGTTCAGATAGCTGAAATTGGTGTAGGCATAATCCACCCGTAAACGCGATTGCCCGATTTTCACCGCCAGGCCCAACCCCAGAGAAAGGTCTTCTTCCGGCCGGTTCAGTTTGTAGCCGGCCCGGACGGTAAAAGCTTTCAGCAGAGTATATTCCGCTCCCAGCACCACGGTTTCTGAATTGTCAACCGGATGGTTCAACTGCAGGGCCAGGGTAAGTACGGAATTGGGGTTTTCGATGACTTCCATGGCGGTCCCCACCCGGAATACGGCCGGTGGTGAAAACTCGGAGAAGGTGGCGGAATTATTAACTGTCTCTTCGCCGGTGTTGCGGTCGATATAACGTTTGCTGAAAATTCCTTCCGGTTTGGTCTGAGCGCCAAAATTCGAGAGGGCCGCCGAGAAGCGCAGAGTGCGGTAGCCCGTCCAGTAAAAGGTGCCCATATCCAGCAGGACGCCGCTCATGGAATATTCGGCCAAATTTTCTACCACGTGCTTAAACGTAACCCCGAAACTGAAGCGGTCCGTCATGCGCGCACCGTAGGATAATCCAATAAACCGATCCTGATAAGTAAAATAATTCCCCGTACCATGGGGCTGGTATTCGGTTGTTTCGGCCATGGGCTCCATATGCAGGATTCCGGCGGTAAACCCCAGATAATGCCGGCGGAAAAGGTGGTGGGTCAGACTGAAGAAATCATAATTGATGTCGGCCGGCCAACTGATCCGTGAAGCAGCCACCTGGGTTCGGTCAAATTGGGCCAGTGACCCGGGATTATAATAGATTGAGCTGGCATCCTGCTTCAGTGCCACCACCGCCTCGCTCATCCCCGCCGCCCGGGCGGACACACCGATTTTCAGGAAGGTAAACACCGACGTGCCTACGCGCTGTCCCCCCAGGATCGGGAAAAAGTTCTGGGCCGACAGGCCGGAACACAGCAAGAAAATTGTGATCGCAGTCCTGATCATCAGAAGAGCACCTGGGTTCCAAAAATGATCGAGCGCGGTTGACGAATCCGCGAGGGATCATAATTGGGATTGGGGCTGTCCAGCAGGCCATAGGAGTAAATCTCACCGGGATCATAACCGTAGCCGGTATAAGAGTTAATCCGCCGGGGGATCCGGTAATCCAGCAGATTCTCCACCTCCAAAAAGGTTTTAAGCCGCAGTCGGTTGAAGGTGAAAGTTTTGGACAGTTTAAGGTCGATGGTTTTTTCCGGCACATTGCTGATCGAGTAATAGGGCCGCTCATCGTCGGTAGTGCCGATGAAATAACGTTCGCCATCCACCTGAATATATCCGTCGGGATAATCCTTGGTACCGGGAATTGAGGCCGTGTACCGCCGCCCGGTCCGGTACTCCAGCCGCATGGAAACGCCCCAGTTGCTGGGATGATTATAAGAAATATTGGAGAAAAGTTGCAGAGGCCGGTCCCAGCTCATGAAATTCTCACCCAGCGGTTTCTCGCGCAATTCCCCGGCTTGAACCAGCAGATTGTCCAGCGGCGATGAACTTTTACCGGTCACGATGGAATAATTGAAATTAAGGTCCGCATACCAGTTGGTGAACAGTCGGCTTTTCAGAATGAACTCAATTCCGCGCGCACGGGCATAGTCAGCATTAAAATACATGTTGAAGCTGAGATGGGCATATTTCGGGTTGGACGGCGTGATCCGCTGGGAGGTTTCATAATCGAACATATCCTTCCAGTAAGCCTTTAATTCCAGCACCTGATCTTCGCTGAAACGATGCTTGATCCCGATTTCATACTGGACCGTGGTTTTGGGGTTCAGGTTGGGATTTCCAAACACCTGGTAAGTGGATTGTGATTTACTGTTCAATTTGGCGTAAACATATTGAAAGGTCGGCAGTTGTGAAAAATGACCGTAGTAGAAATACAAGACGTCATTATTGGTCACCGGATGCGAAATACCAAACCGGGGACTGAAACGTCCCTTGCCGCGATAACCCATTAAATTAAAAGTTTCTTCCTGAAATTTCTCACGGGCCGCATCGGTAATTATTACGGAATTGGTATCATTGATCGAATCTTCCACGTACTTGCCGGGGAACCAGTAATCATAGCGCATGCCGATATTCACCGTCATGCCCTCAAACACGATCCGATCCTGTAAATAGAGTGCGCCGTACATGGTGCGCGCATTGTACATGTCATAATTCTGGCCAAAGCCTGTTGTGCCGGTCCAGGGTTCATCGATATCCAGGACCTGCATTTCGGTCAGACTGTTTTCCAATCCGGTTTTAATTTTGTGGCGTTTACTGGTCTGGTGGGTCCAGTCAAAATCCAGGCGCAGATTATCGCTGAAGATATCATACCATTCCGGTGCAAAACCGGTGTCATAGAATTCATCCCCGTAGGATATCCGGGTATTGCCGTCTTCATCCAGCAGGGTATAATTAATCGGCTTCAGGTCCAATCTCTCCTGATATTCGGTCCAGTGCAGGTTCCGGACGGCGCTGTGTTCCATGGTAATGAAACGCCCCACGGTCATTTCGTAAAAACTCCGGGTGCTGAGGGTATGGACCCAGGTGAAATTCATCAGCCGGGTTTCACGGGTGATGGTATTATAATAATCCAGGATTTCCTGATAGCGATAGGGATAATAAGTTGAAGCAAAGGCGCGGGGCATGAAATAACCCTGATTGATATTCAGGGAAATGTCATACGACCAGGCCAGTTTTTTCATGGGATCCACATCCCAGGTCAGCTTGTAGAGTACATGCCAGTCGTTATTCTCCCGTGGTGCCAGCTTGCCCATCAGGTCGTCGGCGGCGCCGGCGTCCATCCCCGGTGGAAGCTCCCAGTTACGATGGGGAAATAACCGGCTGGCGGTAGGCAGATTACTGTCCCAGATCTTGCCGTAACCATTGATGAAAAATGAAAAGCGGCCGGGCGGATTTAATCCCAGCTTGCGCGGCAGTCGATCCAACAGCAGGGCCGGTCCCCCAAAATTGAACTCCAGGCGATCGGAATTGATATGCTGGAATGTATCCCTGCTGAAACCAAAATTATCACTGGCATATTTGACCGCACCTTCGAATTTTTCGCGTCCCGCCTTCAGCTTAATATTAACGATACCGGACATGGCCTGCCCATACTCGGCATTATACCCGCCGGTAACCACTTCCAGTTCTTCGATGGCCTCCGCATTGACAAACAGGTTACCGGAATAGCCGGAAAGCGGGTCTTTGACCGAAAAACCATCGACCACAAACAGACTTTCATCAATTCTGCCGCCCCGGATATGGATTTCATTATCCTGGGTGGTGACGCCAATCTGTTCGGCCAGAATATCTTCGACGCTGCTGACGACTTTATTGGCTATATCCTCACTGCGAATCAGGGACTGTGAGGCCGTGGCATCCACATCAAACAAGGGCTTCTTCCCCAGCACAACCACTTCCTCACCCAGGGTCAGCACCGTTTCCTCCATTGAAAAATCCAGACGGGTGCGGCTGTCGGCCGCTACAATTATACCCGTGCGTAATACGACTTTATAACCGATTATGGATGCTTCAATATCGTAGCTGCCCACCGGTACGTTGCGGATGGTGAAAAAACCGTCCAGACCAGTGGCGGCGCCGAAATAAGTTCCTTTTACCAGCACATTAACCCCGGCCAGCGGTTCACCGGTCTTGGCGCTGGTGATTTGCCCGGAGATTGAATTGGACTGCTGGGCCAACAGCATGAAGGGTAAAATGATAGTTGCCAACCAGGCTCTCATTGACCAAACTCCTGGTTAAACAGATATTCCAGCAGTTGGGCTCCCGAACCGCCGGAGCCTTCCAGGATCGGACGACTGCCATTATGCAGCGGCAGCGACAGCATCACCACTTTCCCGGATTGTTGATTGGGGGGAATGAAAAATTGCCCCAGGCTGCAAACATTGGGCGTTCCGGTCCATTCATCCCCGGTACCGGGAGGAGCCATGTGCAGTAAATCGGTAACGACATCAAACTGGGTCGTGTCCGGGACAAAACTGCGTACGCGGACACCGATGGTATATGAGGTAGCCAGATCAGCGAGACCGGTCACCTGCGACTCAATCGTGCGTCCGGGAAAAAGACGCCCGTTGGGATTAATCACCTCAAAAGACTCCAGGGGGAACCAGACAAATGAAGTATCCTTCAATTCTATTACATTGATGAAGAAATTGCCCCCGTTTAATACATAATTATAGATGCTGGTACTGGCATCATCATAGGTCTCGGTTTGGGTATAGGCCGTAAACCAGACCACATGATCAAAATATTCCAGGGTAGCCTGCACATCGCCGGCACTGTAGGGCAAGGCCGACCCGACTTCCCAGATGGAATGCTGGTCCTGGCCCAGAAGATCAACCAGCACATCGCTGTACCAGTCCTGCGCTTCGTTCCCCACATCCAGCGGAAAATCATCAACCAGCAGGGTATTGCCTACCACCGGTTTTACTTCCCACGCCTGGCATTCATCCACA
This sequence comes from Fidelibacterota bacterium TCS56, assembly GCA_001577055.1. GTDB lineage: Bacteria > Fidelibacterota > Marinisomatia > Marinisomatales > TCS56 > TCS56. The sequence continues at coordinate 11,950 of LSCG01000014.1, forward strand.
TTATTGGTGTCGGGGAACTGGGCGACTGGCGATTCGGCGCCGGCAATGTCACGCGCTTTAAGGAAAAAGGTGTGCCTCCCTGGAATAAGCGCAACATCATTGGCCGTATCCGGGAAGGTAATACTGGTTTGAATCCGGGCATCCAGCTCAATCCAGCAGGTATCGCAGGTATCATCCAGGGCATAGAAGAAACTGGTAATACTCTCCAGTCCGTCCAGATCGAAGGCATCCCAGGTAAAGGTCCGGGTGGGAAAAGTATAGGAAACCGAACCGTGATCAGCTTTCAGGGGAATACTGCCATATTTGAATTCCACCTGCGGCTGGGAGTTGCGAATCGGAAAAGTAAGCATGGCCGGGGATTGATCCACAGCCCCTGAATCATCCACCGCCCGCACATAGAAGTGAAACACGTCCAGCAGAGTGCGGATGGGTACGTTAAACAGGCTGTCTTCCCGGTAGGTTCGCTGCCAGTCGGCATCGGTATTCCAGCGTACATCATAAGCCACCACATCGCCGTCGCGATCTTCACCCCACCAGTTTAATAATTTCTGGCTGGTGGTAATGGTGCTGAAAGCATTCTGCAGGGTATCCTGAATAAAAGCGGTATCCGAGGGGATATCGCCAATGACGTAACCCCAGATCGTGTCATAAACGGTCTGGGACGTGACTGAATCAAAGTCAGCGATAATATGATCGATAACGCGGTAGATCGTATCGGCAGCCGATAAAGCAAGATAGGTTTCCGGCGGCTGGTTTCCCAGCGGATCGGACGGATCCTCATATTCCCACAATGAGCAGGATACCAGCAGCACAATAGCTGCCAGTAAAAATCGTTTCAATTGATCAGTCGGTTTCAAGTCAGTAGTATTACAACTGGGGGCGCTCCGCAGTTGCGGAGCGCCCTTCAGTTATGATTGTTAACGCAGCAGGGTCATTTTCTTGACCGAGACGAAATCGCCGGAAATCATCCGTACGAAATAAACGCCGGTACTGACCTGCTGTTGATGACGGTTGGTGCCATCCCAGGTTACGGTGTAACTGCCGGTTGACAGATTTTCCCGGAACAGGGTGCGTACCTGACGGCCCAATACGTCATAAATCACCAGACTGGTAACCCCGGCCTCGGCAACTTCAAACTGTATTTCCGTGGTGGGGTTAAACGGGTTAGGATAGTTCTGGTGCAAGGCGAATTTCTCCGGTTGCAGATCAGTATCAACTGAACTTGGCGGGAAATAGATATCCTCCAGATACAGCGGCACCAGTTTATAGGTGGAAATTCCCGTGTCACTGTAGGTGTGGAAGTGATGATATACCCAGCCGTAGATCGAGTCGATCTGGGTACCTATTGACGGTGAGCCTACGTCTTCCCACCAATCAAACACCACCCAGGAGTCGTGATCAATCCAGACTTCGCCGGTGCCATCGGTTACCTCAAACATACCTTCATTCATATTAGAGGTACGGAAATCCGTCACAGACAGGTCACTGATCATCACCGGGACATTGCCCCATTGTTCAGCCGTCTCGGGCCAGCGCAGATCGCCAGTGGAAACCGCTGACGGATCCGGGATACCCTGACGATGGATGCCGGTGCCAAAGCCCAGCACGTCCGGTACATCGGTGGCGAATAACTCGGTCATATTGCCATGGTCGGTATCATACTCGGCGATGTATCCGGAAACCTGAACCGTATCCCCTTCCCACAATACCGGGAAAGCACTGGAGTCGGGATCATAAGAGAGAATACCACTCCAGGGACCGCCATGAATATCCTGGTAAATGACCTTTACCCCGGCGCCGGCATAACCCAGCTCGGAAGCCATGGTCACGACGCCCTCAATCGTCACAAAGGTAGTGTCAACATTGGGGATCATATTCATGTAGGATATATCCGATTGATGGTCGATGGTGCCGTCGGAACCAACCCGACCGGTTTTCAGCAGATCACTGTACAGCACCTGCTGAATGCGTTGAATGCGGCAGATACCATCTTCAACCACATCACGGGCCAGCCGCGGTTGTAATTTGGCTTCACCATAAGTGTAGTCCATCACACCGACAATCTCGGTCAGTTGATCACCGACCTGGGGCCAGTAATAATAATCCCAGGTATCATCGACTTTAAGTGTATCGGCGCCGTCGGTAACCAGCCATTCACCGTAACTGCTGGCTTCTTCGACCACCGTCACGTTTTCAACTTTGACCAGAGCACCTTCATAGTTTTCCTGTTCAGTACCGTCGGTTTTCACCTGTCCAAGGGTGACAACAATCGGTTCGGGCAGCGTGCCCTGACCGTAGATAGTGGCAGTGGTTACATCGGTGATTTCCGTCAGTCCGTAATATTCATCAACTGTTCCCGTCAGGGTGATGCTGTCTCCTTCGGCGATCGAGTTGACCACTCCTGATCCGGCATTGAAATCAAAGCTGTCCCAGCCGCCATATTCAAATACCACCACACCGGACCAGGCACCGGTTGAGTCCTGAACGTAGAAATACCGGTTACTGGAGCTACCCCAGAATTCGGCGGTAACGATACCGGAGATGGTTACTTCCTGTCCATCCAGCGGTGAATCACCGGTAGTGGAATATTGAATATCATAGATGGGGGTCACACTGCCACCGGCGGCTAATACCAGATATGTCATCACATCAGTGTCGGTAGTCAGGGAACCATCGTCGGTCACTGAGACCATGTACGAAACCAGGGTTCCAGCCGCCTGACCGGGAATCTCGCCTGAGTACAGATCACCGCCGGCACTGGCCATTACCACATCAACATAGCCGGCGCCCACATCGTAGGACAGGGTGGCATCAAAAGTGCCGTCATCGGTGATTTCGGCGGTAACAGTCACGACCGAATCGGCATAAACCGGCTGCGGACTGTAAGTCACCGAGCCGATCACCGGGGCCTGATTAGTGAAGGTTTCAATATCGGATTCATAACGCGGCTGTATCTGATGGGAATAATACTGCCCCAGCCAGCCAGTCATATTGAACGCACCGGATGGAGCGGTCATGCCGGCAATCGGTAAATCATCGTCAATATATACATCCATCGTATCGGTGGGATCCACCAGATCGAAACCGCCGCTGCCGGCGGGCCAGGTACCATCATAAGTGGCATTCAGCACCTTGACCAGCATACCTTCATAAGTCTCAGGGGCGGCCTTGATGTCGGCGATGGTCATCACCATGGGCGGTGGCACGGTTCCGCCTTTATACAGGATGGTGATTGCGGTTGTATCCGTTAAACTGATTTCACGCTTACCGTTGTAATCCATGATTTCCCCGGTGGCTTCCACGAAATCTCCCACCTCCAGCGAGGACATGTATTCACCATAACAGAACAGATTCAAACCGCCGGTGGCGTCCTGAAAACCCACATCGGTACGTGAAAAGGCAAACGGTGGCGTATTGACAAAGCCGCGGACAGTCACCGTAGCTCCGGAATCGGCCCGGGCTTCGGCCATGGTCAATAAGCCGGTGGGCGGAGCCGCAAAATCGGTCTGGGCGCGTGGCATCAACTGATACCCTTCATCATAGGGCGCCGAACCATCATACTGACCCAATACACCGGTGATGATCACCGGCCAGGTCGGCTCGGTACTGCCGTCGATATCGGTATCACTGTCGATGCG
>LSCG01000015.1 GCA_001577055.1 Fidelibacterota bacterium TCS56
AGCGTCAGTGGCTGGGCAGCCGGCAGATCGTTCCCGCTGCTTACCACTGTAATCGTAGAGTCGTGCAGTGCTATTATTTCCAGCAAACCATTATAGGATTCCATGTACCCGGTAACTTGAACCAGGTCACCCAAAGCCAGCGGCACGTAGGTGCTGTAGTAAAACAGGTTTAAACCGGCCGTGGCATCCTGAATTTGATAGCTGGTATAACCCGTTGACCAACTGGGGGTGGTAACGATACCCTCCACGGTAACCGTATCTCCAACATCAGTGGCACGGGCTTCAGCTATAGTCAGAACCTGACCGAAGGAAACGCTTAGCAAAAGCATTAAAACCAGTATCGGTTTTATTTTCATACTATTCTCCTTGTGGTTACTTGATTATTAAAAATTTACCTTCCTTGATCACGTTGGTTTCCAGATCCTCCACCGTGAACAAGTACAGACCTGAGGCAACCGCCTGGTCATATTTACTGATCATGTCCCAGGCGTGCTCACCCCCGCTCATCAGTGGGTCATTACCACTGTCAATATTCTGGATGTCTTCACCCACATAGCCTGAATCGTGGGTGATCAAATCGACCAGATCACCGGCTAAAGTGAAAATCCGTATCTCAGCTCTGGCCGGCAGATTCTGAAACCAAATCATTCGCTGGCGGTTGCCGTAGCCATCCCAGGCCGCCTGGCCACGGTATGGATTGGGGTATACACCAGGCACCCCCGACCAAACATCTTCTTCTTCCATCACGATTCCCGGGTAAAGATAAGTGCGGTTGGTTGAACGGGAACTTTCCAGGCTGGCCAGATTGGCTTCAGGATCGCCCCGGTCATAGGCTGTGACTGCATAATAATTCAGCCAGCCGTTCTGTACACCGTCATTGACAAATTTATAGTGGTACACCCGATCATCAATAATAACTGAGTCAGGGTCACCGAATTCATTGGTTATCCTAATGGCATCCAAGCCGGTATTATAGCCGATATTGGCGCTATCGGGATTAATGATGTCATATTCACCCAGTAGCGTGAATTCCTCCTGGTCGTCCCCCACATTAGTTTTCCGGGCGCCGTAAATACGATAACCTTCAAAATCAACTTCCCGGCTGACGGGATCGATAAATGATTCGGCGTTGTTGGCCCAATAGATTGTCACCTGCTGATCACCAACCTCAACCGCCATATCGGGCTTGGGGGGCGGTTCCGGCAGGATGTAGCGATCCAGGATGCCGTTGCCATTGATATCTTCGTCGTCATCCAACAGCTTGTTGCGATTCTTATCCTCGCCATCGTAGGCCTGCTGAGCCCAGTCGTTGTTAACATGTAAATTTGCGCGGCGTCCTTCCGTATCCTCGCCACCGCCATTCCAGCGCCCAGCCACCACCGCCAAAACAGCCTGGCAGGACTCCCCCGGCGGCAAGGCCCAGTCACTGGAATCGGCTGAGACCGGGATACTGCCAAATGGACCGGCGGACAGCGAAAACAACCAGCTGTTGGCCTGGTTGGGATAGCCATCCGATTTATATAGATTTTCATCGCTACCCTGGGTGACGCTGGTGGTCATGGTCTCATAACGTTCACGATCATTGCGCGGCATGGCATAGGCCGGATATTCGCTGTTGGAAGCGCTGGACCAGACCCACTGGTGAAAATGGGAGTCAAGATAGCGATTGGGTACATTGCCACCCAGCATGGAGATGCCAATGTAAGACTCGGCCCAACCATCATCGCCATCAGCATCATACTGGTAGCCGATGTCCCGGTTAAAACCGGCGGCATCCACCGATTCATCAAAGCCATCCAGGTTATCATACCAGGAGAAACCGCCGCCGGGCTCATATTCACTGGTATAATTCATATTGGCCACCGAAGCATCCACCCACAGCCCCAGATACACATTTTTGATTGTATCGGTAGACAGATTGGTAATGGTATAATTCAGAATTGTGAAAGCGTCGGCAAAAGCGAAATTCCAGGAATAGCTCTCCAGATGAACACTGATATTCATGGGCTCATGATCGACAATTTCTTTGCCGAAATCAACAAAGTCCATGATCATATCCTGGTGCGAAATGGCATCCACCGAGAAATATTGTGCCATGGGATCATCAAGGGTGGATGAGATTGTGGATCTCGTCATAATCGGTGAATCGGCAAAAAACTCAAATCCGGCCTGCCCGGATTCAAAAACTCCATCAACAATGGCCGTGCTTACCCGGGGTATTTCACCGGATCCAACCAACCCGCCGACCCACACACCGGCGTAGGAAAAATGCTCAACCTGGTCACGGAGAATTTCCGTATGCTGCTTATACTGGCAGGAAGGTATAATCTCCCCATCAATCCGCTCGTAACCATTGCCTAAGATTCCATAGTTGGTAATCACCATCCCCAGTTGACTGACAGTGGTGTAACGATTATATATTTCTTCAGCATGCTGAGCAATGAGTCCCGGTAATCCAAGGGTACTGCAGAGACAGAACAGGCTTATCTCAATGAATCTTTTTTTCACTTATTCCGAACGTTTTACAGGCCTAATTAATCACCCGATTAGTTGAAGGGCAAGTAAATCAAATTAGCAAGCTTTCAAAAAGCAAACAACAAATCTTTAGGTTACAAAAGCCATTTTCCAGGCTGGAATATCCTGAAGTCTCGAAGATAAAACAATTGGGTGCCAGCGACAGTTCTTAAGTTATCTCCATTTCATAATTTATGTCCGCACGAATCCGCATCAGGTCCGGACACCTGGCCCATTACACACGGGTAAGCGGTGTCAGCAGCATCAAAATTAATTGTCCGAACCTGCGCTGCCACCAGCTTAAAAATTCGGCACCATTTCCCGGCGGTATTTATCGAAAAACGCCGTTATCATGGCCATGATTTCATCGGCGTCATCCGCCAGGCGGAACATATCCAGGTCGCCGGCGCTGATCGTCTCATGCTTCAGCATACTTGCTTTCATCCAGTCCACCAGTCCCTGCCAGTAATCGCGCCCCACCAGTATTATGGGAAATTTCGGCGCTTTTCCCGTCTGTGCCAGCGTTAAAGCCTCAAACAATTCATCCATGGTGCCCATTCCGCCCGGCAAGGCCACAAAGGCCTGTGAATATTTCAGGAACATCAACTTGCGGACAAAGAAATAGCGCAGGGAGATGTTTTTATCCTTGCTGATATACGGGTTGTTACTGTCTTCAAAGGGCAGCTCCACCCCAACTCCGGCGGAAATACCACCGGCTTCGGTGGCGCCTTTATTGGCCGCTTCCATCAAGCCGGGACCTCCTCCGGTAATTACACTTAATCCTTTACGGGCCAGCCGTTTGCCCAGCACATGGGCAATCCGGTAGTACCGGCTGTCGGTTTTCATCCGGGCTGAGCCGAAAAGCGTCACTGAGGGGCCAAGCTCATTCAATAGATCAAATCCTTCAACAAATTCTGCCATAATGCGGAAAACCTGCCAGGAATTTTTTGATTTTACCTCGCTCCAGGATTTTTGCTCGAACTTGCGCAGCAGGCGTTCATCGGCACTCATATTTCATCTCCATAAGTTTAATTGGCAAACAAATATTATACAGGTACGCCGGGTGTCGATACTCATATATCCAATGCCGATTTTACTATCGCGGCGGCAATTTTTAAACTATTACCAGCCATGATTCAGGCGCTTGCCGGACCCTGATCCTTCTGCACAATGCTATCCCAGAGCAGACTGTGGACTATCGGTTTTGGCATGCGTACTCAGTTGTTAATTGTGATCGAAATAAACCTGAAGCCAGGCGGCTCCAGTCTTGATACAAATTATTACCTCCATATACAGAAAAGCCCCCATGGCGGGGGCTTTTCTGTAATAACGATTTTAGGAAATGCTATTTAGTCAACAGCATCTTAATCGTTCGAACCCCTGAGGATGAAGTCATTCTGGCAATATAGACCCCGCTGGGAAGAGTACTTCCATCGTTAGCGCGGCCATTCCAGATTGCCGTATGCTGACCGGCGCTCAATTCCTGATCAACAATCTCATATACAATTCTACCCTGCACATTGTAGATCGCAACCTGAACTTTGGTTGTCTGCGGCAGATCAAAAATAATCCTGGTGCTGGGGTTGAATGGATTAGGATAATTTTG
>LSCG01000120.1 GCA_001577055.1 Fidelibacterota bacterium TCS56
CGAACATCATGAATACCCAACACGGATCAACGATTTGTGATTTGGGAAGATCATTCTCCGGTGGCCACTTCATAAATCAACATTCGTTGTTCCTTGTTCTTAAATCAATATCAATGAAGTACTTCTACCGTTCAAAACGCTTGTCCAGCTCTTTCAGGGAAAGCTGGACAATAATCGGCCGGCCATGGGGGCAATGATAAGGATGTTTGGTGGCGAATAGCTGATTCACCAGCACCTGCATTTCCTCCTTACTAAGCGGATCGCCGGCCTTGATGGCCGCATGGCAGGCAAATGAGGCGGCAACCGCATCCTGATACGAGCTGTGTTCCTGGCGGTGACTGGTATAATGATCCAGCAGATCCCTGATAACACCGCGTTCATTACCCCAGCCCATCACGGCTGGTACGGCCTCCACCATTATCGTGTTTTTTCCGAATTCCTTCAAACGGAAACCGATTTTTTCCAAAGCCGGGACCACATCCAGCAGCGTGGAAAATTCGTCTGGCGCAAACTCCAGCACTTCCGGAAACAGCAGCGTCTGGGCGCCAATCGGATGCTGCTCAAAAGCAGCCTGGGCCTCCTCGAATAAAATACGTTCGTGGGCTACATGCTGATCGATGATCACCATGCCGCTGCTGATTTCGGCCACGATATATTTGTTGTGGATTTGAAAAATACCCTCACTCACCAGCCAGTCATCGGTACCGGCGGCTCCCCCCGCGGCCAGTTGGGAGGCATACGACTTGGCCCGTTCCAGGCCGGCGGTCTGTTGCCGGGGGCTCAGGTCTTCGCTGGCGCTGTGGGAAGGAAATTTCACCTGTCCGTTACCAGCCGGGATAGCATCGGACCTGCGGTCAGGAACCGGCCCCTTATCGGGGACGATCTCAATCGGTGCAGCAGTCTGCTCAAATTCCGGGATGGTCTGCTCCACGTCTTGTAAACTTTCTTCGATGGCCGATTTAAGCACATGGTAAATACGCCACTCATCTTTGAAACGCACCTCCAGCTTCATGGGATGAACGTTTACATCGATCTCACGAGCCGGCAGGGACAAATTCAGAACGAAGAAGGGGTATTCGCCACGTTTGATCAAACTGTGATAACCGGAATAGACGGCTGAATTGAGTAAGCGATTATTAATATAACGCCCGTTTAAAAACAGGTATTGCTCCCCGGGACGTGTACGAACCAGATTGAGGTTGCCAATGGCGCCCGCAATGGTGAATTGCCCCTTGCTGAACTCAACCTTATTAATATTCTCGCGATAAGTAGGATCAAATACGGCGCCGATACGATGGGGGAATTTTTCCGGTGAGAGGTTGAATAATTCCCGCCCATCGGCATTGAGCCGGAAGGCTATTTGAGGATGGGCCAGGGCAAATCGACGGATCATCGAAACAATATGACGCAACTCAGTCCGCGGCGTCTTTAAGAATTTGCGCCGAGCCGGCAGCCGGGAAAAAAGATTGCGTACAGTAATGCGTGTACCCTGAACAGCCGGAGCCGGTTGAACCGGCGAGGCTTCACCGTTACGAATATTTAAAGAATTACCAGTGTCTGAAGTCGATGGACAGGATTCAATTTCAATATCGGCCACTGATGAAATACTGGCTAATGCTTCACCGCGAAATCCCAGGCTGTTGATTTTGAATAAATCATCGGCAACGGCGATTTTACTGGTGGCGTAACGCTCAAACGCCAGTTCCAGATCTTCCGCATTGATGCCGCTGCCGTCATCTGTAACTTGAATAAGCTGCTCGCCCCCCACCTCCACCACCACATCGATCCTGGTAGCGCCGGCGTCGATGCTGTTCTCAACCAGCTCCTTTACTACCGAGGCCGGTCGTTCGATCACTTCCCCGGCAGCGATCTTATTGCGCAGATCGACTGAAAGGGGGCGAATCGGCTTGGCCATCAGCCTCCAATCACTCCGCGGGTAGCAGCGAAGATATCCTGGCGCAGGGCGGCGGATTTCGACAACAGTTCTTCGGCCTGCCGGTACATGGCCTGAACGAAATTATCATCACCTTCCACACCGGGTAAATTGATCAACACATTCAATACTGCCCCGTTAACGGCCGCCGCTCCCACTTCACCGGCCACGCCGGCATCAGAAACCGAATTGGGATTGCCGTCTGCCACCAGTTTTCGGGCCAGTTCCATCATCTCAAATGATAACCGGGCCACTTCAGCCGGTACCTCGATGGCATATTTTGCTGCCGCCAGAATCGCTGCTTGTTTGGCGGATTTTTCTTCATCCGAATCGGCGGGCAGGCGATTGGCATCCATCACCCGGTTGAAGGCGTTGGTATCTTCATCAATTAAAAAAGTCAGCCGGTCTTTGATCTGCTGAGCCCGCAACCCGATCTCTTCCATCTCCGGTCGATGCTTTTCCAGTCCCTTCTTCTCATGGGTCAGGGCCGCCACCATTGACGACAGGGCCGCTCCCAGACTGCCTGCCAGTGCGGCTACACTGCCACCACCGGGGGCGGGACTGTTGGAGGAAGTCTCGGTTATAAAACCATCCACCGTCCGGTTGATTAAATCCCGCTTCTCACCTTGAACGGCAAAATCGATGATTTTTTCATCGGCATCGAAGGGCATCAAATCATCCAGTCCCAGTGATTGGACGGCGGTTTCAATGAGAACATCCCGGGGAACACCGGTGGTCCGGCGTTGCTTCTTCAAATAATGATGACCGGCCATCAGCAAAGCTTCCAGGGGTGTTAGTCCCACCAGCTCGCTGCCCGTCACCCGGATACCCCGTTCAGTAGCCAGCCTACAGGCTTCATCGAACACATCGTGGAGCGACGAAGATTTATAATTGGTAAAATTGATGGAAATCTGGGCCCGGTTATAAGTATCGATATACCAGCCCACGGCTTTCACATCTTTGAACATGCCCGGTTTCTTTACCGGCTTCTTATTCAATTTCCCGGGATTGTAGCCATTCTCCTTCCAGTTGGCTGCCAGGTCAAAATCATGTTCCGATTGATTATGGGCGATGATTTCATCAGTGGATTTGGCCGTAAAATCACAGAAGGCGCAGGGATAGGATCCATCCCTGTAGCGAATGATTTCACCATCCAGCAGGTTGGGTGAATCGGGGTTGGGAATCCGGTGGGAACGGCCTTTTTCACGCAGTTCAAAGGCAATATCGGTGGCCAATCGCTGGTCCCTGGTGTTCAGATTGATATTATAGGCAATCAGGAATTCGCGGCAGCCCATTACCGTGGCGCCGGCCCCCGGATTGAACTTAGCGGGACCGAAATCCGGTTTCCATTCATCCTGGGTAAGTTTTTCGGCCAGCGCCTCGTATTCACCGGAGCGCACTACCGCCAGATTGCGCCATTCCGGCTTGCGGGCGGAATGCTCATAGAGATAGACCGGAATCTCCAATTCGCGGCCAACGCGCTCACCCACCCGTTCGGACAGGGCCACGCAATCGTCAATATCCACGCCGCTCACCGGGATAAAGGGACATACATCGGTGGCCCCCATGCGGGCGTGAGCGCCACTGTGTTGGCGCATGTCAATCACCTGTGCGGCGGCTTTAATCACCTGGAAAGCCGCTTCCTCCACCACTTCCACCGCACCAACGAAAGTAACCACAGTGCGATTGGTATCAGCCCCCGGATCCACGTCCAGCAGGGTGATGCCATCCATTGATTTTAAGACGGCAGTGATTTGATCAATTTTTGCTAAATCGCGTCCCTCACTAAAGTTCGGGACACATTCCACTAGCGTAGTACTCATTTTCGTTAACCCCGTATTCTGTTAAATACTGCGTAAAAATATCATGATGATGGTCACCAGAATACCCATGCCGATCAGCCACAACAACGAACGCGCGGGCTTCCGGCGGGGAATGATCCGGCGAAATTTGATATCCCTGGTCATTAAAACATGCCCAGGGTAAAGATGGTCCTAAACAGCGTAATAAACGGTCCGATCACCCACCAGATCACTGAAACGCCGGTAAAGACACCGAGCAGGATTAACCCGAATAAAACCCGCGGTCCGTATATTTCCAGATTGTACAGCCAGGATTGATTCCTGGCGGGGATCAGTCCGGCCATGATCCGTGAGCCATCCAGCGGCGGGACAGGCAGGAAGTTGAAAAAAGCCAGGGCCAGATTAATCTGCAGGCTCATCACCAGAACGGTCGTCAAGACGCTGCTGCCGTTGATAAGGCCTCCGCCCCACAGGATACGTAACAGCAGTCCACTGACAGCGGCCACGATCAAATTGGATACGGGCCCGGCCAGGGCGATCCATAACATGTCGCGCCGGGGATTCTCCAGATAGCGGGCATCCACCGGGACCGGTTTAGCCCAGCCAAAACCGGCCAGATACAAAACGATGGCGCCGAAAGGATCCAGATGCGCCAGGGGATTCAGCGTCAGGCGACCGTAACTGGCGGCGGTGGAATCACCCAGGCGGTATGCGGCCCAGGCATGGGCGAATTCATGAAACGATAGGGCAAAGATCAGTACCGGAATCAGGATTATCTGAACCGCCGGATCGAGACTGATTATTCCCATAAATAATTCTTTCCAATCATATTGTTAAATCCAGACGCTGAAGTTACCAACGCGGGTGATAAGTGCGGTGGACTTCTTTAAGATGAGCCCGGTCCAGATGGGTATAAATCTGGGTAGTGCTGATATCGGCATGTCCCAGCATTTCCTGCACAGCCCGCAGGTCGGCGCCACCTTCCAGCAGATGAGTGGCAAAGGAATGACGCAAGGTGTGAGGACTGATTTTTTTAGTAATCCCGGCTGCCTTTGTCCAGCGTTTTAAAATATTGAATACGGTCATGCGCGTAAGTTGTTTCCCGTTGCGACTTAAAAACAGGCAGGGTGATTTTTTGTGCGTGCTTAATAATCCCGGGCGCTGATGCAGCAGATATTCGTCCAGAGTCTCCCGGGCACGGGGACCAATCGGGACGAAACGCTCCCGTGAGCCTTTGCCAATCACGCGCAGCATATCCAGATCCGGCAGGATACTGCGGCTTTCCAGATTGCATAATTCGCTGACACGCAGGCCCGCTGAATACAGTATTTCCAAGATGGCATAATCACGAATGGCCAGTGGCATTTGGCGATCAATCGCGCCTAAGATTTGGTCAATCTCATCCACGGTGAGAACCTCGGGCAGTTTGCGGGCTGTCCGCGGTGCAACCAGCGACTGGGCCGGGTTGTCGCTGACGATCTTCTCCGCTGTCAGATAATTATGAAAGGAACGAATGGCAGAAATTATTCTGACAGTCGAACTGGCGGCCAGGCCACTGTCGCTCAGCGCCTGGATAAAAGCCCCGATCCGCTTGGGAGTAATGGATTCGTAATTATCGATTTGAAATCGGTCGCTGAGAAAAGTCAGATAGCGGGATAAATCACGCTGATAGGCCTGGATGGTGTTGGGTGATAGATTACGCTCGACCCGCAGCATGATCAGATAATCCTTCAGATGCTGCCGCACGGATGTTAATCCAGGGTGTGGCGCTCGATCAAATCACAGAGGATATGCCCGGTGAGGATATGGCCTTCCTGAATGCGCTGGGTATCATTACTGGGAATAATGATGGTAACATCCGCCAGGCGGTTGATCGACCCACCGTTGCCGCCGGTAAACACAATGGTTTTCAGGTCCATGTTCCGGGCGGTTTGGACAGCCGTGACCACATTTGGCGAATTACCGCTGGTGGTAATACCAATCAGCACATCACCGGCCTGGCCGATGGCTTCCACCTGCCGGGAAAAGATAGAATCATAATCGGCATCGTTGGTCCAGGCGGTTAAAAAGGAAGTGTCGGTAGTTAACGCGATGGAGGCGATCGGCGCCCGCAGGTGGCGCAATTTTCCAACCAGCTCGGCGCTGAGATGCTGAGAATCGGCGGCACTGCCCCCGTTGCCACACCATAGAATTTTATGTCCATTTTCAATCGCGGTAATCAATAATTCAGCGGCCTGTTCAATCTGATCAAGGCCCTGCTCCGCCATTTGATTTTTCGTGGCCGCACTGTCATTAATCTGATCGATAATAATTTGTCTGATATTCATCTCTGCTCCCGGTAGTGAACGGCAGCGGCCAGATCATTTAATAAGCCCCGATCGGCCTGTTCTTCGATGATGGTACCGGTAACGATCACCGTGGCACCGGCCTCGGCCCGTTCCCTGGCCGATTCTGCAGTACGGATTCCCCCGCCAACAATCAAAGGTATCTCGGTGGCTTCAGCCACCTGCCGAACCATGCCCTCAGGTACGGCCTGTTTGGCTCCGCTGCCCGCCTCCAGGTAGGCCATTTTGAAACCCAGATACTGGGCCGCCAGGGCGTGGGCCAGCGCGATATCAACACGATTGATCGGTATTGGCGTTGTATTGCTCATGAATTGCACGGCCGATGAACCGCCGCCATCGATCAGCAGATAGGCGGTAGCGATCGTTTCCATATCCAGATCGCGGACAACCGGGGCGGCGATCACCTGCTCGCCGATCAGGTAATGGGGATTACGGCCGGAGATTATGCTCATGAACAACATGGCGTCAAAATCCGGTGATAGCTGGCTTAATCCACCGGGGAAAAACACCACAGGCGGGCGGGCCTTTTCCTTGATCTGCGCCACCCTTTGCCGGCAACCGGCATCCATGATTAAACTGCCACCTACCAAAATCAAATCCACTTCAGCGGCGTTAATATTCTCCATCAACGTCGCCAGATGATGGTCGTTTTTCCGATCGGGATCAATTAATACGGCGTAGGCCGCACCCTTTTCCCGGGCGGTGGTCATGATTGTCTGGTAAACCTGATCTTTCATGCTGTTTGACTGCGGATAAAATCTACTAATTTATCAATGTCGTCGCCGGTCCGTTTTTCGGTTACGGCCAGTCTGAGCAAGCGACCATCATCCATGGCGTCGCCGACCATTATGCCCCGCTTATTACCTTCGGCTATCAATTGGTTGACCGGAACCGCCGTTTGAATAACGAATTCGTTGAAAAAGGCCTGGCCATACTTCAGTTCGAAGCCGGGCAAAGCGTCAATTTGCGCGGCACAGTAATGAGCCCGCTGGAAATTAATCTCGGCCAGTTTCCTGAATCCTGTTTTCCCCACCAGACTGAGATAAATAGCGGCAGTCAGAGCCATTAACCCCTGATTAGTGCAAATATTACTGGTAGCGCGCTCCCGGCGAATATGCTGTTCGCGGGTTTGCAGCGCCAAAACAAAGCCTGGTTTGCCGTCAACATCGGTGGTGGCGCCGATTATCCGTCCGGGCATTTTGCGCACATGTTTTTGCCGGGTGGCAAATAGACCCAGCCCCGGACCACCGTATGAGATCCCATTTCCCAGCACCTGGCCTTCACCGGCATAGATATCGGCATCGCATTCGCCCGGGGTGGCAAACATCCCCAGGGCCAGCGGATTACCCACGGTAATAAACAAAGCCGGCTGGTCGGCCAGCAATTTGCCGGCGGCGGACCAATTTTCCACCAGTCCGTAGCGGTTAGGCGACTGAATGATCACCGCCGCCACATCAGAAAAATCCTGATTCTTGAGATAATCCTGATCGTACAAACCCTCATTCTCGGGAATGATATCGATGGTGGCTTCGGAGCGCTGCAAATATGTTTTGACCACCTCCAGATAATTTGTATACAGTCCGGCGCTGACCAGCAACCGGGATTTGCGAGTAATATTCATGGCCATCAGGCAGGCTTCGGCCACGGCCGAGGCGCCATCGTATAACGAGGCGTTGGCCACATCCATATCGCTGATCTGGCAAATCATGGACTGATACTCATACATGGCCTGCAGGGTACCCTGGCTGACTTCTGCCTGGTAAGGCGTGTAGGCTGTGTAGAATTCAGACCGCATCACCAGCGCGGGAATGATACTGGGTACGAAATGATCGTAACTGCCGCCGCCCAAAAATGACAAAGCTGAACCGGCAGGATTATTTACGCCGGCCAGTTCATCTGCCGCCCGTGATAATTCAAGCTCGGTGAGGGGTGTACCTATGGGAATCTCGAATTCAGCTTGAAGTTCGCCGGGAATCGCGGCCAGTATATCCTGGAAAGAATTAACGCCGATTTCCGCCAGCATCTCTTTTTCAACAGCGGCGGAATTAGGGATGTAGCGGTTTTGATCAGTCAAGAAGTTCCTCGTATTTATCAGCGGTGAGCAGTTGATCCAATTCACCGGCATCGGCCAATTTGATCCTGACAATCCAACCTGCGCCATAAGGATCAGAATTGATATCCTGGGGGCTTTCTTCTAATTTTTCATTTACCGCTACCACTTCTCCCCCCAGGGGAGCGTAAAGGTCCGCCACCGTCTTCACCGCTTCGATAGTCCCGAACGGATCACCGGAATCAAAGGTTTGACCCACCGCCGGTAATTCCACAAAAATGATATCGCCCAATTCGCCTTGGGCAAAATCGGTGATACCAATGGTGACGACACCGTCATCATTACCGGCCCATTCATGATCGTTGGTGTAGAGCAGCTTGTCAGGTATATTCACTTTATCCTCCGCAAATTAATTTATTGGGATTGCTCCGGTTGGTAATTAAACGATTCTAAAAAACTGGTGTCGAAATTGCCGTCGCGGAAATCCTGGTTTCGCATTATGGCTTCCTGAAACGGGATCGTGGTTTTAGGTCCTTCAATGATACATTCTTCCAGGGCGCGTTGCATGCGGTTGATGGCCCCCTGGCGGCTGTTGGCTCTGACGATCAGCTTGGCAATCAGGGAATCATAATGGGTTGGAATCTGGTACCCGGCGTAAACATGGGTATCGACACGAACCCCCTTGCCACCGGGCATGTGAAAACTGGTCACCTTCGCCGGTGAGGGAACAAAATTATGGCCCGGGTCTTCCGCATTAATGCGGCATTCGATGGAATGACCGCGTAATTTCACATCGTAGAAATAGTCGGGGAATTTTTCTTCGGCATGCATGCGAATCTGCTGTTTGATCAGATCGCAACCAATCACCATTTCCGTCACCGGATGTTCTACCTGGATGCGGGTATTCATCTCCATGAAATAGAAATTGCGCTCCTTGTCGACCAGAAATTCGACGGTGCCCACACCCACATAACCGACGGCGCGGGCGCCCTTGATGGCTGCCTCGCCCATCCGCCGACGCAGATCATCATCCACTATCGCCGATGGTGATTCCTCCACTAACTTCTGGTGGCGGCGCTGGATGGAGCATTCTCGTTCGCCCAAGTGGACCGCGTTACCAAATTGATCGGCGATTATCTGCATCTCAATATGGCGGGGATTTTCCACATATTTCTCCAGATAGACATCACCGTTGCCAAAAGCGGTTTGCGCCTCACTGGTAGCGGTTTTAAAAGCCAGATCCATTTCAGTGGCATCCCGGACGATCCGCATCCCACGGCCGCCGCCCCCGGCTGTGGCTTTTAATATCACCGGATAACCCATCGCTTC
>LSCG01000121.1 GCA_001577055.1 Fidelibacterota bacterium TCS56
ATCTGCGGCCCACAAGATCTCAACAAAAAAATGAACCGGTCAAGCCGGTTATTTTGGTGTTCTGTGAATCAATCGTACAATAGTTGCACACACCGTAATTGGATTTGACTTCCCGACAATACCCAATTATAATTACAATTATATTAATAATCCAACTATTGGAGGTTATCATGGGGCAAGTCACAATATATCTGGATAGCGAGACAGAAAAAAAACTCAAAAATGCAGCCAAATCCAACCAAATTTCTGTAAGCAAATGGGTGACGTCTATTATTCAAGAACATGTAAAAAATGAGTGGCCACAAGACATTGCAGAGTTGGCAGGTAGCTGGAAAGATAAATTCCCCTCACTAGATGAAATTCGTTCAAGTCAGACAAATGACATTAGAAGAGAGGAACTGTGACAATGTATCTACTTGACACAAATACATTAATTTATTTTTTCAAAAACACAGGTAAAGTAGCTGATACTTTACTATCCAAATCTCCAAAAGACATTGCTGTTCCATCCATATCTATTTTTGAACTTGAGGTTGGTATCGCCAAGTCAGTAAGCCCAAAAAAAAGAACAAAACAACTTGAGTCCCTGGTTTCTTTGTTAACGATCATTCCATTTGGTGAAAAAGAGGCAAAAGCAGCAGCCAAAATTAGAGCAGATTTAGAAACTGTGGGAAAACCTATTGGGCCTTATGACACACTAATCGCTGGCACGGCAGTCAGTTTGAAATGTATTTTAGTGACTCATAATACTAAAGAATTCTCCAGGGTAAAAAATTTAAAAACAGAGGATTGGTATCAATTATAATTTTAAGCACATAACGGTGATGTTGGATGAATGCGTAACAATGGTATTTTGCCGTATGGTGACCAACTCCTGGTCAATATAAAAGGAAAGAAGTATCTGATTGTAGACCAGTTCTGCCTGCTGCCAAAATGTAAATGCACGGATGCGACCCTGGATTTAGTACCTGCCGGGGAAGATGCAATGACGGCTGATCCCTGGTGTGCTTTGCGATTGAAATATGCAAAAAGAGACTGGGCAGGGATGGCGGATTCTCCTCCTCCAATCCCCTTGGATGAGATACGATCCACTATTGAGGAACAGCATCCGGACTTTTACAAACAACTTCTGAGGCGCCATGAAAAATTAAAAATGATCTATTTAAATTGCCGCAGGAAGCATTATTCACCGCCACAGACAATAACAGGCCGGAAAGTCGGCAGGAACGATCCCTGCCCCTGTGGCAGCGGGAAAAAATATAAAAAGTGTTGTTTAAAGTCCACTAAACCGGTTGAATTCCCGGACAACCAATGGGATATTTCCGGTTTTCGATTTCCTGACGACTTTAAACTATAATGTTTTTTTGCATCAGGCTGAAAAATAGAAAGAAACAAATAGAAAGGCACATCTAAAAATATCAACAAAAAAACCTAAAAATAACAAAGCCCAATAACCTAAAAACAACTTGACACAATAACCTATTCCCACATTATTATTGTTTTCTGGCCGCACCTTATGTCTGAAAAAAAGCGGCAAATAGAAAAGGTTCATCCCAGGGGCTGGAAAGATCTTCCCCTGCAGGGGATCTTTGCAACCCGGAGCCCGGCACGGCCTAATCCCATATTGTTTTCAACTGTGGCTCTGGCTAAACATGAGGGCAGGCATCTACATGTCAAAGGGCTTGATGCAATGGATAAAACCCCGGTTATTGATATCAAGCCGGTTGTAAAAGCCAATGATATTAAAGGACCATTCAGGGTGCCTGCCTGGGTTGACCTGATTCACGGCAGACCAGAAACGGGTTACAGTACTTAAAGTCTGGGCAGACTATTTGTTACAGATTCGTGCATTATGGGCAAATCTCCAGATGTTTGACTATTCATAAAAAGCAGCGGATGGATGCAAGCCGGGCATATTTGCCTGCTATCGTTTTCCTTCTGCAGGAAAACAAAAAAACACCAGATGACGGAAGAAGAACGTCTGTCCAGCGCTTTTGCCGATGGGATTCATCCTTTGATGATTCCGGATATCCGAATCAGCCCGTTTCGAGACAGGAACCTGATCACAGTTTCCGTGCCGCACACAGTAGGCCCCTATTATGTTCGGTCGGAAGGACCGGAAAAAGGGGTCTATGTCCGGCTTGGATCGACCAACCGCCGGGCCGGTCCTGAAATGATTGAAGCCATTCGCCGCCTGATGCGCAATGTGTCATTTGATGAGCAGCCCTGCACGGAAATCAACTCGGAAGATATCGACTTCCGAGCTGCTTCCGAGTTCTTTTTGGCGGTTTCCCGGAAACTGACACCGGCTGTCCGCAAAACACTGGGCCTTGTGGTCAACCACTGTGGAAAAGATACCCCTTCCCTGGGTGCGGTGCTGCTTTTCGGAAAACGCCGCCATCTGTTCTTTCCGGATGCGGTTGTCCGATGTGCCCGTTTCCAGGGGGTCGATACTGCCCGTTTTCTGGATCAGATGGAAATCCAGGAGCACCTGCCGAAAGCGGTTGAAACCGCCATTGCATTCATCGAGCGGCACACGTTTCAATCATCTGAAATCGGCCGGGTTCACAGGCGGGATGTTTCCCAGTACCCGGTTCAGGCGGTCAGGGAAGCTGTGATCAACGCCGTCGTTCATGCGGATTATGCCATGACCGGCATGAATATCAAAGTGGCTGTGTTTGATGACCGTATTGAAATAAACAGCCCAGGGGCGCTTCCCTTTGGTCTGACCCTGGAATCCGCGCTTTCCGGTGTGTCAAAGCTTCGTAACCGGGTAATCGGTCGTGTCTTTCGGGAATTGAAGCTTATCGAGCAATGGGGTACCGGTCTAAACCGGATCATTTGGGCCTGTCAGGAACATAGCCAGCAGCCGCCCCGCTTTGAAGAGATCGGAACGAGCTTTCGTGTGACCCTTTATTCCCAACCCATCAAAGAGCGCAAATTTCCGGACTGGCATATGCAATTAATGGGTTATCTTTCTGATCATAAAGAAATTGCAACAAAAGCGGCGGCGGAAATCTGGAACGTCTCTGCACGCACCGCCAGAACAAGGCTGCGGAGCCTGGTGAAACAGGGCCAGCTTGTTGAAATCGGAACCGGTCCCAAGGACCCCAAAAAAGTGTATGTGCTGAAATAAAAACAGGGGTCGAATGTCACATGGCCAAAAAGAAAAAAAAGGAGCACACGGATATCTTGCCGGTCCCTCGTGAAACCATTGCCGGGGTTACGTGTGAAGAGGATTTTGTCGAACTGCTGCGGGATGGCTTAATTGAAAAACCGCATCAAATCGGACTGGCAATTCCGCTACTCTCCTTTACCAGCCGGTTATGCGGAGTGTTATGATAACTTGACATGACCAAAAACCACCTCCACGTCACCTGCGCCATCATCGAACAGGATGGCTGCGTATTGGCGGCCCAGCGGAGCCCCACCATGGCCATGCCTTTGAAATGGGAGTTTCCCGGCGGTAAAATCAAGCCCGGCGAAACCCCTGAACACTGCCTTTGCCGGGAAATTGTCGAGGAACTGGCCATCAAGGTGGCCGTGGGACATGCCCTGGCTGAAGTGACTCATGCGTATCCGGAGTTTACCATCACCCTGTATCCCTTCGCGTGCACCATCATTTCCGGCACCATCACTCTGCAAGAGCATGCTGCCGTAACCTGGCTGTCCAGAGAGGATCTGACCTCCCTGGACTGGGCAGAAGCAGACCGCTCGGTTTTGGTAACCTATTTACAGTTCGCCGGACAGGAGACCCCATGACTTCTCGACCCAGTCCCGGAATTTATGACAGGCTGCTGGACCAGGACCTGACAGATATTCTGGCCCGGTATCCGGAGCTGCGGCCGTTGTTTGGAAAACTGGAAGCTGAAGAACAGCCGTCCCGGTATGTGGAATTTGTGTCTCAGGTACTCAGGCAGGCGCTGTTGGAAGAGCCGAACCCGGAACGCCGCCGAATTCTGTGTAACCGGATCATCGATCTGCTGTCCGGGCCGGCTGGCACAACCCGGAAATCCCATCTTGAAAACCGGAAGCTGATCCCTGATCCAAAGCCGGTGCTCCTGGAAATCATCCCGCCCCATTATGCCGGTTTCGGCATTCCCCGCCCCCGGACTTCCATGGTGGAGAGCAGTCTTTTTACCGGATCTCCCAGGGAACCCCAGCTGGTCCAGGAACTGCTGGAAGAGATGCGGTCTGCCGATGCAGTGGATATCCTGGTGTCGTTTATTAAATGGTCGGGGCTGCGGCTGTTGATGCCCGGGTTTGAGGATTTGAAGGACAGACGGGTGCCGGTGCGGTTGATCACCACCTCGTATATGGGGGCATCAGATGTGCCGGCCATCGAGTGGCTGGCCAGGGAACTGCCCAATGCCAGAATCCGGATCTCCTATGACAGCCGGCGGACCCGGCTCCATGCCAAGGCCTGGCATTTCCGGCGGGATTCCGGGTTTTCCACGGCCTACATCGGGTCGGCCAACATGTCCCATGCGGCCATGACCAGCGGGCTGGAATGGAACCTCAAGGTGACCTCCCAGGATCTGGGACATATCCTGGAAAAGTTTTCCGCTGAATTTGAGACTTATTGGCACAGCCGGGAGTTTTTGCCCTATGATGCAGCAGATCCCGTGCCTTTCCGCGAGGCCATCGAACGGGCCCGGAAAAAGGATAACACGGCTCCGGCCGTGTTTTTTGATCTTCAGCCCCATCCGTTCCAGGAGCGCATTCTTGAAAAACTGACCCTGGAGCGGACGTCCCGCCATTGTTTCAAGAACTTGGTGATTGCCGCCACGGGCACGGGAAAAACTGTGATCGCAGCATTTGACTATCAGCGGTTCCGCAGGGACAACAGGGGCCAGGCCCGGCTGCTGTTCCTCGCCCATCGCCAGGAGATCCTGGCGCAGGCATTGTTCACCTTCCGTCAGATGCTCAGGGATGCCAGTTTCGGGGAGATGCTGGCCGGTTCCCATGAGGCAGTGCGCATGGAGCATCTGTTCTGCTCCATCCAGATGATGACGTCCCGGCAGCTGTGGAACCACGTGGGGTCGTCATTTTACGATTACATTGTGGTGGATGAAACCCACCATGGCACGGCTGCCAGCTATCGTCCCCTGTTTGATCATTTTGAGCCGAAGATTCTGCTGGGCCTGACCGCCACCCCGGAACGGATGGACGGTGGCAATGTGGCGGCGGATTTCCATCACCGGTTTGCCGCTGAAATCCGGCTGCCCGAAGCGCTGGAAGAAAAACTGCTGTGCCCGTTTCATTATTTCGGGGTGGCAGACCCCGTGGATATCAGCAAGGATCATTTCTGGCGAAACGGCCGGTATGATGACCGGGCCCTGGAAAAGGTGTACACGGGCGATGATATCCTGGCAAAATTGCGGGTGGATACCATTGTAAGGGCGTTGGACCGGTATGAACCTGCCAGGGAAACCATCAAGGGGGTCGGGTTCTGTGTCACCATCGAGCACGCCCGGTTCATGGCGGACGCGTTAAACCGTCACGGCATTGCCTCTGCTGCGTATGTGTCGGATGTGGACCGGGACCGGTGTGATTCCTTGCTGGCGGAGCTGAGATCCGGACAGCTGGCGTTTTTGTTTACTGTGGACAAGTTCAGCGAAGGCGTGGATGTGCCGGAGATCAACATGGTGCTGTTTTTGCGGCCTACCCAGAGCCTGACCGTGTTTCTCCAGCAGCTGGGCCGGGGGCTGCGCCATGCCCCGGAAAAAGAGTGTCTGACCGTGCTGGATTTTGTGGGACAAGTGCACCGGAAATACCGCATGGACATCCGGCTCAAAGCCCTGCTGCCCCGTCACCGATACGGCATTGACCGGGAAGTGGCGCAGAATTTTCCGCATCTGCCGGCCGGGTGTGCCATCCAGTTTGACCGGATATCCAAAGGGTATGTCCTGGAAAACATCCGGGCCAACCTGCAGAATCTGGCGGCCCAGGTGCCGGAACGGCTCCAGACCTTTACATCGGAAACCGGGCAGGCCCTGACCTTTGGCAGGTTTGTCCAGTACCATGACTATGAACCGGAGCGGCTGCTGGTGTCGGACACGTGGACCGGGTGGAAAGCCAGGGCGCACCTGGCATCGGCCCCGTCTGATCCGGATCTGGCCTGGCTGAAACGGTCCCTGATAAGGGCCGCATCGGTTTCCGGGCCAAAGGAGATCAGGCGGCTGCGGCAGATCATCGGTCGGCTAGAATCCGGAGATGTTCCCGGGGCCCTGGATCTGGCAGGAGAGCAGGCCAATGCCATCTATTACCGGCTGTGGGGCGACAGGGCAGAGCGATTCGGGTTTGCGGGGCTGCCGGATGCGTTTCACCGCCTGACACATAATTTGTCCATTCTAAGTGATATGGATGAAATCCTGGCCTGGGCCGGGGAGGTCTCCCCGGTGGCAGGGGTTGTGCCGGACCTGCCGTTTCCCTGTTCCCTGGAGGTGCACGCCCAATTCAGCGCCACGGATATCCTGGCCGCCTTTGACCGGGCCACCCTGGCATCTGCCGGGCAGCGGGGGACAGGCGTGCTCCATTTCAATGATATCAAAGCCTATGCCCTCCTGATCACCTTCCAGAAAACCGAAAAAGAGTTTTCTCCCACCACCATGTATGCGGATTATCCCATCAGCCGGACCCTGCTGCACTGGGAGTCCCAGTCCAATACGTCCCTGGACTCGCCAACAGGCCAGAACCTGGTGCATCA
Source organism: Fidelibacterota bacterium TCS56 (assembly GCA_001577055.1). Taxonomy (GTDB): domain Bacteria; phylum Fidelibacterota; class Marinisomatia; order Marinisomatales; family TCS56; genus TCS56. The sequence goes on from LSCG01000121.1 coordinate 6,710, forward strand.
CCAGGACCGGGGATATACCATTCTGGTCTTTGCCCGGCCGAAGAAAAAACACAACAACTGCACGGTGCCGTTCGTGTTTTTAGGACCGGCCAGGTATGTGAGCCATCAAAAGGAAAGGCCTATCCAGATGGTATGGGAACTGAGCAGTCCCATGCCTGTGGAGATGTTTGAGGAGAACAGGCGGGGCGGTTGATGGGGATCCGGCGAATTAGAACATTCGGCAACTACCGAGGAATCCTCGGTAGTTCGTCAGGAAGGTAAGCGTCATGTTCGCAGAAAAATTAAATTTTATAACCTTGATGCCATAATTTCAGTCCCTGAAATTTTGAGGATCTTCACATGAAAATAAATATTACAAAAAAAGAATATCGACTATTGCTTGATGTTTTTTCAATCGCAACATGGGTGATGAATTCTTACAAATATGAACCAGATCCCAAATCGCTCCCTTATGAAAATCTCGAACAAAAATTCATGGCCTTTGCTAAAGATTTCGGTTTTAAAAATCTTGTAGAGTATGACCAAAAGCTTAAAGCTTACTACACAACCAGTGAATATGAAGAATCTGAGTCAGATATGCAATTCATTGATGAATTTGAAAAAGATAACTTTTGGGAAAAATTGGGTTCCAATTTGGCGAAAAGGGACCTTATAAATAAAATAGGCCTTCAGCAATTTTAAGACATGGAACCTTTTTATAGATTTCAGGAAGTCGATAAAATAGCAGCTAAATACCATGAAGAATTTGAAAAGAATGGTATTAAAAATCTTATAATTTCAAAAACTTGAACTTCCAGTCGCTGGAGACTGACCGCCAGAGGCGGAAAAACAATACAGCAGTGGTGAATTGCTGGATATGCTGCATGAGTCTTTTGCCAGGGGTGATGAACTTTTAGGGAAACTCAGGGAGAAACTGGAGAGATGAGCAAAAAAAAAATAGTCAAGATGGAGACTATCAAGAATCGCATATTCACCATTCGTGGTATGCAGGTTATGATTGATAAAGAGTGCAAAGAAATCTATCATATCGGTGCATCCCTGAAAGAGGCCTTTGATCCTGACGGGCAGGAACCAGGCAGAAAACAACTGCTGCAATCAAAGGAGGTTTGAGTGAGCCGATTAATCAAAAAAGACCCGGCATATTTTGATTTTATTCAGGATATCAAAAAGCGGGTGCAGAGCGCTCAAATCAAAGCGGCTGTATCGGTAAATCAGGAACTGCTGCGTTTGTACTGGGACATGGGCGCTATGATAGTGGAAAAACAAAAACAGACCACCTGGGGTGATGGTTTCCTGAAACAGATGAGCCAGGATCTGCGGGATGATTTTCCTGATATGAAGGGTTTTTCCCTGCGCAATTTAAAATATATCAGGCAATGGTACTTGTTTTGGTCTGATGCTTCAATTGGGCAACAAGCTGTTGCCCAAATTCCCTGGGGGCATAACCTGGTTATTTTGAGCAAAATCCGGGACCATGAAGAAGCACTGTTTTATGTGCAGAAAACCATTGAAAATAACTGGTCACGGGCGGTCTTGACCCATCAGATTGAGGGCGGGTTTTTTAAGCGTAAAGGCAAAGCCGTCACCAATTTCAAGGCAACCCTGCCGGCGCCGCAATCCGACCTGGCAAAACAGACCCTTAAAGATCCCTATAATTTTGATTTTCTTACCATCAGAGAAAAGCATGATGAAAAAGAGCTTGAAAACGCCCTGGTTGAGCAGATAATAAAATTCCTTCTGGAACTGGGGGCCGGGTTCTCTTTTTTAGGCAGGCAATACAGACTGAATATTGAAGGGGATGATTTCTATCCCGATCTTCTGTTTTATCATGTACGTCTGCATTGCTATGTTGTTGTGGAGCTGAAAGCAGTCAACTTCAAACCGGAATTTGCCGGCAAACTCAATTTTTTTCTCTCTGCAGTGGACAGCATCTTGAAAACCGGACAGGACAACCCCAGTGTGGGCATTCTTATCTGTAAATCGAGGAAGAAAACCGTTGTGGAGTATGCCTTAAGGGATTTTAACAAACCCATCGGCGTCAGTGAATATATGATTACCCAAAATCTGCCTGATAAATTTAAATCAGCCATTCCCAGCATTGAGGAGATTGAAGCGGAATTGGAAAGCCTGGAATGAATTGGCGAACGGGACGGCTTACACAATGGGATGAAGCCGGTACAAAAGAGACAGAATATGAAAAAATTAAACCAGGCACATGTCCCTGGTTGGATAGCAGGGACCCAGGCAGATCAGGGATTACTCGAGCATGATGCGTAAAATTCATCATGTCACACGGATAAATCCCTATGAGTTGTGCCGGGTGGGTGATGTCGGGGATGTGCCGTTTATAAAAATATTGGATGGGGATTGAGAGTATCGTTGGTGCAGATCTTGTGGAAGTCTCACCTCCGTTTGATCCCTCAGGCAATACTGCGCTGATTGCAGCCACGATTATGTATGAAATCCTGTGTATCATAGCGGATGCAAAATATTTCTGACCGCGTCAAAGTACTTTGTTCCCGGAAGCTCTAACTTAACAGAAGCAGGTATTGGTTTAAAGGAAACAAACAATATCGAACTTAAAATAGACACTGTGTAAATTAATTCTAACCAGGAAATACACCGGATAAACCGGTGATTTTGGTGTTCAAGCAATTTATAAGGTTTTTACTATATATTTTACGCTTATATTGCCTTTATAGGGCAATTATAGTATATATTATAT
>LSCG01000122.1 GCA_001577055.1 Fidelibacterota bacterium TCS56
GAATAGGTATCCGCCACCCATAAATTGCCCTGAGCATCAAATTCCAGGTCTTTCACAACCATATAGGGCCGGGGATCGGAACGGGTGGTAAAATAGTCTAAAACGGCGGTATCGATTAAGGTGTAATTAAGCGGATTGTCCACATCGATAACAATGATTCCTCCGCCGCGTAAGGCATTATTGGGATTTGGCACCGGGTAGGTTCCGCGGATGGCGCAATATACCAATCCATCGGGTCCCTGTTCGATATCGGCCACGAAACCACCGAAATCAATCGGCAGGGTATCGGCGGCAAAATAATCGGGATTAAAATCATCGTGAACGGCGGTAATATTATTGTCTTCCACGATGTTACGCCAGCCCCAGTCTTCTTTAATAGCCAATCCCCGCTTCGAGGCGGCCACGATCCGGCCATCGTCCAGGACGGTAATTGCCGACATCTGGTTAGTCAGGGGCGCGTTGGGCAGGATTTTCTCCGCCGATCGGCTGACAGTATCGACTATCGCCAGTCCGGAGTTAGTACCGATGGCGCAGGAATTAGATGACAAAGGCACCAGATTCGCCGTCCGGTAAGGGGTATGGAATTGCCATTGTTTATTGGATTGACCAAGTTTGATGAGGGTGTAGGTAAGTATCCCCCACACAGCGCCATCATCAGTTTCAACCACGTCCAGAAACTGGTAGGAGTCGGCAAAGTTATCCCAGGTCCAGGTAATGGTTAAATCCCGCAGATCAATCCGTTGTATGACTTTATCCATCACCAGCAGCAGATTATGCCCGTACTGGTGCAGGGTGGTCACTTTGCCATCCAGTTCCGGGCTCAGCAAATTCCAACTGGCAGGATCTTTTAAATTGGCCTGCCGCCAGTTTCCGGAAAAAACCCCCTGGTCGGTACCGACAATTACCCAATCTTCAAAAATTGCAACGCCGGATAATGCTCCGACTCCCAGCGGACGATTAAGATAAACATCGCGGTAGAAATAGCCCTGGTGGCCGTATTGAAATTCGATTAAACCCAAATCCTGATTCTGTCGTACAATTCCAAAGACCAGTGAATCGGTAGCAGCCAGGTCAATTACTTCCGATAAATGGTAATCGAAGACTGCCAGTGACTCCCGCCGCTCTAAATCATAGCGCTGGATAATGCCCCGTGGTTCGGCGCCCCCGATCCAGACATCGCCAGCGGGGTCTAAAGTGGCACAGGCCAGATCGGTAATTTCCAAACCGTGGATATTATCAATGGTTGTAAATCGTTGGGTGATTTGATCGAACAATAACAGGCCTCCGTCGGTGGCGGCGATAATCCGGTTAGCCGCTTCCACCATCTGGCGGATATTCAGAGGTGAGGTATGTGATTCCCAGTCACCGATTCGCACCTGGGATAGGGCCAGCGACAGTAATAACAGGCTGAAGATAGTTTTTCTTATCATTGGATTAACCAAATGGTACCGGGATAAAACAGAGGATGAATATTACCAGACTGACCAGACCGATCTTCCGATCCCTGCTGCTCAGCGGTTGTTGAATATCCATGATGGGCGGATGTTTGGCGGTGCGCATTAAAATCAGGATGAGAGCGCCCCACACCAGCCAGTTCAGGCTGAAAAAACTCAAAGGGATCAGGGCGGCCAGTGCGCCCCAGGCCAGCCTGCCATGGCGGTCGCCCAGCATGGCATAAGCAATATGACCACCGTCCAATTGCCCGATGGGCAGCAGGTTAAGCATGGTCACCAGCATGCCGATCCAGGCGGCAAAAGCGACGGGATGCAACAGCAAATCATGGTTGTCCGTTAATCCCGGATGGGTAAGGACAATCATTAATTTCATCAGTAAGGAATCACCCAGCATGATCCCTCCCACATCGTCGATCGATGTGACAACCGTGGAACGCGTCAAGCCGATCAGCATGGCCGGCACGGCTACGATAAAACCGGCAATCGGTCCCGCCGCACCGATCTGCAGCAGGGCGGTCCGCTGGTAAATCGGTGATTTAATCTTGATAAAGGCTCCGAACGTGCCGATCAAAGTGGGGGCGGGAATAAAATATGGCAAGGTGGCGTCCACCTGATGCTTGCGGGCAAAATAATAATGACCAGCTTCGTGGGTACCCAAAATCAGCAGCAGGGTTAATGAAAAAGGAAGACCGCGTAACAGGTCGGCGGGATTACTGAAATGATTACCGTTTTCCATCAGCGAACCGGCCAGCAGGGTGGTTGCCACCGTCAACAGGAATAATATGATATTCAACGGTGGTATTTTCGGCAGGCGCAGCACCACGTCACGGTGAGTGGTAAAACGAATTTGCAGTCGATCATCATAACGGCGTAATTGATAAGGAACGTCTTCCCGGTCCAGTAAGCGCTGCAAATCATCAACCTGGTAACCGTTCCGGGGATTGCCGGCCAGGATCCAATCATCACCCACACTGCCGATTTGAAGCGGGTGAAAAACATGGTCGATCCGTTGAATAAGTTGTCGAAATTCGTTTTCTGTCATTGGTGATTCAACCGGGGATAAACTTATTTGTTTCCGATCTCCATCGCCCCAAGCTTGTAATAATCACTTTATTTCTTGCGGTAAGCTTACGAATTTCAGTTATGAAAAAAATCCTCGTTTTCATGTTGCTGGGAATCGGCGCTTTGTCGGCCCAAAATATTGATTTCGCTGTTGAAACCCGAATCCGTCTGGTGAATGATAATCAACTGCAGGTGCTGGTGCAGGTTGATAACGATTCGGAATTGCCCGTCACCCACCTGGAAGGTTTCCTCACCGGTCGCGATGGGAAAACCAAGATCGTGCTGGAACAGCGACTGGTTATGCTAAAATCCTATGAGCCCCATTTGGTACCGGGTAATTCCATCACCAGAGATGTCGTGTTCGATAATCCCAGGGAAAAATCCTACAGCTACCATTTCCATATCAGCAAGGTGCAATTTCTGGGTGATCACCGGGTATATTTCTATCATCCCGAATGCGGACTGACCCGCATCGACTGACCCGGTCCCCTGGATTAATCGGCGGTTTTCCGCAGGTGGCGATCCAGTTTATCGTCCAGCAATTTGTTCCAGTCCTCCTGCTCCATTTTTAGCTGCATATCATTAATCCAGAATTTTGTCTGGCGAATATATTCATCGATTTCAGTCAATGGTAATTGCTCGGCATACATGGTGGCGATGATTACCGCCGACGGTACCGGTACATAAGTATGCAGGGGATCGGCGTAGAAATTATCGATGGCCGTTACCAGTTCACGGGTGGATAGGTAATCCACCGTTTCGGCAAACAGGCTGTCGGCCAGTTCGTTGTTCACACGCCAGGTTTTCAGATAGTAGAATAAACGCCCGTCCAGCACCCCGTTGATATAGGCCGCTTTCAGGTGATAGGTTTGCTCGGGATTATGGGCCGCCAGCTTATCCAGCCGGCGCCAATCGCCCCCATCCCAGAACAGTCGGTTCTCCTGGGCCGCCAGGCCGGAAAAAATCATTATAATCAAGATTGCCGGAAGATAATTCTTCATTTCACCACCACCGTTTTCAGATTAACAAATTCTTTGATACCAACCGACCCCAGTTCACGGCCATAGCCCGAGGATTTAATTCCACCGAAAGGCAAACGGGGATCGGAACGGACAAAATCATTGACAAAGCAACAGCCGGCGGACAGTTCCTCTTCGGCCAGGCGTCGGCCTTTGGCTTCATCACCGGTAAAGATCGCGGCGCCCAGCCCGAATTCAGATTGATTGGCCAGCGTAAGCGCCTCCTGTTGATCAGCAGCACGGACCACCACTGCCACCGGACCGAATAATTCTTCATCAAAGGCTGCCATGCCGGGCCGCACATTATCCAAAACGGTCGGTGGATAGTAGGCGCCTGGCCCCTCCGCTAATTTACCGCCGGACAGCAATTTCGCACCGGCCTTCACACTGTTGAGTACCTGCCGGTGCAATTCATCCCGGAGATCGCGGCGGGCCATGGGTCCCAGGTTCACATCCGTCAATGGATCACCCATTGATAATTTGGATATTTTTTCCAGCAACAGCTCCACGAAGCGGTCGGCGACAGTTTCTTCCACGATAAAGCGTTTGGCAGCGATACAGCTCTGGCCGCAATTCAAGAAGCGTGCAAAGGTGCAGGCGTCCACCGCTGTTTCCAGATTGGCGTCGGCCAAAACAACGTAAGGGTCGCTGCCGCCCAGTTCCAACACCGTCTTCTTCAAAGCGGCGCCGGCGGCAGCGGCCACCGATCGGCCGGCCGGTGTGGAACCGGTGAGGGTTACGGCGCTGACACGGGGATCGTCAATTACCGCTTTAACGCGTTCACCGCCAATCAGCAAGGTGCGGAACAGATTCTCCGGAAAACCGGCCTGGCGGAAGATTTCTTCGATCATGAGGGCGCAGCCGCTGACGTTGGATGAATGTTTCAACAGGCCTCCGTTACCGGACATCAGGGCCGGGGCGGCAAAACGAAATACCTGCCAGAAAGGGAAATTCCAGGGCATTACGGCCAACACAACACCCAGAGGCCGACATGCTATATAACTCTCGAAAAACTCAGTTGGTACGGACTCTGGCTGCAATTGGTCCGCACCGTTTTCAGCATAATACCGGCAAACCCAGGCACATTTTTTTACCTCGGCCTCGCTCTCACTCCAGGGTTTGCCCATTTCTCTGGTTATCAGGCGGCCAAACCGTTTGGCTTCGATCTCCAGCAAAGCGGCCGCTGCCTGTAATAGTTCCGACCGCTCCGGAAAAGATGTCTGTCGCCAGGCTGTCTGGGCCGCGGCTGCTTTCCCGATGATATCGCTTACCCGCACCCGATCCATTGCCGGGAATTCAAACAACAGGCTATCATCGGCGGGATTGATTGATTTTAGCGCCATTGGATTTCCCTCACGGAAGAAATTTACATACGGGTGCTTTGCGAAGCACCCGTACACAGAAAAAATTAATTCGACCCTAAAATATCCAGTATGAAAGCGTATTCGAAAGCCACCTCTTTCAAATAATCGAAGCGGCCGGTGGCGCCAAAATGGCCGCTGCCCATATTGGTCTTTAGCAATAGCCGATTATCATCAGTCTTGGTAATCCGCAGCCGGGCGACCCACTTGGCCGGTTCCCAGTATTGCACCCGGGGATCATTAAGTCCCGCCGTCACCAGTAAATGGGGGTAATCCATTGTCGCCACATTGTCGTAGGGCGAATAGCTTTTAAGGTAATGATAATATTGCTCATTATTGGGATTGCCCCATTCGTCGTATTCGATCACCGTCAGCGGAATGGTTTCGTCCAGCATGGTAGTGACCACATCCACAAATGGCACGTGAGCCACGATCCCCAGGAAAAGTTCCGGCGCCATATTGGCCACTGCGCCCATCAGCAACCCTCCGGCGCTGCCGCCCATGGCGATAATCCGTCCGGGCCGGGTATATTTTTCAGCGATCAGATGGTGAGCGGCGGCGATAAAATCGGTAAATGTATTCTTCTTGTTCAGCAATTTACCATCTTCGTACCAGTCGCGCCCCAAATAGCTGCTGCCACGGATATGGGCCACGGCATAGATGAAGCCCCGGTCTACCAGGCTGTAAATCCGTGAGCGGAAACGGGGATCCGTGTTGTATCCATATGAACCATAACCGTACAGGCAAACCGGATTACTGCCATCGCGAATCATGTTCTTGTGATATACAATGGAAACCGGCACCTGCAAACCGTCTTCAGTCTGGGCAAAAGTGCGGGAGGTCTCGTACTGGGAAGGATCGTACCCGCCACCCACTTCATCGATTTTCTTCAATTCTCGCTCACGCGTAACAAGATCATAATCATAGATCGAGGCCGGTGTCACCAGCGAATTGTACTTGAAACGCAGCCTGCTGCTGTTGAAATCTGGATTATCGCTCAATGACAAGCCGTAGGTGGCCTCGTGAAATCCGATGCGGTAATCTTCGCCGGATACCAGGTTACGGACGTAAATCTGGCGCAGACCGTAATCACGTTCCAGGATAACCAGGAAGTCCTTGAACAGGGTGACATCCTCCAGTGTAACATCATCACGGTGAGATACCAGTTCCTGCCAGTTCTCAATCGAAGGCGCAGTGACCGGTACAGTCATCAAGCGGAAGTTCAGGGCTTCATGGTTGGTGAGAATGTAGAATTGATCGCCGTGGTGAAACACATAATACTCCATCTGGTACTGGCGGGGATGGATCACGGTGAATTCACCGGTGGGATCATTCGCATCAAGGTAATGAAATTCGGTTGTGACCTGGCTGCCCAAGCTCAATAACAGATATTTTTTGCTCTTGGTTTTGCTGACTTCCAGGAAGAAGGAATCATCCGGCTCCTCAAACACCAGCACGTCCTCAGCGGGATCGGTGTTGATCCGGTGGCGCATGACCTGGTAGGGACGCATGGCTTCATCAACCCTGGTGTAAAAAACGGTCTGATTGTCGTTGGCCCATTCCAGGGAATAATAGGTCTCGCTGATCCGCTCGCTTAGCAATTCACCCGTCTCCAGGTTCTTGAAGTAAATCGTGTATTTTTCCGATCCGTTCAAATCCACCGAGTAAGCCAGAAATTTGTGATCGGGACTGACCTGGAATTCACCGATTTCAAAATAGTCCTGACCGGCGGCCAGTTGGTTTTCATCCAGAAGAATTTCCTCATCGGCTTCCAGGCTGCCCCGCTTGCGGCAGTGGATGTCGTATTGCTGGCCTTCCCCGATGCGCGTGTAGTAGAAATAGTCGCCCTGGCGTACCGGTACCGACCAGTCGTTCTCCTTAATGCGTGAACGCATTTCCCGGTACAGTTCTTCCTGTAATTGGGCTGTGTGAGACATCTTGTTTTCAGTGTACTCATTCTCGGCCGTCAGGTAGTCCAGGACTTCCTGTTCATCGCGATTTCTGAGCCAGTAGTAATTATCGATCCGCGTGTCGCCGAACATGGTCATCGGGTAGGGCTCCACGCGTGCCAGCGGTGCGGCTTGACCGGTTTTTTCCACCGGATCGGGTTTGGTATCAACCGTTGCCGGATTACATCCCATAAAAAATACCATGAGCAAAATTCCAATTAATGCTACGGAAAAGGTAAGTTTCATTGATAACCCTTTACGTGAGTTTATTTCAGCAGAAAATGTTCCCAGAAGAGACTGACAGCGTTACGATAATAGTCACGGTTGAACTTCTTGCGGAAACCATGGCCTTCATCCATTGCGACCATATACCAGACGTCGCCGCCGTTGGCGCGGATCACATCGCGCATCTGCTCGGCTTCGGTGACCGGTACGCGGGGATCATTGAATCCCTGGACGATAAACAACGGTTTGGTAATTTTTTCGGCATTATTGCTGGGGGAGATCGATTCCAGGAAAGCCCGCATCTCCGGATCACGTTCATCACCGTATTCCGGACGGCGCACATCCCGGCGGTAGGCCTTGGTATTTTCCAGGAAGGTAACAAAATTGGAAATACCCACCACGTCCACCGCCGCCGCCAGCCGGTCGTTATAATGGGTCATGCTGGCCAACACCATGTAACCGCCATAGGAACCGCCGAATACGGCTACCTTATCCTTATTTAATTCAGGATTAGTTTCGATCCAATCCAGAAAGGCACCGATATCCCTGACGGAATTTTCACGATTGTAGCCGTTGTCCAGTTTGAGGTAGGTCTTGCCGTAGCCGTCGGAGCCGCGCACATTGGTGGCCAGGACCGCCAGGCCCAGTTCGTTGATCCAGTACTGGAAAGTGGAGGAGAAATAGGGGGTGTACTGGCTTTCGGGTCCGCCATGGATGTAAATCACCACCGGATGGGGCCCCGGCTTGTCAGGTTTAAACAGGAAGGCCGGGACTGACAGTCCGTCGAACGACTCCACATGGATCAACTCCGGCATTACGAATTTCTCAGTATTAAGCCCGCCCACTTCACTTTTAGTCCAGCGGGTGAGTTTGCGTCTTTTAACATCAACGACAAAAACATCGCCGGGAGTCTGGGGGTTATCGATCGTCAGGGCCAGGTGGCGGTTATCCTGCCGGAAGCGCAGGCCGCCGATATCACCCACCGGCAGTTCGGGCAGTTTCACTTCCTTGTAATTCTTAGTGTGGAGCACATGCACTTTGGAGATGCCGTCTTCATTGGTCAGATAAGCCAGGTATTTGCCGTCATCGGACTGGGAGAAACCGGCCACATCCCAGGGAATATGATCGGAGATCATTTTCGTCTCACCGGTGGCCAGATCGTAATAACGCAGATGTTTGAATTCGGTATCTTCATCGGAGGTGAGGTAAATCCCGGCTCCATCGCGGCTGAAGGCGCCATCGCCGTAGGCCACATCGTAGTCACGAGGGTTCAGTTCGATCAACTCGCTGGTGGTCAAATCGACATAATGCAGGTAGGTTTCGGTAATCGAGACGTACCGCATGACCAGTAATTTGGTGTCATCCGGCGACCAGCTCAGCGCTACCCAGTAACCGGGCTGATCCACAACCTGTTTCGGTTCGGAACCCTTCAAATCACTAATATAAATCTGCATGTCGGTACCGTTGCCCATATTGCTGGTATAGGCGAAACGATCGCCCTGATTGGACCAGGGTCCCAGGCCGTTACGGGATTCGCCATCGGTAAGCATGCGGTGGGAGCCGGTTTTCAGGTCGAAATAGAAAATCTGGTAGTATTCATTACCGCCGATATCCTTGGAAAATAAAAATCCATGCCGGTCCGGATCGGGACAAAAGCGTCCCCCGCCCACCGGCTCATCAAAAAAAGTGATTTGCTGACGCACACCCAGCGGCTGTTCCACGTAATGCAACTGGCGGGTTTCGCCGAAGCGGGTGCTGATCAGCATCCCCGATCCCTGAGGATCCCAGGAACGGAAGCTGGCGGTACGCACATTGCGGTATTGCTGGGTACGTTCTTTTACGATCGAGGGAATTTCTGGGACATTTTCCATCACCAGGTTACCGACTTTGGTTTCCTGCTGGGCAATAATAAATGAAATTAGAATGATTGGTAATAATCTGGCTATACGCATGACTACTCCTGAGGTTTAATGATCGGGGATACCCGGTAAATACTTGCAATTAATCTGGTGAATTTAAGACAGCCGGAGCTAAAACCGGTTGTCAAATGGCAGTTAAATTACAATGATTAGATGGCCT
>LSCG01000123.1 GCA_001577055.1 Fidelibacterota bacterium TCS56
TAAAGACATCGTCACCAATTTGTGCAATGATGAGTGAAACTTTTTCATCTGATGAAACTAAGCGACCCATCACCATTTCATTGGCTTTAACTTTTTGTTGTAGAACATCCAATTTTTCAGGTGTTTTTGGTACGCGTTTATAAAATGCTTTAACATCCATCCCATCTTCTGTCCCCACAATATTATCCGCTGTGTACAATGACGTGACGTCGTCCTTTTCGATCTCATCCATTTTTTGTAGTTTTTTTGTCAGGTCTTTCACTTTTTGCAGCGTACCGCTGTTGTATATACCATCTTTATTCTCAATAGCGATGATAACGCCGTCCTGAATATTAAACCACTCTTCGGCCTGATTGCTGTAAACAAAGGCCGGGTGTTGCTGGGGCATGTATTCATCAAGATCGGTTTCCATGCGCGTGTTTTCTTTCATTACCATAAAAAACAGGATGGTAATCAGCAGCAAAATTCCCAGCACGGTTTTGGGGAATCTGAGCATATTTTGAATTAAGTTTGTCATACACACTCCTTTCGTAAGTGAACCTTCACTCACTTGGATGTTAAAAAAGTTATTTGGTTACAATTTTATAAATGCTTTTCCACAGTTTTTGACCCTCTGTTTGTAAATCGAAGGAAAATTCAGATAATCGCCATTGAGTAACCAGTAATCGCAGCGCCCCGGTAATCAATAAAGTTAATTGTTCCGCGGAAATGTCTTCCCTGATTTGCTTTTGCGATTGGCCGTTTAAAATGATAGTTTCGATGCCCTTTTGACTTTCCACCATGATTTCATAAACTTCATTTGCCAGGGATTTTTCATTTTGAAAGATTTCTTCCGAGAAGATTACAGAGGCTATGGCCGGGTTTTCAGAGAATTGCCTGAACCGCGCGGATAATAAGCTTTCAATTTTTTGAAGAGAAGATTTTTCCTTTGTTTTCAGGTTTTGCAGCGCTTCGTCTTTATTTTGACGGAACAGTTTTAGAATGCCTACTAATATTTCAAATTTACTATCAAAATGCCTGTATATAGCGCCTTCCGCCGTACCGATTTTTTTTGATAAATTTTTAATAGTTAATTGTTGAATTCCTTTTTCAGCAATCAATTCGATGGCGGCGTTGATGATATTTCTTTGTTTTTCAGAAAAGTCTTTCATATTTACCCTTCAAATAAAGTGAGCGCTCACTCACATATTAACAAAATAATTTTCCTTTGTCAATAATTTTTTTTATCTTTAAATGATCGCCTAAGTGTAAGTGCGGTATAACACGCGGTTCAAGTCTGACGTAAAACGCGGGCGATGACTTTCGATTTAAAGTCAAAATTTACAGCAGCATATATGCGCAGCTTAACCGCAGACCGTTAGCTAGATAAACTGGAGAACTTAATGGATAGAGTACTTCGTTTCATCGCTTTAATTGCACTCATATGTGTGCAAATCGGATGTGAAAAAAACGAAATTGATCAATCATGCGACATAACAACATTGGATGAGTACATGAGAATCACCAGTGAAGAAACCAAGAGTGTTATCGACGATAAGGAGCCTGGAATTTGGGAAATAGCTATTACGAATGATCAATTTCACGTTTACAAATCGCTCACTCTTCCAAATGCCTCAATCTATGATCTCCTTGATTCACTAAACGTTGATGGTACTGATGAATCCACGGAGTGGTTAAGATTTCAAGCGCTTGATGGTTGTACACTACACGTTGAACTGATGAATAGTCAATTTGTGACAGAAATGCTGGGTAGCTCTGGTGCCGGGCACTATTTTGCGCGCACGACTTTCACTCTTACTTCAATTCCTTATATCCATTTCGTTGACTTTGATTTGGAGGATGGCAGTCATGGATCCTCAGGAATTAGGTCAAGATTAACTGAGATAGAATATGTACTTTAATTTTAAGCTAACACGCGCCTAGACAGGTCCGTTATACATCAGCAGGAGAAATAATGATTGACGCATGGTGCGCAACATGCTATATTCAGTCATGATTCTGTCATTTAAACAAAAAGGATTGCGGAAATTCTATGAGGCAGGATCAACGGCTGGAATTCAGGCGCAACATGCAAAAAAGCTTAGGCTTATGCTTGCAGCCCTGGGCACGGCTATAAGAATTGATGATATGGACATTCCCGGATATGATCTTCATCCATTGAAGGCCGATAGAAAAGGTGAATGGGCCATTTCAGTCAGCGGCAACTGGCGTGTTACCTTCAAATTAGAGAATGGTAATGCGAAGATAGTAAATTATGAGGATTACCACTAATGAGTATGCATAATCCACCTCATCCAGGTGAGTTCATAAAAGAGGTGTATCTGGAGCCTTTTAATTTGAGTTCACGAAAAGTAGCAAAGAACCTGGGGGTATCACCATCAACATTCATCAGGCTATTGAGTGGTGATAGTAATATTTCTCCGGAAATGGCTTTACGTTTATCACAGGTATTAGGGCGTAGCCCTGAAAGCTGGTTAGCTATGCAAGATAATTATTCGCTCTGGATAGCACGTAAAAGGGTTGACCTAACCAAAGTTGAAAAGCTGGAGTTTGCTGCTTTATAACAAGCGCTAGTACCTGACACAGAAATTGTGAAATTGGGGGAATAACTATGATACAATATGGTAATTAGCCTGACCTATTCATCAGCCACGAATGAACACGAAGTTACACTAATATTTATATTCAAATTAGAAGAGCTACTATATGTGCCAAAACTGATATGTTTTTCTGCGAGATCATTTTTTGTAATCATTTGTTTCTTTAACTTTTGTGTTTATTTGTGTAATTCGTGGCGAATAATCCAGGTTAGAATGAAACAGTGGTTTCAGATCAGAACCTGTGCAGGTAAAGCACAGAGCCGTCAAAATTTGCCTGGAAAGTAAGTAGATGAAAAAAGAAATATTTCAATTCAAAATAGAATTATTACACATTAAACCAAAAATCTGGCGCGTAATTAATGTTCCTTCAATCTACACTTTTTGGGATTTGCATGTTGCAATCCAGGATGCAATGGGTTGGTTTGATTATCACTTGCATGAATATACATTTCAAACCGACGATGTGAGAAATCCGGTAAGAATTGGTATGCCTGATGAGGAGACTGGTGATTCTGTCCTGGCAGATTGGGAAGTTTCCCTGACTCAGTTTTTCACAGAAGTTGGAGATACGTGTCGGTACGATTATGATTTCGGCGATGATTGGGAGCATCTGGTTACCTTTACCGGAAGGCCAAAAATTGATAAAAGAAGGAAGTATCCCTATTGTGTTGAAGGGGCGCAAGCATGTCCACCTGAAGATGTAGGTGGACCAGCAGGATATCAAATGTTCGTTAATGTGCTGAAGAATAAAAATGATAATCGGTATGATGACATGATTTTTTGGTTAGAAAATCATTCATGTAATTATGATGAATTTGATCCTGACTATTTTGAACCGAAAGATATTTTCTTCTGGGATCCGAAGGAGAGATTTAAAATCGCCTTTGGAGATGAATAAGCATAATGAAGTTTTAATCAAACAAACCCACGGATTAAGTGCCCGGCACCTTCGAGGTGCCTGGCACTTTTCGGAATCTGTGATATTGCTACCCCGTCAACGGGTTTCGTCCAGGATATGCCGTACCAGCGGACGGTAATAGCGCCAGAAGAAATTACCAGGTGGTGATGGGATGATCTATAGGCCAATTACAGCCGGTGATATCTATTAAAAATAACAACTTGATTTTTTAAGTAATTACGCATATTCTTAAACATGTCGCAAGATTCGGTAAAGTCGATTATAATCACCGGTGCATCCGGATTTGTCGGCCGGTATTTGATCGAATCCCTGAAAATCAATTATTGTATATATGCTTTTGCCCGGCGTACCCAGCGGGAAGCAAATGTCCCGCGGCAAGAAAATATTAACTGGGTTCTGGTTGACCTGGCCAATGAACAGCAACTGGAACAGACGATTGAAGAAATCAAAGCCGAGTCCAGCATTGATTTTATTATCCACCTGGCTGCTTTCTACGATTTCGACAACCGTCCGGACCCGGCCTACGAATCGACAAATGTGCGTGGAACCGGCTTGTTACTGGAACATGCCCGTCACTTGAATATTAAAAGCTTCCTTTTTGCCAGTTCGCTGGTGGCCTGCAAATATCCCGCACCTGGCACCGTCAGTAATGAGCAATCGCCGCCGGATGCCGAATACCCCTATGCCGTGTCGAAACGCAAAGGTGAAGAACTGGTACGGGAATACTCACAATATTTTCCCTGTGTTACTATCAGGTTTGCCGCCGTATTCAGTGACTGGTGTGAATATTTACCCTTGTATTTCTTCTTCCGCACCTGGCTTTCACATCGCTGGAATTCACATATTATTGCCGGCCGGGGTGAATCGGCTTTGCCCTATATTCATATAAGCTGCCTGATGAAGATGATTGCCCAGATTCTGGATCAAACCGAACAATTGAGTCAACATGAATTATTCATTGCCAGCAGCGACCGGGCCATATCGCATTTACAATTATTTAACCTGGTGACACGCTATTATTACGGGAGAAATAAAAAGCCGATCTTTATTCCTAAAATTCTGGCACGGATGGGAATTGCTATTCGGGATATTTTCGGTCGGTTGATCGGCCGGCGGCCCTTCGAGCGTTTGTGGATGGTTGATTATATCGATCAAGTGTTTAATTCCGACTCCAGCTACACACGGGAAAAACTGGACTGGCAGCCTTTGAGAAGACATACGCTGGAGCGCCGCTTACTGTTTATGATTGAGAATTTGAAAAGTTCGCCGATTGAGTGGCATCAGAAGAATACCGCCCGTATGATATCGCCGACCGGCCGGCGGCCGAACCTGGTTCTGGCCGAGGAGATGATAAACCGGCGCAACGATGTTATCGACCGGGTACTGACTTATATCCTGGACAAACGCCGGGCGAATATTTTCCGTTATTATCAAAATCTGGAGCAGGAGCGGGTACGCTATTATATTGAAGTGCTGTATAACCATATAATATCATCGGTGCGCAACGGGGATCGATCATTGATGATCAGCTTCGCGCAGGTATTGGCCCATGCCCGCTATAATGAGGGCGTGCGCCAATCTGAATTATGTGGCGCTCTCCAGGTTACCAGTGAAATAATCGATGATGAATTAAAACAGAATCCAAAATTGAAGAAAATGGAAATTCTGATTCATGATTATATCATCCTGGCGCTCCAACTGGCAATCGATGAGGTAAAGGATACTTACGACCATTTGCGTTTGTAACGAAAACCGAGCCGGAACCGGATACTAACTTGCCGTTGAGTATCGCTCAACCGCGTTGTAATTTTGTTAAAACCAATCCTGAGTAAATAAAAAGATCATGTCACAGAACCAATCCAAAACACCATCATCGCTGCATCTCACACCGGCTGAGTTGCGTAAACTGTTAACCACCGTCCCGGCGGACATCAAAGACTATATCTGCGATCTGGAAGATCAAGTCAGTAATCTGACGGATATCGGCCTGGCGCTTTCGCGTGAAAAGGACATGAACAAACTGCTGGAGATGATCCTGCTGGAGGCCAAGCGGATCGCTAACGCCGACGGTGGCACTTTGTACATGATGACCGATGGCCAGCGCCTGCGCTTTGAGATCATGATGACTGATTCCCTGGATTTCCATATGGGCGGCACCTCCGGGAAAGAAATACCATTTTATCCGGTAAAACTGTACCTGGAGGACGGTAAGCCCAATATGCATATGAACGCGGCCTATGTGGGACTCACCGGCGAAACGGTCAATCTTCCCGATGCCTATGAGGCCGAGGGTTTTGATTTCTCCGGCACCAAAGCCTTTGATGAAAAGACCGGCTACCGTTCCCAGTCGTTTTTAACCGTCCCGTTGAAGAATCATGAGGACGAGATAATCGGCGTCCTGCAATTACTGAACGCCCAGGACCCGGTCACTTCGGAAACCATCGAATTCTCCGCCAAGGTTCAAAATCTGGTGGAGGCGCTTTCCAGCCAGGCGGCGGTGGCCATTACCAACAAGAAATTGATCAAGGATTTGGAAGTCCTGTTCGAATCGTTTATCAAATTGATCGCATCGGCCATTGACGCCAAATCGCCTTACACCGGCGGACATTGCGAGCGCGTTCCAGTGATCACCATGATGCTGGCGGAGGCGGTACACAGTGCCACCGAGGGACCTTTCAAAGAAATCCGATTCAGCGAACAGGAGCTGTATGAACTGCGGATCGCGGCCTGGCTGCACGATTGCGGCAAGGTGACAACCCCGGAATATGTGGTGGATAAAACCACCAAACTGGAAACCATCTATGACCGGATTGATAACGTGGCCCTGCGTTTCGAAATTATCAAACGGGATGAAGAATTGAAATTCCTGCGGAAGAAAGTCCGTTTAGAAAATGATGATAACCTGTCGGAGACCCGGCGTCGGGAGGCTTTGAAAGATTTACGCAAGAAACATAAGAAGAAGCTGGCCCGTCTGGATGATGACCTTGAATTTCTTCGGACCACCAACGTGGGTGGCGAATTCATGTCTGACGATAAAAAGGAAATGGTCAATAAAATCGCCCGTTACCGCTGGAAGGAGAACGGTGTGGTCAAACCGATGCTCGACGAAAATGAAGTTTACAATCTGCACATCGGCCGGGGCACACTGACGGCGGAAGAAAGAAAAATCATCAATGATCATATCGTCATGACCATCGAGATGCTGGAGAAACTGCCGTATCCCAAACATCTGCAGAATGTGCCAGAATTTGCCGGGGGACATCACGAAAAACTGGATGGCACCGGCTATCCGAAAGGTTTGTTCAGAGATGAAATGTCCCTGCAGGCCAGGATGATGGCTATTGCCGATATCTTCGAAGCGTTAACAGCTCGCGACCGGCCCTATAAAAAAGGTAAAACCCTGAGCCAGGCCATGCGCATTCTGGGTTTCATGCGCAATGATTCACACATCGACCCCGAGCTGTTTGACATTTTTATCTCCGAGAAAATTTATGAGAAATACGCCCGGGATTACCTGGATCCCAGTCAGGTGGATGAAGTGGTCTTTCAATAAAATCGTCGTTGATTTGTAATGGAACCAGTTGTCGCGATCATCAATCCCGGTTCCACCTCCACCAGACTGGCACTCTGGTCCGCCGGTGGGGAGATCGAATCCTGTACCTTATCCAGCTCGATCAATTGCGCAGAAATTGAGTCCTGGCTGAGGCCACTGATCGTCAACCATCATCTGGCCGGAATCATGGGGCGCGGTGGATTACTGAAACCGGTGCCGGCCGGTGTTTATGCCGTGAATGATACTATGCTGGAGGATCTTCGCAGTCAGAAATACGGCCGGCATGCTTCCAATCAGGGGGGATTGCTGGCAGCGGAATTAGGGGCCGTTTTGGGAGTCCCGGCCTGGATCGCCGATCCGGTCACCAGTGATGAATTTATTCCTGCCGCCCGTGTCTCCGGCGTGCCGGGAATTGAGCGTTCCAGCCGGGGGCATTTTCTCAGCATCAAAGCGACTGCCAATAAATTGTGCGCCCAACTGGATTTGGATATCAAAACGGCCCGGCTGGTAATTGCCCACCTGGGCGGCGGCATCTCGGTAGCCGCCGTGGACGGGGGTAAAATCATTGATGTGAACGACGCCCTGCTGGGAATGGGACCGTTTTCACCCCAGCGGGCCGGAGCGCTGCCGCTGCGCAAATTATTAGATCTGGCTTACACCACAGAACGGGTGCGACTGGAGGAAATCCTGGGTAAAGAAAGTGGTCTAACCGGTTACCTGGGTACGGATGATCTGATTGAAATTGAAAGACGAATTGCCGCCGGCGATGAACAGGCAGAGTTGATTGTCAATGCCATGGTGTACCAGATCGCCAAGGAGATTGGCAGCATGTCAACGGCTTTATCTCAGCCGCCTCAGGCTATCGGAATTACCGGCGGATTGGCCCGCTCAGCGCTTTTGATGGAGAAATTGCAACCGCGAATTGAATGGCTGGCCCGCACCCTGGTGTTTCCCGGTGAGAATGAAATGGAAGCCCTGGCCGCTGCCGCGTTTCGTGTTCTTTCGGGTGACGAATCAGTAAAAAATTATGCTGAAATGGTCGGATACGATGGTTAAAAACTGGAATGATATCATGGCCGCTGCCGCTAAGGGTCAATCACGGAAAGTGGTCGTTGCCGGTGCCGATGATCCCCACATCTTGCAGGCCCTGCGGGAGGCGGAAAAACTGGGACTGGTGGAGCCATTAGTGGTATCGGCGGGATTTGACCAGCTCTCCACCACCGATGAAATTCGGTCAGGAAGCTGGCCGATGGTGGATGCAGCGCCAGATGAAATTGGGTCGATGGCTGTATCACTGGTTAAGGAAAATCCGGGTGCTTTATTGATGAAGGGCAGCATTCCCACCGCCCAGTTGATCAAAGCGGTGCTGAACAGGCAGACCGGAATCCGGACTACCGAGCGGCTGAGCCACGTGGTAGCGGTGGAAACCCCCGGTTATGCCAAGTTGCTGTATGTCACCGATGGCGGCATTAATCTGCGGCCTGATCAGGACACACTTGAAATCATTACCCGAAATGCGGTGGAATTTGTCAAAACACTTGGAATCGCCGAACCGCGAACCGCCCTTATCACCCTGATCGAAAAAGTCAATCCGCAGATAAATTCAACTGTAAAGGCAGCCGAAGTGGTCAAGCGCTGCGCTCCCGAAATGATAATCGAAGGACCGGTGTCGATCGATATTGCCTTGTCCCCGGCAGCCGCCGCCCAGAAGAATTTTAACAGCCGGATAAGCGGTGAAGTCGATATAATGGTAATGCCCACCGCCACGGCCTGTAATGTGGCCGTAAAATTTCTGCGGTTGGCCGGCGCGGGACGCATTGGCGGAGTCGTCCTGGGGGCGCAGGTGCCGATTATCCTGGTTTCACGTTCCGACGATGCCAATTCCAAGTTGCGCTCGATCGGTCTGGCCCTGCTGTATCAGAATCGCCGCACTTAGGTGCGGATGGGCGGAAGAGCCGTGGAGCAAAGGGGGCCGGGAGCAGGGGAGCGGGGGAGCGGGGGAGCTGAGGGCCTCGTCACCGCCCAACGCTTACCGAGCTCT
>LSCG01000125.1 GCA_001577055.1 Fidelibacterota bacterium TCS56
TACTATTACCCACGGTTGAAACCGTGGGCTATATTCCACTAGCATAAATCGGTGCGTAAACAGCCCACGACTTCAGTCGTGGGACATTGGACACATCCAAAATACCAGCGAAACCATTTCAATGGTTTGAGCGATATGAGCAATGTTTTGTGATGGCAATCAAATTATATTTCAAGCACCGGGGGCGAAATTCTCAGTCGATTTGGGAAGGAAAGCATGAAGTACAAAATTAGTGCCCTGCTTATCTTATTCAGTCTGGCTGTTGCTCAGGAATACGGCAGCATCGCCGGAACCGTTATCGATCAAACCACCGAACAACCGCTGCCGGGAGTTAACATTATCATCTTGGACAGCGACCGGGGAGCGGCCAGTGATGGTGAAGGTCATTTTATTATTCCCAAGCTGCCAGTAGGCAGCTATCACCTGCGGGCCATGATGATCGGCTACGAAAATGCGGTCAAAATGAATGTGCACGTGAATCCCGGTCGGCAGACGCTGGTGACATTTCGGTTGGCTATTTCGGCGGTGGAGATGCAGGCCGTGGAGGTGACCCGCAGCTTCTTCAATCCCGAGCCGGACGTCTTCAACAGCAGCCGCACGGTGGATTACGAAGAAGTGCGCAGCGATCCCGGGGGTGCTTACGACATCCAGAAGATGATGCAGAGCCTGCCGGCGGTGGTCTCGGGCGCCGATCAGCAGAATGAGATTATTGTCCGCGGCGGGGCACCCGGCGAAAATCTGTTTGTCATGGACGGCATCGAAATTCCCAATCCCAATCATTTCGGTTATCAAGGCGGCGGTGGCGGACCGATAAATATGTTAAATGTGGAATTCGTGGATCAGGTGGAATTGATCGCCGGGGCTTTTCCGGCCAAATACGGTGGTAAAGCCTCGTCAGTGATGGATATATCCCTGCGGGAAGGCAACCGCGATGAATACCATCTTGATCTTGATATGAATATGTCCGGGATCGGGTTAATGGGCGAAGGTCCGCTGGCTGCCGGCCGGGGCTCCTTCATGGCCTCGTTCAAGAAAAGCTATCTGGATCTGGTGATTCAGGATATCGGTCTGTCCGCCGTGCCCCGTTACTGGAGCGCCCAGGCCAAGGTGGTTTACGATTTGAATCCCACCCATAAACTGATTTTAAATGGCCTGTACGGTGACGATAAAATTGATATCCAGGAGGGCGGATATAACTCGGCTTTCCGCGGGCAGGAGATTGTGGACGCCAACAGCGGGCAGTATTCCCTGGGATTGATGCTGAAAAGCCTGTGGAATCCCAGCACCATCAGCCGCCTGCTGGTTTACCGCAATCATAGCCGCTGGTACACCGATTTGTACAATTTGATCAGCGATGATGAAAAGGACCATTACATCTCAAATCATGATAACGAGAGCGAATTGGCCGTAAAAGGGGATTTGGTCAAACGCTTCAGCCGGCGCCTGGAAATCAACCTGGGCTTTCAGCTCAAGCGGGTCAGCGTGGATTATGATACCCACGTGGATGCCCGGCCGTTGAATATCAACTGGTATTCCACTCCCACTGCGCCGGGAGTGGCCCAGGACCTATCCCACAATCAATGGTCTGCGGATGTATTTCCCATTATCGCCAATCGCGATACGGTCTGGACGGCGGGAGATTCCATCTGGACTTATGTGGCCGGCAGTGATACGGTGCGCTCCTTCCAAATGGGAGTTGACACGGTTTTCGCTGCTTATGATCGCCAATTGGATGAGTCTTTCCTGATTACCAATCTGTTTGCCGGGGCCAAGTGGCGGCCGCTGGAAAATATCACCGTGGCGGCGGGCCTGCACTATTACGGCACGGGACATAATCATCGCAGCTCGGTCGAACCACGGTTGGGGTTTTCCTATGATTTCGGTCTGGCCACCACCCTGAATCTATCTTATGGTGTGCACCATCAGGTGCCCACTTACTCCCTGCTGCTGGGCGATGACAGCGGCACATCGCTGAAGAATAAATACACCCGCCAACTGGTGGCGGGGATCGAACACCAGTTTGGTCCGGAGGTGCGGGCGCTGGTGGAGATTTACCGCAAGGATTATTTTGATGTTATCGCCACCAACGCCGATACCTCGGCCTATGAGTTCGACGACGGCGGGGGCTATAATAATCTGGGGGAGGGTTACTCCCAGGGACTGGAAATCTTCCTGCAAAAGAAGCTGGCCCGGCAGATGTGGGGCACTGTCAGCTATTCGGCCTACCGTGCTTTCGCCCGGGACCTGCGGATTACCGACCGCACCGAATACTATAACTGGGATTTCGATTACCGCCAGATTCTCACCGTGGCCGGCGGGTATAAATTTGAATTTCACAAACAGGACTGGTTTCAGAAGTTGAAATCGGAAAAATGGTATGGCTTCATCAGTTGGATTCCCATCGCCCCCGCCGATGAAAACGAGGTCAGCCTGCGGATGCGCTATCTGGGGGGCAAGCCCTATACACCCCAATCGTACAACCATCGGTTGGCAACCTGGTACATTGATCCCAGTTTGGAACGCAATACCGAGCGCTTCCCGGCCTATTTCCGCTTGGATATCATGTTCATCCAGCGACATTATTTCAAGAAATCCAGTCTGGTGGCTTTCGTTGATATTCAAAATGTTTTCAACACCGACAATATCTGGGATTACCGCTATAACGCTGATGGCACCCGGGACAAAATCCTGCAATACAAAGTCTTCCCGGTTGGCGGGTTCATGCTGGAGTTTTAAGCGAAAACCGGTTTGTAAAAACCGGCAATACGATTATGTTTTCCGCCGACTTGTTCAGGAAATTTCAGACTTAACACGGTGGGAAGGGAATGGGTTTAACGCTAAAACTGAAGCATACCGTATCATTCATTATAATTATTATAGCTGCCTCAAATCTGTTTGCCAATCCGCCGGTTCGGATTAAACTGGCCACCATGGCGCCCCGCAACTCATGTTGGGAGGCGGCCCTGCGGGAAATGGGCCAGGAATTGGAAAAGGAACTGGATGGAGAGCTTCGTTTTTCCCTCTATTCCGGCGGGGTAGCCGGGGATGAGTCCAATATCGTCCGCAAGATGCGCCTGGGGCAGTTTCAAGCCGCAACAATCACCACGGTGGGATTAAGCATTATCGATTCAGCTATAACCGCACTGTCCCACATTCCGTTATTTTATCAATCATACGAAGAGTTGGATTATATCCGCGATGAAATGACCCCCTGGCTGAAAGAGCGGTTTTACGAGCGCGGTTTCGTGATTCTCAACTGGGGCGATGCCGGCTGGGTGCGCTTTTTCACCGAGCAGCCCATGACCCACCCGGACCAGTTGAAGCCGCAGAAATTATTTTTCTGGTCCAATGAAGCGGGAGACCCGCGCCTGTGGCTGGAATTCGGTTTTCAACCGGTGCCCCTGGCGGCCACTGATGTGCTCATGGGTCTGCAGACCGGCTTGATCGATGCCTTCGATACCACGCCCCTCATCGCCCTGGGCAATCAGTGGTTTGCCCTGGCGCCTAATATGAGCACCATGTTGTGGGCGCCCCTGATCGGGGCTACCATCATCAAGCGCGAGGTATGGGATAAATTTGATGCGGCCCAGCAGGAAACAATCGCTGAGATAACCCGGCGGTTCGGGCAGCAGTTGCAGGATGAGGCCCGGACTACCGATCAGCAGGCCATCGACACGATGGTGAAATATGGACTCATGGTCCATGAAGTGCCGTCAGCCGATCTGGAAGTCTGGCGTTCAATGGTCACCGGCATCTATCCCCGCATTCGCGGCTGGATGGTGCCGGTGGAGGCGTTCGACCGGGTAGCGGCCAGCCGGGCCCGGTTTCGGCAGGATAATTAGGTGGCATATTTGCCAGTGCTATTCATCTTCAATTCACCTAAACTCGAGCTATGAAATCCCGACTATCATTCCAGATATTTTTATTGCCGGCGCTGATTACACTGGTTGTGGCACAAAATCCATCTGAGATTCTTCCCAGAGGATTGACCACCGAGGAACGTACCCGCCTCGATGAAATCGGCGTCAATCGCACTATCACCAATCCCCCGGACAGCGTGGTTTACGCGCCCGCCGAATACGATTCGCTGGATGGTATTTTATATGCCTGGGAAGCCTACCCCACCCTGCTGACCCAGTTGATCAAGGAAACGGCCGAAGATGACACGGCCTGGGTGGTGGTGGATAATCAGACTGAGGCCGACACGGTTTACAGTCAGTTGTCGGCGGCCGGAATTGATATGATGCGAGTCCAATTTATTTTTGACGGGTTGAATTCGGTCTGGATGCGGGACTACGGTCCCTGGTGGATCGTGGAACCGGACGGCTCGCTGGCGATTATCGACCTGGTGTACAATCGTCCCCGGCCCGCCGATGATGCCTTCCCCGAGGACTTGGCCAATCAATGGGGACTCAATTATTATGGCACGGCCCTGGTGGAAGCGGGAGGCAACCTGCTGCTGGATGGTCACGGCACGGCCCTGGTATCGGATGTGGTCTTCGATGCCAGCCAGGGATTCGACCCTGACCTGACCGAAACGCAACTGGAACAATACCTTCACGATTATTTTGGCGTTACCAATTTAATTATTACAGATCATCTGGATTATGACGGCACCGGTCATATTGATATGTTCGTTAAGATTATTAATGACTCGACCATAATCGTGGGAGAATACGCCACTCCCGGTGATGGGGCCGGGAATAATTATACGATATGCAATCAGGTGGCCGCTCAACTGGCGGCGGCCACCAACAGCGCCGGTGAGCCATTCAATATCGTACGTGTGCCCATGCCGGCCTACAGTGGCGGGGTTACCTATACCCATATCAATTCACTGATCGTCAATAAAAAGGTGTTCGTACCCACCTACGGCGGGGCCACTGATAATACCGCCATCGCCGCTTACCAGCAGGCCATGCCGGAATATGAGATCATCGGGTTCGACTGTAACCAGATTATCACCGCCAACGGTGCGATTCATTGCATCGCCATGAAGGTACCGGCGGCTATACCGCTCGCCGATCCCTGCGCCGACTGGGTGGTTGGGGATGTCAACAATGATCAAACCAGGGATATCATGGATGTGCTGTTAACGGTGGATTTCGTGCTTGAGCATCAGAATCCCGGACAGTGTGCTTTCGAGGCGGCCGATGGCAACGGAGACGGCGACGTTGATATTCTGGATGTGATTACCTTGATCAGGAATATTCTGGAATTGGATTAG
>LSCG01000124.1 GCA_001577055.1 Fidelibacterota bacterium TCS56
GGTTTTAATGAGTAACTAAACCGGCTGATGATCCTTCACCAGTTCGATTCCCATGTTGAGCGCTTTTTCATTCAGAGGAATCAATTTATGGTGCCGTTCCGGCAATACACTGTACAGGGCTTTGATGGCGTTCTCCGGTTTTATGATTGTCTTGATCGCCAGAAAAGCGCCCAGCATGACCAGATTTAATACCTTCTGGTTTTTCAGTTCAACCGCAGCCTGGGCGGCGGGAACCGCTATAATGGTGATATCCGTCCTGGTAGGCGGGGTATTGATCACTTCTTCTTCATA
This sequence comes from Fidelibacterota bacterium TCS56, assembly GCA_001577055.1. Lineage (GTDB taxonomy): Bacteria > Fidelibacterota > Marinisomatia > Marinisomatales > TCS56 > TCS56. The sequence continues at coordinate 292 of LSCG01000124.1, forward strand.
CATCAGCAGTCCGCCCGGTTTTACCGCCGGTTCAAATTTCTCCAGTGAAGGTTGGTTGAAAACCACCACCGAATCGAATTTGGATACGATCGGCGAACTGATCGGCTCATCGCCATTAATCACGATGCAGTTGGCGGTGCCGCCGCGCATCTCGGGACCGTAGCTGGGCATCCAGGAAACTTCCTGTTCTTCAATTACGCCACCGTAAGCCAGCAGCATCCCCATGGAAAGAACCCCCTGTCCGCCAAAGCCGGCGATTATCGTTTCTTCCGTCATGATAAATCCTCCTTGGCCGGTACCTTGATATCTCCCAGCGGATAATTATCGAACATATTATCGACCATCCACTGATTTGCTTCATAGGGGGTCAGTTTCCAGTTTGAGGGGCAATTGGTAACAATTTCCACAAAGCACAGACCTTTATTGAGCTGCTGATATTTCAAAGCATTGGTCAGGGCTTTTTTGGTTTTACGCACGCCCTTGGCATTATGGACGGTCTGGCGGGTAATATAAAAAGTGCCCGGTAGTGGTGCAATCATGGCGGCAATGTCAATGGGGGCGCCCATGTCTCCGATGTCACGGCCATAAGGTGAAGTCGCGGTCTTGCCGCCCTCCGGTGTGGTGGGAGCCATCTGTCCGCCGGTCATGCCGTAGATGCCGTTATTGATGAATATAATCAGGAAATTCTCGCCGCGGTTGGCGCTGTGAATTGTCTCGGCCGTGCCGATGGCTGCCAGATCGCCGTCCCCTTGATAGGTAAAAACATATTTATCGGGCAGCACGCGCTTAATTCCGGTGGCCAGCGCCGTAGCCCGGCCGTGAGCAGCCTGATGCATGTCAATATTCATGTATTCGTAAGCCAGGACGGAACACCCCACCGGAGCAACGCCGATAATTTCACTGTTAATTTCCATTTCATCCACTACTTCCATCAGTAGTTTGTGTACCGTTGAATGGCCACAACCGGGACAGTAATGCATCCTTACGTCCAACAGCGATTCGGGTCGATCGTAAACCAGATCCATGGCACTCATTCCTTCTGTAATTGTGCATTCGTCAGTCATTTTGCCACCTCCTTGGATTGACCGTTTGAGCGAACGGTCTGCAGATTGGCTTCCATTTTTTCAAGCACTTCTTCCGGGGTTGGGATCATGCCGCCCATGCGGCCGTGGAAAAATACCGGTGTCACCCCTTCCACGCCCAGGCGGACATCTTCCACCATCTGACCGGCATTCAGCTCCACATCCAGGATCATATCCACCTGGCGGGCCAGTTCATTCAACCGTTTGTAGGGGAAGGGCCAGACTGTTTTGGGCCGAAACAGGCCGGCTTTGATACCCTGTTCGCGAGCCAGTTGGATGGTCTTACGGGCGATGCGAGCCGCCAGTCCGAAGGCTGTGAACAATACCTCTGCATCCTCAGTCTGATATTCTTCCCACAGGACTTCCTGCTCGCTGATCGTGCGGTACTTATCCTGCAAAAGCTGGTTCAATTCCTCCATCTTCTCCGGTTGCAGCCAGAGGGAGGTGATCACATTTCGTTCCCGGTCGTTGGCTTTGCCGGTGGTGGCCCAGGGTTTGGGTTGTTTCATTTTAGCCGGATCATATTCAGGGAAGACGACTTTTTCCATTCCCTGCCCCAGGGCGCCATCGGCCAGGATCATTGCCGGGGTGCGGTATTTGTCGGCCAGATCGAAGCCCAGGTAGACGAAATCAGCCATTTCCTGTACGGTGGAGGGGGCCAGTACGATCATGTGATAATCACCATGCCCGCCGCCTTTGGTGGCCTGGAAATAATCCCCCTGACTGGGCTGGATTGTTCCCAGTCCCGGGCCGCCGCGGACCACATTGGCCAGCAGGCAGGGTAACTGGGCCGAGGCAATGTAGGAAATGCCTTCCTGCATCAGGCTCATTCCGGGGGAACTGGTGGTGGTCATCACGCGGGCGCCGGCGCCGGCTGCGCCATAAATCATATTGATAGAGGCCACTTCACTTTCGGCCTGTAAAACCACGCCGCCGCGCTTGGGCATCTGGACGGCCAGGTATTCCAGGATTTCCGACTGCGGGGTGATCGGGTAACCGAAATAGGCATCCAACCCGGCCCGGATGGCGGCTTCGGCCAAGGCTTCATTACCCTTCATGAATAGTATTTCGCTCATATTATCTCCCGTCGATCGTAAAGGTAATGTTTTCTTTTACGTCACTGATTTTCGCTACCGGCGTTTTTTTGCCGCGGTGTTCGCGATACACGGTGATAGCACCGTCGGGACAGATCAAGGCACAATTGGTACAACCGGTACAGCTTTCATCCTGAACGACTGCGAAATGATAACCCCGCTGATTTAATTCTTCCGACATGGCCAGTGTTTCCTGTGGGCATTCGTGGACGCATAGTTCACAGCCTTTGCAGGTCTCGATGGCAATCTTGATTTCACCTTTCACCTTGGGCACGGTAACGCTCCTTTTTCATATTCAATAATCAATCATTGCCGAATATCGTACAATGAAGCGTTAAAGTTAAACAAACCCCCGATCTTTGGGCAATTTGAATCCCGGTATTACCACTGATATGTTAGTATGTATCTTTGATATTTAATCCCATGGCCAGTCGGGTTTACGCTAAGTAGATACTTTTATTTACGGTGAACGAAGTGTAATTTTCGCCCGTCAATTCTTACCTTTTCCGAAAATTTTCAGGGCGAATACAATGTCTAAATGGGATAAAAAAGCGTTTGTGGAAGATATGAGGGCTAAATGCAGCCGCGAGGTTGCCAAAGTCGGTTTTCGTATTATTGAGTTCTCCGTAAAGGAAGCCGATGATTTATCCTGGGGGCGCGGGAAAGAACACGGCACCCTGACCTTCAAATGCCAGTCCGATGTAGGCCTGGTGACCCTCTTTCACATGTCGTCTGACGGCACAATTAATCTGATGATCAATTACCTGCGCGGCAAAGATTTACCCAAACAGGTTTTACGTGATCTGGTGGTGAAGCTGGAAGCCAACTTCCTGCGTGAATACGACGAAGAACTGTATCCTTCCGACAGCTTCGAAAATATCAACGAGTTGTTTCACACCTCCAACCAGGTGGATAAATTTTTATACGCCATTGAAGGCGCCTGTTATCGCCTGCGGCAGTAAAAAATCGCACCTATCACTAAACTTCAAACCCACCGGTGACGGTGGGTTTTTTGTTAATTAAACCTTCA
>LSCG01000126.1 GCA_001577055.1 Fidelibacterota bacterium TCS56
CCCCTGCTCTTAGCTCTTTACTCTTTGCTCTTAGCTCCAAACACATTTCACCTTCAAATATACCGTAATTTGTAAATTGCAGCGGAATCATAGCCAAATCTGGAGTTAATATGAAACGATACCTGGCCGGTCTGCTGACCGGAATAATATTGATGAGCGGTTTACTGCTGTTCACCGCCGCCACACCAGCCGCCGATGATTCGCTGGCTTTTTACGTCAATAAGCTGGAATCCTTACTGAATAATGAGCTGGCTAAAAATCGTGAGAACGGCCGCTTTCAATTACAGTCCCATTCCATTGATCGCACTCACTGGCATTACCTGCTGGATACGGCCACGGGAGAATTATACAAACTGGAGCTGAATCGCACCCCGGAAAACAGTCGCTGGGTACTGCTGACTGAAGGCAATTTCGATCGCTGATATGGTTCGAAAACGAATATTTAACCGGCTGGCAATCACCACAGGGATAGTGTCGACGGTTTTTATGGTAATTACCGGCTGTAATCAGGAGGGCTGCGGTGATTGCGGCGGCGGTTTGATAGATGGTTATCTGTACCAACGGGTCACCAGCGATGATTTACTGCTTTTGCAATCGGCTTTCCCGGACTTGCAGCTTGACGAATGCATCCGGTTTCAGATGGATGATTTGCAGGAGATTGACCCGCAATCGGTGGAGTTTGTCCCTGACTGTTGTTGCGATTTGTATGAATAAAACTATTTATCAAACTTATCAGATGGAGCCCTTACCAAGCCAGGCGGTGGTGGCCGTCCACGGCTGGAGTGGTGATGAAAACTCCCTGCTGCCGGTGGCCCGGGGGGTTCGTTGCCGCTCGGCAATCTGGCAAATCCCGCGCGGACCTTTCCCCCTGTCAGACGCGCCCGGTTATTCCTGGTTTCAGCGCAGGGCGCATAATGAGTGGGCCGGGGAAAAATCTCTGGAAATTTTATCGGCAATGGTGGCCGGTTTAACGGATGAGGGCTTTGCCGCTGAAGATATTTTTTTGCTGGGATTCTCCATGGGCGCCAGCGCTATTCTGGACCTGGCCGCCACCTGGGAGCAGGCCCTGGGCGGAGTGGTGGCCATCGCCGGTTTCATCCGTGATCCGGACTGGTTTCGGCAGCGGCTAACCGCAGCGGCACGCCGGACGCCGTTTTTACTGCTGCACGGCCGACAGGATGAAATAGTGCCGGCTGGGGCCAGCGAAGCCGCCGAGGAACTACTGACAGAATATGGTTGCCCGGCGGTTCTGGACCGCTATGACGCGGCCCACAAAATACCAGTTAACAAAATCCATACTATCAGGAAATTTTTACGCAATCCATCGACGATAATTAATTCACCGGCACTGGAAACCATTTGATGAGGCAACCACTAATCCATCCTTTACTCGATGCTGCAATCCAGGTAAAAGCGCGGCGTTACGAATTGGAAAAACGCCTGATCGGCGTCGCTGATTCAATTGTATCGGTGGCCTTAATGCTGTTTATCTATTGGAGCGGATTCAGTCACTGGCTGGCCTTTACTCCTAATTTGGGGGGAACAGCCGGCGCCGTGCTGATATACAGCATTACCCTGATTGCACTCACTTTTCTGATCGGGTTACCCTTGAGCTATTACAGTGGTTACCTTCACGAACAGCGCTGGGAATTCTCGAATCACACGCCTAAATCCTGGTTGTGGGATCAATTGAAAGGATTGCTGGTGAGCCTGATCCTGACACCGGCGTTGCTGGGTCTGCTTCTGTGGATCATGTACCTCACTCCCCAGTACTGGTGGCTGGTGGCCGCCGTGGCGACGGCGGTGGTTTCGGTAATTCTGGCCACGCTGGTGCCTGTGGTTATTCTGCCGCTTTTTAATAAGTACGAACCAGTGGAAGATGAAGAACTGGTCCGGCGGTTAACAGTCATATTAACCCGCTCCGGTTTACGGCCCAGCGGCTTTTTCGTGGAAGACATGAGCCGCCAGACTAAAAAGGAAAATGCCTTCCTGGCCGGGATGGGTAAAACCCGCCGGGTGGTATTGGGGGATAATCTGCTGAATAATATGCAGACAGCGGAGATTGAGTCTGTAATCGCCCACGAAGTGGGGCATTATAAACATCGCCATATCTGGAAAAATATCCTGATCGGGACTTTGCAGCAATTCCTGTTATTTTATTTGATCAGCCTGTTATTCGGCCATTACCAACCGCATTACCTGGAATCCACCCGCCATACCCTGGCGGTCCTGCCGCTGATGATATTAGCAATGAGTATCCTCAGCGCCGTTGTTTTCGCCCCGCCCGGCAACTGGATTTCCCGCTGGTTTGAACGCCAGGCCGACCGGGTGGCTTTGGCCGAAATCGACGATAAGCGGGATTTCCTTACGGCCATGGCCGGCCTGGCCAACCGTAATCTTTCCAATGCCTATCCGGCGCCGTGGGTGAAAATCATGTATTATTCCCATCCGCCTATCGGTGAACGGCTGGCACTGGGAGAGGAGTGGTGACCACGGCGGTTACCGCAAGCAATATCAATAACCTGGCCCGCTGGTGGACGCCGCTGGCCAACGGTCGCCTGCGCTGTGACCTGTGTCCGCGGGAGTGCACACTGAGCCGCGGTCAGCGGGGATTCTGCTACCTGCGACACAACGCTGATGGTCGCTTAGTGACCGATGCCCACGGGACAGCGGTAGGCCTGGCGGTGGATCCCATCGAAAAGAAGCCGCTCTACCATTTTTATCCCGGCAACCAGATTCTCAGCTTTGGCACGGTGGGCTGCAACTTGGGGTGCAAATTTTGCCAGAACTGGCATATCAGCAGCGATTATTCCGGCAGCGGCCGGCGCTATTCTGCCGATGAAATTGTCGAGCTGGCCCGCCAATACGATTGCCTGGGGATTGCCTACACTTACAACGATCCCATCATTTTCGGCGAGTGGATGATCGAAGTAGCCCAAAAGGCCCGGGCCGCCGGTCTGAAAAATGTTTTAGTCACCAATGGATATGTTTCCGACCGGGCGCGGTCGGAAATATTTTCCGCCGCCGATGCCGTCAACATGGACCTGAAATCCATTGATGATCGCTTCTACCACCGGCTCACCGGCGGGAAACTGGCGCCGGTATTGGATTCCCTGCGCTGGCTGGCGGAAAGTAATGTGTGGCTGGAGATCACAACGCTGGTAATTCCCGGTGAAAATGATGAGCCCGCCCAATTACGGCAATTGAGCGAGTTTATCGTAAATGAGCTGGGTAGTGAAATCCCTCTGCATTTTTCCGCATTTCATCCCGCGTTTCGCATGAATCAGCATCCGGCTACACCGCTGACCACACTGGAAAAGGCGGCGGCTATCGCCCGCTCCGCCGGGGTGCGGCATGTTTATCTGGGTAACGTGATGTCATCGAGCGGCAGTACGACCTGTTGTCCGCAATGTGGTGGTGAATTAATTCGACGGCAGGGATATCGTACACGGATCAGTGGTCTGGAAAACAATACCTGCCGCCATTGCGGAACCACAATCGCCGGGCATTTTGAGGAGTTAAAATGAAGACCAGAATCCCAACTGCAACTAATTTTTATCCGGGAGACAATGCCATCCAACTGGAAGAGTTTCTGGCAGATTTCTCCCCACCGGATAAGCTTCCGGGACAATTGAAGGCGGCGGTGGTGCCCCATGCGGGCTGGACCTATTCCGGCGGTACTGCCGCCCGGACGCTGTACAGTCTGGCGCAAAAATCGCAGCCCCGTACGGCAATTATGCTGGGGGCCGATCATGCCGGTGTTGATCGGAGTGTAATTTATCCGGCTGGCCGCTGGTTAACGCCCTTCGGCGATTTGCCGGTGGATGAACACCTGGCTGAGCAAATTATGCAAAAATCCGCTGATTTGATATACCCAAGCGAAACGGCCCATCAGGGTGAACATTCTCTGGAAGTGCAATGCCCGATGATCAAGTATCTTTGGCCGGAGTTGAAGATTGTGCCGGTGCTCGTTCCGGCAACGACAGCCAGCCTGGACCTGGGGCACATGCTGGGTGATAATTTTGCCAACGATGACGTGATTCTGATCGCTTCCACCGATTTGACTCATTACGGATACCCTTATGGTTTCAGTCCCGCCGGCGTGGGAAAACAGGGGTTGGAATGGATGGCGCAGAACGACCGGCAGATGATCGATTTAATCCTGGATTGTGAGGCCGGTGGGATTATACCGGACATTCACCGCCAGCGCAATGCCTGTGGCGGCGGTGCTTTGACGGCCATAACGGCGGCCGTAAAACGGATGGGGATTTCCAGGGGACACCTGGTGGAATACACCACCAGTCATGGTGACCGTCCGGCCGATGAATTTGAGTATGGCGTCGGTTACGCGGGGATTGTATTCTAGGAATCGCCGTCCGGAGAATCTGGCTCTTCACCCAGGATGTCATCCAGTAGTTCGACCGCCCGGCGAAAATGGGGAATTACGATTGAACCGCCGACTACCAGCGCAATATTGAGGGTTTCCATAATCTGTGGCCGGGATAAATCATTTTCGCAACAGCGGATGACGTGGTAGGCGATACAATCGTCACAACGCAGCGCCATGCTGGCGCATAACCCCAGCAGTTCCTTGGTTGATTCTGGTAATTCACCGGTCTGGTAAACGCGGGAATCCAGACCGAAGAAGCGCTTGGTATCCAGATTGCCGGTGGCCAGGATTCGCTGGTTCATATTTTCACGATAACGGCGGAAATCTTCCAACCGGGAATGCTTGTGTTTTGTCATGGTCACCTCTCTACCAGTAGCGTTCAAGGTGGATTGTACCGGGATTTTTCCGGCTGTGTTCGGTAAAACCTTCCATCTCCAGAATTTCCACCATCTGATCAATCATTGCCGGATTGCCGCACAGAAACAGATGGGTATTATCCGTGTCCGGTGGTTCCGGCCAGCCATCGGCGATCAGTCCCTGTTGCCAGATATCCTGAACATAGCCGCTTAGTCCGCCCCAGCGGATCAATTCCTCGGACGGCCGGCTTATAACGGGCAGGTAAGTGAAATTGCTGCACATATTATCCATGGTGATTAGTTCGGATCGATAACCCAGATCCCATGAATGGCGTGCGCCGTGAATTATGGCAAATTGTCGCCGGCCGCCGCAGTCTAAATCGCTGCGCAGCATGCTCATATATGGCGCCAGTCCGGTGCCGGTGGAAATCATCACGATATTTGCCTCAGCCGGGATATTGTCCAGGGTAAACATCCCGGTAAATTTTTTACCCAGAAACACTTCCGAACCAGGGTTCAGGGCAAACAGGCGGGGCGTTAAGGCACCTGATCGAACGATGGTGATGTAAAACTCGATATATTCCTTATTGACTGATGAGGAAGCAATCGAATAAGCCCGCCTGATCAATTTATCCGGTTCCGGATTAATCGTTTCCGGATCGGCCAGTTCAATCCGTGGCGCCGAGCCGGGTAATCCCAGGGTGGCGAATTGTCCGGCTTTGAAATCCGGTAATTCACCGGATTTGGGCACCACACGCAGAATGATTAATTCCGGCGTTATCGAGATTCTTTGGCTGACTATTGCATTTAATTCCATGTTTTTCCCTTATTCAATCAACAGCAATCCAATTTTGAGGGCAACGGTTGTGGCGCCCATCTGAAATTCAGCCGATTCATCAAATCTGAAACCCTGTTTTTCATACCACGCCAGGGCCGGTTTATTCTGGACCATGGCTGCCAATGATATTTCTGACCAACCGGTAGATTTTGCCCTATTAATCTGAGTTTTCAGCAGCGCACGGCCCACGCCTTGGTTCTGAAAATCCGGGTGGACATAATGCGAGATGATATGCTGACGCCGTGAAAATGTTTTCTGTTCAGCCAGGGAATAGCCCACGATTCTGTTTTGTCTCAGAGCAACATAACCGATTAATATGGTGAATTGTTCCTTTAGATTTGTGGTGGAATACCTTGTCTCAAGGTAATTAAAGATATCTGCCTGTGGAACGATATCCTGATATGTATCCAGCCAGGTTTGACGGGCGATATCACGAATTACCGGTATATCTGCCAGGATCCATGGCCGTATTGTGATTTCTGTGCTCATCCAGGAACTTAAGCTTGAATCTAGCTGCAATCCGATCGGATTTAGAAATTCGATGTTACCCTTTTAATTCCGGTTAATGGCATAATTATTGTGTATTAAGGATGTGTACTATGGTAATAATCACTGAGTGCGTAAATTTAATTTATCGGTGGTTCAAGGTATCGCGTAAAGTCAGAACCGGTACCGGAATTGTTACCAAAACTCAACGACTAATCCACTCAGGATGAATAAGAAGTTGAATACAGCCAAGAAGCCAGAAGCAAATAACAAGGTAATAGAAAACCTCGGCCTGACAGGCACCATTATATCCAATTCACCCGCCGGTGTCTTTGTTATCGGTGAGAATTTCCGTATCATTTTTGCCAATTCCCGCTTGGAAAACATTTTAGCCTGGATTATTCGCCACGAATTACACAAATAAACACAAAAGTTAAAGAAACAAATGATTACAAAAAATGATCTCGCAGAAAAACATATCAGTTTTGGCACATATAGTAGCTCTTCTAATTTGAATATAAATATTAGTGTAACTTCGTGTTCATTCGTGGCTGATGAATAGGTCAGGTTAGGATATGAACCGGGGGAATTGAATAATATCGATTTTCGTCAACTGGTTGCACCGGAGGATAAAGACCTGGCTACTACCCAGTACCTAAATCGTCGTGAACAATTAGATACTCCGGAGGATTACCAGTTAATGGTAATTCGTAAGGATGACACGCGGCGCCGGACGCGCATTAATGTGACCTTATTTACTGACGTGCAGGGGAATAAGTATACCGTTGGACACGTATCAGATATTACCGAGGCCACTGAGGCCAACCGGCTGCAGGAGGCTATTTTCAAAATCAGTCAAACAGCTCACCAGGCAAAAGATCTGGAAAGTCTTTATCTGGAAATTCGGGAAATTACCGGAACCGTATTGGACGTGACCAATTTCTACATTGCTTTGCAGGATAGGGAAAAAGAGGTGCTGACTTTTCCCTGTTACATCGACCAGTATGATGAAAAGCCCCAGCCCCAGAAAAAGGGCCGTGGGTTAACGGAATATGTAATCCGTACCGGTTCGCCATTGTTTGTTGATAAGTCCGGGATATATGATTTAGCGAAAAAAATGAAATCGAGTTGCTGAGAGCGCCTTCGGAATTCTGGTTGGGCACTCCTTTATCAGTAGAAGGGCGTATTCTGGGTGTAGTTGTTGTGCAAAGCTATGAGGGCGGCAGCAATTTTGAAGAATCCGATTTGGATGTATTGAATTATATCGCTGAACAGATTGCCATTGCCATACGTACCAAGCAGGCTGAAGAGGCTCTGCAGATCGAAAAGAACTATTTTCTGGAATTATTTCGCAGTTCACCTGAAGCGGTTGCTTTGGCAAGTAAGGATAGCACAATCTTAAGGGTAAATCAGGAATTCGAGCATCTGTTTCAGTTCAGCCGCGATGAGGCTGTTGGACAGAGTATTGATGAATTGATTACTGACCAATGGCAAAGAGCAGAAGCCCAGGAGACTACCGATCAGGTAGCCGGTGGTGAGAAAATATGATTCGAAACCGTACGTTTCAGGAAAGATGGCAGTCCCGTTTATGTTTCCATCTTGGGATCACCGGTTTTCATTAACGGCACCCAGGAAGCGGTGTACGCCATTTATCGCGATATCACCGAACGCAAGTTATGGGAAGAGCAGATTCGTTCCTCCGAGAAAAAATATCGACAACTCTCCACCCAGTTGTCCGAAACCAACAGCCTGAAAGATTTATTGCTGGATATTATTACCCATGACTTGAAGAATCCGGCCGGTGTTATCAGTGGTATGGCGGAAATCCTGTGTAATGATACCAGCGATGATGAGAGCGCTCGCCTGATCAAGGGATCCAGCGAAGATCTGCTTAATGTTATCGATAATGCCACGACTTTATCCAGAATTACCATCGGGTACGATATTGATAAAGAGGAAATCGAAATAAACCAGTTTATCAGAAAAATCGCTGATGAATTTAAACCTTCGTTTGCCGCCGCCGGAATGGAATTTGAATCTCGATTGGAAGACGAAATAATTATTACCGCTAATCCGATCATTGCCGAGGTATTCCGGAATTATTTCAGCAATGCCATAAAATATGCTGCCTCAGGCAAGCAAATAATTGTTGATCAAGAATTAGCACCCGATTTCGTTACAATTAAAATCAGCGACCTGGGAGAAACAATAGCGGAAGAAAACCGCCGGTTAATCTTCAGGCGGTCGATTCAATTGGAAAACGGGGTCAAACGCGGTAGAGGGCTGGGACTGGCAATTGTGGAACGGATCGCAACGGTCCACAATGCCATGGTGTGGGTTGAAGCTAACTCACCACAGGGGAATTCATTTTGTTTCAAGATTGCCCGTCAATGAATAATGGGGCGCGTTCAGTGCCAAAGATAAGTAAATTTCAAGATCGCTATGGACATTAAGGAATCTGAATTAACCGGTCTGAATATCCTGGTGGTGGAGGATGATCCCAATATCCTGGCTCAAATATCTTTTCACCTGAAATCAGCCGGCTACCACATCGATACCGCCACCGATGGTGACATCGCCATTGACAAAATCAACGAAGGCAATGCCTATGATCTGGTAGTACTGGATATCATGATACCACGGGTTACGGGGATTGAGGTCTGCCAGGATGTACGCCAGAAACTAAATTTATATGAGCTGCCGATTCTAATTTCTTCGGCTCTGTCCGAATCACAAGATGTGGTAACCGGACTGGAATCGGGTGCTAATGA
>LSCG01000127.1 GCA_001577055.1 Fidelibacterota bacterium TCS56
TTCGCCGGGGATTTGGGGTGCTCTCCGTCTCCGTCCCACGGTTAAAACCGTGGGCTATTAATAACATACTTTTGCCCGTGGAATCAAGCCCACGATTTTAATCGTGGGTCAAACGGTAATTGCTAATGTGTAATCGTTTTAACGATTTTCCAAACCATAACGCGCTAAAAATAAATCAACCTCTTCCTGATAGCTCCGTTTGCGATGGTGTTCAACCTGGTTTCGGATATATTCCTCCACCGTATCCACCTGTGATTCACTAACCGAAAATGCCGAGTAACCGACCTGCCAGGCGAATTTTGTTTTCATCAAGTCCTCGCGGTTAATCCAATGAGAGGTTTCACCTTTCACGGATTTTATTAATTTGGCAATTGATTTATCGGCGGGCAGAATAAAAAGAACATGGACATGATCGGCGGTGCCATTGATGATGTTTACATCACAGCCCTGTTTAATAAAATTCTCTGTGATACGCCGATGGATATTTTCTTTGATCTCCTTGTTGAGTATCGACATCCGGTCCTTGGTGGAAAAAATGGCGTGAATCCAGATTTTAGTAAACGAATGCGACATAATCCCTCCTATAATTGATATCCGAATTTATATACGCTGTGCTCAAACCATTGAAATGGTTTCGCCGCAGGTTGAGTTGATTTCTGCCCCACGACTGAAGTCGTGGGCTATTCTCGCGCTAATAAAATGTGAAGGAAAATAGCCCACGATTTTAACCGTGGGTAATAAATGCCAGATTTATGGCAACCGTTTTAACGGTTTATAGAACTGAAAAAGGATGGCATCCTTCAACTCTTTGCTCTTTGCTCTTTGCTCTTTGCTCTTATCTCTCAGCTTCAGGCTTGCGTCCGCTTCCCCACCTTCAACCTTGTTAATGCCCGTTTGATTGACATTTCGGCGCGGGACAAGTCCAGATCCGAGGCGTGGGAGTCGATACGTTCCTTGGCGCGGGCCAGGGCTTTTTCGGCCCGGTCAAGGTCGATCTCGGCGGCGTGTTCGGCTGTCTCCACCAGCAGCTTCACTTCCTTGCCGGTGACTTCCGCAAAACCGCCCCGGGTAGCCAGATAGGTCTCTTCCTTGTCCGATACCACCTTGATCTCCCCCGCTTCCAGGGCGAACATGGCATTGGTGTGGCGGGCCATGATACCGAACTGGCCGTCACTGCCGGGGCAGCGCACGTAGGACACGGCGCCCTTGTCGATCACCCGCGTGGGAGTTACAATTTCCAGTTTAAACGTGCTCATTTGCCTTCAAGTTTTTTGGCTTTCTCCACTGCTTCGTCAATCGTGCCCACGTACAGGAAAGCCCGCTCCGGCAGGTGGTCGAATTCACCGTTGATCAGGCGCTCGAAACCGTCGATGGTGTCTTCCATCTTGACATAGCGGCCTTCGGTGCCGGTGAACTGCTCGGCCACGAAGAAGGGTTGTGAGAGGAAACGCTGAATCCGGCGGGCCCGGGCCACCACGGTTTTGTCTTCGTCGGAGAGCTCATCCATACCCAGAATTGCGATGATGTCCTGTAGCTCGTTCATCTTCTGCAGGATTTCCTGGGTGCGCTTGGCCACGTTATAATGGCGCTCACCCACAACGCGGGGATCAAGAATACGGGAGGTGGAATCCAGGGGATCCACCGCCGGGTAGATGCCCAGCTCGGAGATGCGCCGCGACAAAACGGTGGTGGCGTCCAGGTGGGCGAAGGCCGTGGCCGGCGCCGGGTCGGTCAGGTCGTCGGCGGGCACGTAAATGGCCTGCACCGAAGTGATTGATCCCTTCTTGGTGGAGGTAATTCTTTCCTGCAGCTCACCCATTTCGGTGGACAGGGTGGGCTGGTATCCCACGGCGGATGGCATGCGACCCAGCAGGGCCGATACTTCCGATCCGGCCTGGGTGAAACGGAAAATATTATCGATGAACAGCAGCACATCCTTGCCCTCTTCTTCACGGAAGTATTCCGCCATGGACAGGGCCGACAGCGCCACCCGCAGGCGGGCGCCCGGGGGCTCGTTCATCTGGCCGAAAACCAGTCCGGTCTTGTTGATCACGCCCGATTCGGTCATTTCCAGGTACAGGTCATTGCCTTCGCGGGTGCGCTCACCCACGCCGGCGAAAATCGAATAACCGCCATGCTCGGTGGCGATATTACGGATCAGCTCCTGGATCAGCACGGTTTTACCCACGCCGGCGCCACCGAACAGTCCCGTTTTGCCGCCCTTGGTGTAGGGTTCCAGCAGGTCAACGACCTTCAGGCCCGTTTCCAGCACTTCCGATTCCACGGTGAAATCTTCCAGCTTGGGCGCTTCGCGGTGGATCGGATAGCGTTGCTCGGTCTTGACTTCGGGCTTGCCGTCAATCGGATTTCCCAGGAGATCAAACATGCGGCCCAGGGTTTCGGGTCCCACCGGGACGGAAATGGGGGCACCGGTGTCAGTGACTTTGGTACCGCGGGTCAACCCGTCGGTGGAATCCATGGCCACCGTGCGCACGGAAGCCTCACCAAGATGCTGGGCTACTTCCAGCACCAGGGTCTGGTCCTCACCCATTTTGACGTTCAGGGCGTTATAAATTTCGGGCAGGTGGCCGTCTTCGAAAACCACGTCCACCACGGCGCCCATAATCTGATTGATTTTACCAATCCGTTCCATAAAATGTCCTTATGATGACTTAGCCAGCGCGTTGGCGCCACTGACAATTTCCGATAGTTCAGTGGTGATCGCGGCCTGACGCGCCTTGTTGTAATCTAATGTTAGGGTTGAAATCATTTCCGCGGCGTTATCGGTGGCGGCGGCCATGGCGTTCATGCGGGCGGCCTGCTCGGCGGCGTTGGATTCCAGCAGGGCCTGCCACACCTGCACATTCAGGTGCCGCGGCACCAGCGAGTTGACGATGGTGGCTTCCGAGGGCTCAAACAGGAAATCACTCATCTCCTCCGCCTCAGCCTGCTCCTCCGCCTCGCTTAAAACCAGCGGTAAAAATTGTTGAGTAATCACCTCCTGCTGGACCACATTCTTGAATTCATTGTAAATCAGAAAAATCTGATCCAATTTGTTTTCCAGGTACAGATGGGTGATCTGCTCCACGATGCCGGCGGCGTGGCCAAAATTGAGTTCATTCCAGAATTCGGTGTATTCGCCGATCACGTTGTAGCCGCGTTTGATGAAATGGCCGCGGGCCTTTTTGCCGACACAGATCAGGGAGGCTTCGTCCCGGCCGTACTCATCGATCAGCGTCGTGGCCGTGCGGATAATATTGCCGTTGAAGCCGCCGCAGAGTCCACGATCGGCGGTGACGATCACGAAGCCCACTTTTTCCGGCTCGCGCACTTCCAGCAGGGGATTCAGTGCGCGGTCGATTGACGGCAGCAGATGCTCCAGCACCTCATTAATCCGGCGGGCGTAGGGCCGGGCCTGTTCCATGTTTCGCTGAGATTTTCGCAGCCGTGCCGCCGCCACCATTTTCATGGCGTTGGTGACTTTCTGGATATTTTTTACGGCGCCGATGCGCTGCCGAATGTCTTTCAGGCTGGCCATGCTTATTCCCGTTTACCGGTTTTTGTATCCCGCCACAAATTCTTCCAGATTCTTCCGCAAGGCGGTTTTGATATCGTCGGAAAGCTTTTTCTGCTCAGCGATATCACTCAGGACCGTGCCGCCGGATGATTCCATATAGCCCAGAAATTCCTTGGGGAAGGCCTTGGTCTGGTCGATGGTCAGTTCATCCAGAAAACCTTCGATACCGGCGAAGATCACCGCCACCTGCTGCTCGACCCGCAGGGGATCGAACTGGCTCTGGTTTAAAATTTCCACCAGACGGTAGCCGCGGTCGAGTTGCTGCTTGGTGGCAGCATCCATGTCGGAACCGAATTTGGCGAAAGCCTCCAGTTCCCGGAACTGGGCCAGGTCCAGTTTCAGCGAGCCGGCCACCTGTTTCATGGCCTTGATCTGGGCGTTGCCACCCACGCGGGAAACGGAGATACCCACATTGATGGCCGGACGCACACCGGCGTAAAAAAGGGTACCTTCCAGGAAAATCTGTCCGTCGGTGATCGAAATAACATTGGTGGGAATATAGGCCGAGACATCGCCGTCCTGGGTTTCGATGATCGGCAGGGCCGTCAATGACCCGCCGCCTAAATCTTCACTGAGTTTGGAGGCTCGTTCCAGCAATCGGCTGTGGAGGTTGAAAATATCGCCGGGATAGGCTTCGCGTCCCGGAGGACGGCGCAGCAGCAGCGAGACCTGGCGATAGGCCACGGCGTGTTTGGATAAATCGTCGTAAACGATCAGTGCGTGCTGGCCCTTGTCGCGAAAATATTCGCCCATGGTGGCGCCGGCGTAGGGCGCGATAAACTGCATTGGGGCCGGATCGGAGGCGTTGGCCGCCACCACGATGGTGTACTCCATGGCGCCGTTGGCTTCCAGCTCCGCCACCACGCGGGCCACGGTGGAAGCTTTCTGGCCGATGGCCACGTAGATGCAGAACACCGGTTCGTCGGTCTGGTGCGTATCCTTCTGGTTCAGAATCGTGTCGATGGCGATGGCGGTCTTGCCGGTCTGGCGGTCACCCAGGATCAGCTCGCGCTGGCCGCGGCCGATGGGGATCATGCTGTCGATAGCTTTCAGGCCGGTTTGCAGGGGCTGGTTCACCGGCGAACGCTGCAGCACACCCAGGGCTTTACGCTCGACGCGCCGCTTTTCGCTGGCGTCGATGGCGCCTTTTCCGTCGATGGCAATCCCCAGGGGATTGACCACACGGCCCACCATCTCGGGACCCACGCCGCATTCCACCACGGCGCCGGTACGTTTGGCCAGATCACCTTCTTTTACCAGGTGGCTCTCGCCGAACAGCACCAGACCCACGTTATCCTCTTCCAGGTTCAGGGCCATGCCGAACACGTCATTGGGCAACTCAACCAGCTCGGAGGACATGACATTCTCCAGTCCGGA
Source organism: Fidelibacterota bacterium TCS56 (assembly GCA_001577055.1). Lineage (GTDB taxonomy): Bacteria > Fidelibacterota > Marinisomatia > Marinisomatales > TCS56 > TCS56. Next base: position 4,955 of record LSCG01000127.1, read on the forward strand.
GCAGCGGGCGATGCCGTCACCGACTTCGATTACTTCGCCGACTTCGGAGACGTCCACGGCCACATCGAATTTGTCGATCTGTTCCCGTAATAAAGAGCGAATTTCTTCAGTTCTGATTTCCATAATTCTCTACAAAAGTTATGATTGCAGCAGGTCGTGCCGCAGCCGTTCCAGACGGGTCGCCAGCGATCCGTCCACAAACAGGTTACCGATCCGCAGTTTCAGTCCACCCAGCAATTCGGGTTGGGTGACCGCCGTAAAATCGACGGGTTTTTCCAACCGTTCCCGGACGGTCTTTTCGATCTCTGCCACGGCCTTTTTGTCCAATTCACTGGCGCTGAAGGCGGTAACGGTGACCACCTCCAGGGTGCTGCGCTGGAGGGCCTGGTAGGCCCGCAGGGTGGGGACGAATAATTTCCACTCCTTGCGTTCCGACAGCAGGGCGAAAAATTCCGCCACGATGGCGTGGCAGTGCTCCTGCAGAATGGTGTACAGGATTTCCACTTTTTCCACCGGCTTGATTTTGGTGGTGTGGAAGAAGACCTTGAACATGGCGTCCTTTTTCAGCAGGTAGGCCACCAGCACCAGCGAATCGCGTACCGCCAGGATGCTGTCGGTCTGCCGGGCCACGTTAAACAGGGCCTGGGCGTATTGCCGGGCGCGTTTGTCAGGCTTCATTCCGCTGCCGGATATTGCTGACCGTTTCGTCGATCAAGGCCTGGTTGTCGGCCTTGGACAGGTTCTTGCGGATCAGCTTGCCGGCCACTTCCAGGGAGATATCCACTACTTCCGCCTTGATTTCGGAGATGGCTTTTTCCTTCTCGGCCTGGATCTGCTGCTCGGCATTGGTTATCACCGCATCGGCCTGCTTGCGGGCCGTTTCCAGGGTCTCGGTTTTAAGTCGTTCACCGGCGGTCTTGCCCTCGGCCACAATCTGCTGGGCCTCGGTGCGGGCCCGGGCGATCAATTCTTCCGATTTCTGCTGGAGGTTTTCCAGTTCGGCGCGGGCCTTTTCCGCATCATCCAGTGAATCGCGGATCGACTTTTCGCGCTTGTCCAGCAGGGCCAGCAGGGGCTTCCAGGCAAATTTGGAAAGCAATCCCACCAGGATCAGGAAGACCAGGATCGTCCAGATGAACAGACCCGGATCGGGTTGAACAAGAGGATTATTCATAATTTGGTCTTTAATTGACCGGTCAGTAATTCAACGGTTCCGGCGGTGAAATATCACAGCCGAAGACTGATAAGAATTAACTGGCGGCCGCTTATTTCATCAATACGATTAACAGCACGAATACTTCCGCCAGGATCGCAACCCCTTCCAGCAGGAAGAGCGGCAGGTTGACGGCGCCGGTGATCTGGGCGGCGGCTTCGGGCTGACGGGCGATGCTTTCGGCGGCGGCGGCGGCGAATTTGCCAATACCGAGGGCGGCGCCGATCACAATAATGCCCAGTCCGATAGCGGCGCCGAAATAATGCAGATTCAGACTGCCTTCAGCGGCCAGAACCGGGGCGATCGCCGGCATGACGAACAGGGCCAGCCAGGTCACGATAGCGTATTTTCTTGTACGTGTCATTTCTAATAACCTCCGATTAATGGTGTACATTGATGGCCATGCCGATAAATACCGATGTCAGCATGGTGAAAACATAAGCTTGAACCAGAACAACGATGATTTCCAGGGCCGAGATGCCCACCGCCAGCGGTACGGAAACCAGCAATCCGGCGCCAATGCCAGCGATGGCGGTGTTAAACAGTCCGGCGAAAATGAAAACGAAAGACAGGATCGCCAGAATGGCGATATGGCCGCCGGTCATGTTGGCCGCCAGTCGCATGGTGAGGGCGAAGGGCTTTACCAGCATGCCGATGATTTCGATGGGAATCAGCAGGATGTAAATCGGCCAGGCCAGACCGGGTGGCACCAGGTTTTTCCAATGTGTGAAGAAACCGTGGGCCTTGGTTCCGGCAATGATAATGCTGAAAAAAGTGATAATAGCCAGGGCGGCGGTAACGTTGTAATTGCCGGTGGCTGTGACGCCACCGTGGAGCACATTGTTTATTAAATTGTGGGAGTCGGATGCTGGTACCTGAAAAATAAAGCGGTTGATGGCGCCCAGCAGATCGAAAATCGGCACCAGTCCGATGGCGTTGGCGGTCAGAATGAAACAGAAGAAAGTGAGAATCAACGGCGCCCAGGTATTGGTGAATTTGTCACCAACATTGGGCTTAATAATCGAATCACGGATGAACTGTACCACCGCTTCCAACACATTCATGAAGCCGGTGGGTACCGGCCGCTCTTGTTTCAGGTATTTCCGCACCGCCCAGGTGATGGCGGTAAACACGATGGCCGCCACCAGCCAGATCATCAACACATGCTTGGTAACCGACAGGTTGATCCCGAAGACGGTCGGTAATTCCAGTATCGGATGGTCCGGGGAACTGTTGGAGACATGATGAATAATTACTTCACCGGCGTCAAATTCACCTGTACCGTTTCCGTGTTCCGTTGCGCTCATTAATTCAGATGCTCGTTTTAAGACTTTTTAGGCTTAAAAATAGACTGGAAGTATAAGGCCTCGATGATATGCAGGACAATAAAATAGACCGCAAAACCAATGATGAACGGCACCCTGGAAATCGTTGAAAAAACAATCAGCAGGGCTATGTAAATCCCGTAGAAAATCATTTTGCCTACAAAGGATTTCATCATCAGTCCGGTGAGCTGTTCGGGATCACGGTTGTAGGTGTGGCTGACACTCCAGAGAGTTAAAACACCGACCCCCCAGGGACCCAGCATGGCCCACAGTAATTCGCTGGCATGACCGATCAGTCCGGCTGCCAGTCCCCAGGTGCCGAAACACAACAGTGTGAGGTAAATTATGATTTTCACTGATACTTCTCGATACTTATGCAATCGGCATTGATCCGGATAACTTTAATGATTAATGAAAAAACTGGTTTGCTGGTTTTCGGCCATAACTGCCATACGCTGCCGCAACCACTGCTTGAAGAAGAAGCGCGTTCCGGGGAAAAGCAGGGCCAGTCCCAGGATATCGGTAAGCAGGCCCGGTGTCAGCAGGACGATACCGCCCACCAGCACCAGCAGTCCGTCCATCAGTTTGTCTGAAGGCATCTGCCCCATGGAAAGATCGCGCTGGATGTCGTACCAGATGGTGAGTCCGTAGAGCTTGGCCAGATAGGCGCCGGCCACGCCGGTACCGATCACCAGCAGGATCGTATTCCAGAAGCCCATCACCTCACCCAGTTTGATCAGGATCAGGACTTCAATCAGAGGCACACCGATAAATAATGCTAAAAGTTTACTGAACATAGGTCACTCCAATGCGGCAAATTACGAAAGGTTTCGCACTGTGATTGGAGATTTAAAATTGGAAATTGGAGATTGACTACGTGCTTGTCATACTGATAGGAGTGAAGTTTACCAGCCGAAGCGTCAGCATAGGTTGGTATCTCGTAAATCAGCTAATTCTTAAATATACCTCAGAGATTCTTCGTTCGCTTCACTCACTCAGAAAGACAGTGTCCGGTGTTTGATGCATTACTTTCTTTGTCATACTGATCCGCCGACAGG
>LSCG01000128.1 GCA_001577055.1 Fidelibacterota bacterium TCS56
TTCAGTGAGCTGGCTTTACCGGTTTTAGGGGTGCTGCCATTCAAAGAAGAATTGACCTATCCATCGATTAAATTCATTTCCGACGTACTATTTGCCAAGATATTATCCGGAGAAAAGGGATTGGAAAGCATCGTCAAGAATATTTTTGTGGGCGCAATGGGCGCCGATGCGGTTCTGCGGGCGCAGAAATTCAAGAAAGAGAACAAACTGATAATCACAAGTGGCGACCGCAGCGATATGATCCTGGCCGCCCTGGATACCCACAGCAAGGGCATTGTCCTCACAAACAACATTCTGCCTCCGGCCAATCTGATCGCCCGGGCCTCGACCGAGAATATTCCCATGCTGATGGTGGCTGCCGATACCTACCAGACCGCTAAAAAGGTGGATGATATCGTCCCGTTGATCACCGCCAATGAAACCGGAAAAATCGATTTGCTCACTGATCTGGCCCGGCAGTATATTGATCCGGCTACGATAGGATAATTACATTGTGGTCACGGTTTCGATGTTAATCCCAAATAAAAGGTACTTTGCTTATGAGTGACGAGGTCAGTTTTAAATTAACCACCGAAGATATTGCGCGCTATGAGCGACAGATAACCGCCATTAATTTGAGTATCGAGCAAAATTTGCTCCAGAAAATCCCCGGTAAGATTAATTCTCTGCTGAATTCCAGCGAACTGACCTCGATTCAAGCCTCGTTATTGCAGGACGTATCCAAATTGCTGGTTGTGCTGAAAAATGTACCCAACCTGGAGTTACGCGTCAGGAAACGAATTCTGTTTGCGTTGCAATATTTTTATACATCCAATGATGAGATTCCCGACAATGTGGTGGGCCTGGGATTTTTAGACGATGCCATCGTCGTTAAATGGATTGTGGATGAAGTTTTCAGCGAGTATCCGGAATATTTCCAGGCCTGAAGCGCAACTGCCACGGATATTTTAGCTTACTCCTCCCGGCCAAATGCACCGTGCCGTCCCGGCATTGATTTATTGGTTGATTGTTCATCGGTTGACCTAAATTCACCGATGAATATCGGGAGTCTATTAAGATGAATCCAATCACGGTTGTGGTAGATGGAATGGGGGGTGATAATGCACCGCGGGCGATCGTGCGTGGCGCGGTAAAAGCCGCCAAGGCTAATCCGGTAAAAATTATTATTGTGGGGAATGAGGAAGCTATCCAAGCTGAACTTTCCCGAATGAAACACCCCGAAGGGGCAATTGTAGTGCATGCCGCCAGCCAGTCGATCACCATGGATGAAAATCCCCAGGAGGCCATCAGCGCTAAGAGTGATTCATCGATTGTACAAGCGGCCCAGATTCTGTCTGCCGGCAAAGCTGATGCGATGATTTCCGCCGGGAGTACCGGATCGGTAGTGATGGCGGCCGCCAAATATATCCCGCGTATTTACGGCGTTCGCCGGACGGCCATCGCCACCGTGTATCCCACGCTAAACGAGCTTAGAAGAGATGATTACTTATCCCTGATGCTGGATGTGGGCGCTAATGTTCACTGCTCTTCGGAAGAACTGGTTCAGTTTGCCCTGATGGGCGCCGCCTATGTGGCCGAAATCCGCAATGTGGAGGAGCCACGGGTAGCGCTGTTGAATATCGGCGAAGAAGAAACCAAAGGGGGCGAAAAAATGAAAGTAGCCTACCAGATGCTGAAACGGACGCCGGGTATAAATTTCATCGGTAATATTGAAGGCAAAGATCTGATGCGCGGTATCAGTGACGTGATCGTAACGGAAGGATTTGTTGGTAATACCGTCATAAAGACCTTGGAGGGTGCGGCTAAAACCGTCAGTCATCTGGGCAAGGTAGCTTTTAAAACAAAACTGTCATGGAAAATCGGACTGATGATGTTGTCCAAGGGGCTGCAGGCCTTAAAGGAGGTTACTGATTATTCGGAATACGGCGGCGCCCCGCTGCTGGGATTTGAGAAGATAGTCATTATTGCCCACGGTCGCTCCAATCCCAAGGCTATATCGAACGCCATCAAGGTAGCCTGTAAATGCGTACGTGACGATTTAGCCGGTCATATTTCAAACAGTATTAAAAATTACGAAATGGATATCGCCCGCGAATTTTATCCGCTTACCAGGGAAAGTGACTGAATGTGGCCGGAAACTAATTGCAGTATCTATTGTTAATTTTATAGCTCAATGCAATTAAATCACCACTAGTTTGACAATCACCTATGCCATATCATTTCACTAAAGTTTTCCTACTGGCCGTCATCATAATCCTGATCTCCGGCTGTGCATATTTCAACACCTTCTACAATGCCCAACAGAGATTTGAAGCAGCCGAAGAAATACGGCTGCAAAACATTGGTGAAGGAGTGCCGGACAAAGCGGCGGATACTTACGGGATCGTAATCCAAAAGTGCCAGAAAGTCCTGGATAAATGGCCTGATTCACGCTACCGCCACGAAGCTATTCTGCTGATGGGCATTTCCCGATTTTATCGTGGCGAATATCGCATTGCCGAAACCTTGTTCAATAATTTGAAGGAGGAAGCGCCCCAAACGTACGATTCTGAAGCCAACTTCTGGCTGGCGTTGATCAACTGGCGCAGCGGCAATACGCAGGAGGCGCTGTTTGAGCTGAAAGTTCTCACCGCAAATTCTGACGATCCGCGCTTCAAGTCGCGGATTCTGCTGGCGCGCTCAGACATTCTCCTGGAAGAGGAACAACGCGGGGAAGCCTTTGCCACACTGGAGGAGGCTGCCAATCTGACCCGCGATTCCAATGAGAAAAGCCAGATTTATTACCAGATCGCCAGCCTGGCTTACCAGAACCAGGATTTTGAATTAGCTTATCGCGCCAATCGCCAGGTGATAAAAAATACAATTTCAAAGAGCCGACTGGTGGAGGCGAATCTGTCAATCGCACGCATATTTCATAAGCAAAAGAAATTAAGGCAGTTAGAAGATTTACAGCGCTCCCTGCACGAGGATGAGAAGTATAAAGATATCCGCGGTGAGGTAGATTTGGAACTGGCCCTGCTGTACCTGGAATCGGACCGGTCCGAAGAAGGCCTGGATTTGCTGCAAAAAGTGATCGAAAAATACCAAAAGACAATCCCGGCCGCCCAGGCCCTTTTTACCATTGGAGAAATCTGTTTGATGACCGCCCATCAGATGGATTCGGCCAGTGTATTCCTTGATCGTGCCGTTAAGGAAAATGCTCATTTCGAAGACCGTAAACTGGCTCAGCGTTACGTCAAGCAGATCGCCGCCTACCAGGATCAATTATTGGCCATCAAGACCAAGCAGGAGGAGTTGGCTGGAGTGGCAACCGATACCATTGCGGTGGCGGTGGACAGCAGTGAGGTAAGTACCACCGGTCAGACAACCATCGATTCGTCCGCGATTTACGATCAGATTGCCACCAGCATGTACAAATTGGGTGAGCTGGATGCTTTTCATTTCGGTCAATTAGATACGGCCCATTATTATTTCAATGAGATCATCAGGTATTTTCCGGACAGTTCGTTACGACCAAAAGCAATGTTCACGGTCAGTTATCTTTTAAATACGCAAGGCGATACCACCAGGGCGCTGGCACTTGCGGAGCAATTGCTATCCCAGTACCCCGAAAGTGAGTATGCCGCCTATATCCGGAAAGCCCGGGGGCAGGCCGCAACCACCGACCGGTCCGAGATCGCTCTTCGGACGGCCGAGATCACATGGCTGAGTAATCGACAACGGGGATTGGAGCAATATCAATTTCTGCTTACGGAAGACACTACCTCCGCGGCGTCGGCGAAAGCGGCTTTGTTTCTGGCCAATTATTACGATTATTCACAAGTAAATCCTGACAGCGCCTTACATTTTTATCAATTGATTAATACCCATTTTCCTGACAGTGAGCAGTCCCTGATAGCCAGGGAACGGTCCCGGTTTCTGGAGAATTACCTGACTCAATCCACCCAGACCCAGCCGGATTCAGTAGTTAGTGACGATGAAACAGATTGATGCTCTGATCGTCGCCAACCGGCAGCTGGCTCATCAAATCTGGCAGATGGAACTGGCGGCGCCGGACCTGGCGGACGACATAACCGGTCCCGGGCAATTCATCGAAATTTTAATCTCCGCGAGTTGGGAAAAGCCCTTGCGCCGTCCCATGAGCATCGCCGGGTACACCGATGGAAAGCTGACAATCATTTATAAAATATTCGGTCCGTCCTCCCACCAGCTTTCGCAACGAGCCGCCGGTGACTACCTTTCAATCATGGGACCTTTGGGCAATACCTTCACCATTAATAACCAGCTTTTTCCGATCTTGATCGGCGGGGGGGTGGGACTGGCGCCGGTCTGGTGGCTGCACCGGAAACTGGAAGCCGCCGGAACCGCCCACGCCCTGATTCTGGGGGCCAGGTCCGGTGAAGAACATTTTATTGAATCACAACCGGATAAAAATATATTACTGACTACCGATGACGGCTCTGCGGGGATAGCGGGTACAGTGCTGGTTCCGCTGCCGGCAATCCTGGCGAATAATCCAAATAGCATGGTCTTTTCCTGCGGACCGGAACCGATGTTGCGAGCCATCCAGGAATTCACTGCTGATAAGCAATTGCCGGCCCAGTTGTCCGTCGAAAGTTATATGGCCTGCGGCCTTGGCATCTGCCAGGGTTGTGCCATTAAGACTGACGGTGCCCGGAATAAGCCTTTTTCGCTGGTTTGCACCGATGGACCGGTATTTGATGCCGGGGAGCTTGATTTTGGTTGATCTGAGTACCAATCTTGGGCGGCGTCAGTTCGCCAACCCGGTGTTCGTGGCCTCCGGTACTTTCGGGTACGGCTTCGAGGTCGAACGGCTGGCTGATATTTCCAAATTAGGTGCGATAGTCACCAAATCGGTAACCCTTGAGCCACGAACCGGTAACCCGCCGCCACGGATTGTGGAGACCACCGGCGGAATGATCAATTCCATCGGTCTGGCCAATGTGGGCGTGGAAAGATATATCAGCGATTACCTGCCTCAATTGCAGGGCGGTGGTGCTGATTTTATTATGAATATCGCCGGATCCACCAGTGATGAATATCTTAAAGTGTTAGAAAAGGTAGAGGCGATATCTACTGATATTGCAGGATATGAAATTAATATATCCTGTCCGAATGTATCGGAGGGCGGGATGGAATTCGGTGTCAGCGCCGATCAGACCGCGCGCTTGACCAGGCGCTTGCGAAAGCGCACCGAGCGTCTGTTGATCATGAAATTAAGCCCGAACGTCACTGATATTACCGCTATCGGTCTGGCAGCCCAGGACAACGGCGCCGATGCAGTTTCGGCCATCAATACGCTGGTGGGGATGAGCATTGATATCAATTCGCAGCGTCCTGATATTTATCGTACCCTGGGGGGCTTATCGGGACCGGCCATCAAACCGGTGGGGATAGCCAGTGTCTATAAATTAGCCCGGAAGCTGTCGATTCCAATCATTGGTATCGGTGGCATTACCTCGGCGGAAGACGTGATAGAATACACCCTGGCCGGGGCGTCGGCGGTGCAGATCGGTACTGCCAATTTCCGCGATCCGGCCTGTGGCATCAACATAATCAATGATTTGCGCTCCCGTTTGGAAGACAGTAATATTGATCGGTATCAGTCATTGATCGGACAGGTAAAAACTTACCAATGAGATTTACCTTAACACTGAATATTCTGCTGTTGATTGTTTTTATCGGCTGTTCTTCGGCTCCGCGTTACGGTGGCGATGCCAGTCCGCCAACCGGTAAATCCCGGGGAATTTCCCGCAGCAAAACGATCGTTGGTGTCAGTTCATATTATGGCAGTGACTTTCACGGTAAACTGACGGCTAATGGTGAAATTTTTGATATGTACGGTATCACCGCCGCTCACAAAACCCTGCCGCTTAACACCATTGTCAGGGTGACTAATCAGGAGAATGGCAAATCAATAATTTTACGGATAAACGATCGTGGCCCGTACGTCAAAGGCCGGATCCTGGATTGTTCCTATGGTGCCGCCGTCAAACTTGATTTTGTCGAACAGGGTACTGCCAAGGTTAAAATCAGGATCATTGAATTGGGCGATAATAAATACATGAAACACTGATAAGGGATATTGATGGCCAAAAAACGTTTTTATCTGATAGCTAATCCCAAAGGCGGATCGCAGAATGTCCAGGAAATTATCGATCAGATTCGCCCGATTTTCGAAGCGGCCGACGCCGAGCTGATGATCCACGCTACCTCCTGGGCCAAACATGCCAGTGAAATTGCCCGCAATATCAATATTGGCGATTACACCGGCCTTTGTACCCTGGGCGGGGATGGAACTGCCCACGAAGTAATCAACGGCCTGCTGACACGCAGCGACCAGCAGGAAATCCCGCTGGGCATCATCCCGGGAGGCAGCGGTAATTCGTTTCTTTATGGTCTGGGCTGCCGCAATCCGCTGGACGCAGTGCACCGAATTCTCCGCGGACACACACAAAAAATCGACGTGGCTAAAATGACCATGCCCACCGAAGAAATGTATTCGTTTAATATTATTGGCTGGGGACTGGTGACCGCCGTAAATCACACTTCGGAAAAATTCCGCTGGTGGCCCCAGCAACGCTATAATCTGGCCACGGTGATAGAATTAATCAGGATGAAGACGCTGGCTACCCGCCTGATCGTGGATGGCCAGGAATTCAATGACCCCGTTTCATTTTTAATTGCCTGCAATACACCGTACACCGGTGTGGGGATGAAAATGGCGCCCCTGGCGCAACTGGATGACGGTAAAATCGATCTGGTGCTGGTCAAGGAAGCCTCGCGTCTGCAGATGATTAATTTGTTCTCCCAGGTTTTCGAAGGAAAGCATATTGATTCCGAACTGGTGGATTACCATCAGGCAGAGAGGTTTGAGCTAATACCTGAAACAGATAATGTGCTGGATGTGGATGGAGAGATTATCGGCACAACTCCCCTGAAAGTGGCAATGGTGCCCAAGGCTATCTCGATTTATACCTGATAGCCCAGTATGTCTATCAACGGTCCCGCCACCGACTTGATATAATCCCGGTAATTTTCATCGTAGACAGCCTTCAAGGCATTAATTTTCTCATCATCGGAACGCACAACATTTTGTTGGCGGTCCGGGCGTGTCACCCGGTCCGGTTGGGGCTGATTTAAAAAGTCGCCGACACTACGGACTGTGTCCTCGTAGCTTTCATTCAAATTTTCATAACTCAATAATTTAATTTCATCAGGATTGCCATTCCTGGCCAGCGTCATCCAGCCCTCTACATGATCGCGCCAGCGATGCACCATCGTATCAGTTTGCTGCGTCTGGTACCGCAGGAGGGCATTGCAGGGAGGCGTCGCTATAAATTCGCTGATCGACCGGGTCAAAGGTCCTTCGTTCCAGCCTTTGTTTTTAAAATAGCGGATCAATTTCCAGAAACTGGAAAGTACATCCAGCGGGTGACGATAGATATACAGCACTTGAAACTGTTCAAAAAGATAATCACTGCAATCGATGAAAAAATCGGCGGAATGGTGTGATTTCAGGATATTGAGAACCGCTCGATTTTCCACCGGTTGCAAATAGTTTAAAATCGCTTGCGCCGAATGGAAATTGAGACCCAGTTCAAAATCAAAATTCCACCATGGATTGGAGAGGTATCGGTAGTTTTGCGCAATGGAATTCATGAGAAAATGGGTCCCGGAACGTTCATGGCTGATGACGGCCACTTTTTTCTGATCGCTGTTATTAAGTACGCTTAGCCTGGATTATTCGCCACGAATTACACAAATAAACACAAAAGTTAAAGAAACAAATGATTACAAAAAATGATCTCGCAGAAAAACATATCAGTTTTGGCACATATAGTAGCTCTTCTAATTTGAATATAAATATTAGTGTAACTTCGTGTTCATTCGTGGCTGATGAATAGGTCAGGTTAGATTTACTTGCACAGAAAACTCTATATTTTTAAGAAGATATTGCGCAATTGCCGTGCCATTTGCCTGTTAATGATATTGCTGGTAACCCTGCAAAACACATTGTTCACAAATTACCCAATCAAAACGTGGAAGTGGGATTAATGTCCATTGAATTGCGATGCTGCCGAACTTAATTTTCATACTGTTTTAATCCTTGCTATGAAAGATACATTTATCAATCGGCTGCTGGTCAACGTACTCGGAATTCCGGGCATCCTGCTGCTGCTTTGGCTGGGTAATATTTATTTTGCCCTTTTCATAGCCCTGGTAATCGTATTGGCGCTATGGGAATTTTATTCCATCAGTCGTCACCGGGATTTCCAACCTCATAAATGGATTGGAATTCTGGCCGCCTTGTTAATCTCAGCCATGTATTATTTCGGTATTCCCATCGGGCCGGTTGTCTTGTCCGGAATTGCGGTAACAGTGGTCTTGTCCATGCTGGCCGAAATGGCCATCGACCGCCCTGGTGGTACGGGAAATATTGCCATCACCGTTTACGGTGTCGCATACATCCCGGTGATGCTGGGAACCCTGATTGCCTTACGCCAATGGGACATGGTGGTGGGCGC
>LSCG01000129.1 GCA_001577055.1 Fidelibacterota bacterium TCS56
AATACGCCTTCCTCAAACATGGCCGGGTTTTCGTTGTGAATAATGGAATAGGAAATACTGTGATTAACCGTACCATTAAATAAAATTTGATCACTATCGGGAGAATTGCCGTACACGATACTATTGAAAATACTCAATTTGGTATTATCATCGGCCGATATTGCCGCTCCCTGCTGGAGTGAGCTGTTATCGGCTAAGGTACAGTTAATTAAGGTAGCTTCCCCTTGACCGATATTGACAGCGGCGCCAGTGGCATTCCAATTGTCGGTACTGGTAACCTGATTTCCGGCAAAGACCGTATTTACCGCATTGAGCCGGTTATTGGTATTCCAGTTTAAATTCACACCGGCCCCTTTGGCATGGCTTCCGTTAGTGGTAACCTGATTGTCCAAAACCTGGCATTTATCCAAATACAATTCACTGCCTTCATCAATTAGAAAAGCGCCGCCTTCAACATTACCGCCGACCGTGGACGAATTTTCATTGTCCTGGATTGTACAGTCCACAAACCAGGCTTTGGAACCGCTTTCCAATCTTACAGCGGCAATTGCTTCACCACTGGCGGAATCAATCACGCAATTCCGGAATAAAATCTGGCTGGTGATATTATCCATGCTGCTACCGATTTGAATCGCGGAACCCCAGCCATTACTGGTACCGCCGCCATTAACAATATGAAATCCGATTACCTGGGCGGTGGTATCATTAGCATCGCGAATTTCAAAGACGCGGTATACACCTTTACCATCCAGAACGGCCGGATCATTGGGATCCTGTGATTTCAACACCAGGTTCTTGGCCGTATAAAAACCGCCGCCAAAATCTTCGGCAAAACGAATATTCAAATCATTACTTCGATTGTATCGCCCGGGCATTACCAGCACAGTATCGTCTTCGGCTGCCAGGCTTATTCCAGCCTTGATGGTCTTGGCGGGATCGTCAGGGCTGCCTTCATAGGCTGGACCGTCGGCTGCGGCATCCACATACCAGCGCGGACCCGTCCAGGCCGGAGTGGCTTGTCCAGAAATAATTCCACTATATTCACCATTCGTGTTAACTACCTGAACACCAACATAATAGGTTTCACCATTAATCAATCCAGTAACGGGATAACTGGTGGCGGTAGTGGTACCAATTGCTTCTAAAGAATCGGATGATGGCCCCTGGTAAACGATGTAATGCTGAACGGTTTCGGTTCCGGGTGCCACCCAACTCAAATCGATACTTTTATGACCAGGATTAATATCCAGGCTATCAACAGGTTCGGCCAAGGCATAGGTCAATCGTATGGCCAACACTAGATTTTCGTTCCAGGAGTTATCCATATTACTAAAGTTGTCATAGCTTTGGTCGCCCCATTCATTCCAGCCACGGTAGCCACGACTATTTTCTGTTTCCCTAAGTGTCGCGCCACCACTGTTGCTGGGCCAGTAATCGGCATCCTGACTGGCTTCAAGCACCCAGTTGTCAGTTCCATTCCACTGGAACGGTTCTACACCAAAGCGGAACCATTCATTATCACTGAATTCGGACTGATTGTGATATTGGGGACCATAAATGACATCGCTCTTCAGGTTCTGATAGGCCGCTAATTCCGTAAGACTGGTTGTTGCTCCTGCTAAACGAAAATCAACCAATTCTCCAGTTACCGTAGTGGGCTTCAAATCGATAGCAGAGATCCAGGCATTAGCCGGTATACCGGCCGAACTGAAATCATCAGCTAAATATATTGATTGATGCCGCACGTCGTAAGAATCAGTATTGAAGGGATAGCCACGATCAGAGGAAGGAGACTGTATGGTATTTGTGTGTAACAATTCCACCAACTGCTCGTGTAAAACGTTGGGCGTGGCCATTGCCTCGCTGGATGACTCACTCTCGCGGTTGTCCCCATTCAACGCCGTGACCCGGTAGTAATACATGGTGCCGTTGTCCAAACCATCATCAGTGTAAAATGTATCCGGCGGCGACTGGGCCAGTAAAGTGTCGATACGATTACCTTCAATAATATTTACCGGCGATGAAGTTGAACGGTAAACATAATATGCAGCTAAACCAGTCGTATCATTCTGGGCCCAGCGCAGGGTCACCTGGGCGCTGTCAGCCAGGGCTGTCAAGCCGGTCGGTGCGTCCAGAGCCACCCGGGCTGTGTTGATCACCAGGTAATAATCATCTTCCGGAGCATAATCATTGAAATTGGTCTTGTAATACAACCGCAGGGAGTCAGGGTTGCCAATGTAATCTAGGCTGATCTTGAATTCATGGAACTTGTTACCATTGGCATGTACTACTGTAAAATCCGAACCCCAGTTATCCTGCCAGCCACCATTATAATTACGGAATATATTATTATTATAAGGACTGAACCGGAGTTGATAGTCGGCCCCCATATTGTTTCCGGCTTCCCCGGTATTGTCATTACAATCACTATCTATGTATAACAGCACCTCATCCGGCCCCAGGTCCTGGGTTGTGAGGATAGTCCCATACAATGTTTCATCATCGGCGAAAAGCTTAACCGAGTCGATGTCGCACTGTGTATCATTAGCAGTATCATTATATAATTGTCTAATATTGGTCCAATCGCCGTTGTTACCATCAACATTCATGGCATACAAATCCGGTTTTATGGCAATACTCTCGGTGTAATCGCTATAGGTATTGTCGGCATATTGGCCGCGAATACGATAATAATAGGTCGTGCCGTTAGCCAGACCGGAGTCCAGGTAATAGGAAGTAAGCGGATTGCCGCCGGAGATGGTTGCAATTGCCGTGGTCGGGTCAACGGCAGTACCGCGATAAACGATGTACTTGCTGTAACCCATGGAATTATCCACCTGCCAGTTCAGGTTGGCCTTGGTGTCACCGGTGCCCACAAAGAAATTGCGTGGTGCATCGTTGGGGTCAAGAGCATAGGCCAAGTATCCGGCATCAGGAGCCTTGTCACCTGAATTAGTCTGCATGAAGAAGCGCAACGAATCTGGGCTGTCCAGTTCATCCAGGTGAATTTCAAATTCATGGAAACTGTTACTATTGGAGCTGGTTACGGTAAAATCGGCATTGCCGTCACTTTCCCAGGTATTGAACTGGTTCCAGAAGAAAAATTCCTTGGTGCCCCAGGGTAAGATTGTCAGCTTATAGTCGACACCGATACCGCCTTCTGAGAAACCAGTACCAGCGTTGAAGTCAGCGTCAAACATGATATCCAGTGTGTTACTTCCCAGGTCATCACTAGTAACGATGGCGCCATAGAGGTAGAAGCCGTCGGCATTTATTTTGGCGCTATCAATATCAGCCCAGCCCACATCACCAGTGGGATCATTATGAATCTGACGGATGGCGGCCCAATCGGTAATATTGCCATCCACATTTATATCAAAATCGGAAGGGACAACAGCCAGGTTATCGGAATATTCACTGAAAGATCCGTCACTATATTTGGCCCGCAGGCGGTAATAATAGGTACTGTCGTTTTCCAGTCCCGTATCCAGGTAGTAGGTGACCGAGGCGGTGCCGCCCATAATGCTGTCAACGGCGGCAGTCGGGTCGGCGGCCGTCCCGCGATAAATAAAATACCCGGCCAGATCAGTGGCATCCGAGGCGCTCCAGTTCAGGGAGGCTTTCAAATCACCGGTGGCGGCATAAAAACCCTTGGGCGCGTCGGAAAAATTCAACGCCACATCCGGGCCATTCTCCCAACTTAAAAAGGGATAACCGTTATTTATGGAACCTGACTGGTCCAGGTCCCAGTCATTGGTTGTCCCGTTATCTGTTTCAATTTCAAAATCCCAGCCGGCATCGGTAAAGGTAGATTGTGTTTTCATTTCAGCGGTGGTTTTGCCGGTGCCGCCGTCGCTGGTTGATTGCCCGGAGGTCTGGGTATCCCAAAAAGAATTACTGACGGTGGCATTATTACTACTCCCCACCAGACCGCCGACATGGTCACTACTGCCAGTAACGTTACCCGTGCTGTAACTGTTGCTGACGGTGGCAGAATTATAATTATACCCCACCAGACCGCCGACACAATTATCACTGCCGGTAACGCTGCCCTCGCCGTAACAGTTGCTGACGGTGGCACCGAAATTTTCCCCAACCAGGCCGCCGACAAAGTCAACACCAGTCACACTGCCCGTGCTGTAACTGTTGCTGACGGTGGCAGAATTTTTATTAACCCCCACCAGGCCGCCGACAGATCTTTCACCACTCACACTGCCCGTGCTGTAACTGTTGCTGACGGTGGAAGAATTTTCATTAACCCCCACCAGACCGCCGACACAATTATAACCGGTAATATTCATATTGGTGACGCCGATGCTGTCAATCGTGGCTCCGTATGTATAACCGAACAATCCTACATAAAAGGTATTCATTGTGGAGCGGTTGATGTACAGGCTGTCTATTGTGTATCCGCCGCCGTTATAGTTGCCGGCGAAGTTGATTGCGCTATTTCCAATCGGTGAAAAGCCCGCTCCGCTGTCCCAGCCGGAAGTGGCAGAGGCATCAATATCAGCCGTTTGGATATAGTATTTATCCCATTCATTATTATTCTGTGACAGCCAATATAAATTATCCAGTGTAGCAATTTGATACGGATTGTTTGCGGTACCGTCACCTACTGAGGGCGCGGTCGCCGTTTGTGCGTTTAACACAGTGATAAGTAATAACACCACATGAACAACATGATAGGGCAACCCTCTTACAATTCTCTTTTCCGGTTGGTTGTTATTCAGGGCTATGGATCCCGTAGGCCAAGGTTTATTCATGATCCGTTCCTGCTGGTTGTGTTCCAGAAAATGTTTCATGGTTTTTACTCCGAAAATAAAATTTCCTAATAGAAGTGCGACGCATCTCCGAGGTGCGTCGCACATTATATCGGTTTGCATTGCTGCTGATTTTTTTCATTGTCATGTCCGGTTAATTATTCCGGTAATGTTGGTGGCGTAGGTAACGGTTCATCTTCCTGCTCCATTAAAAAATAGGCGGCGCCACCGGCGGCGGCCACACCTACTACGGCCCATAATATCCAGCCGCCACCACCTTTTTCAGCGGGAGCGGCCGTGGCCACTGGTTGCGGTTGACTGGCATACGCTTGGCGAGCCAGTAATTCTTCCGGCGGATTAAGACTCATGAGTTCCCAGGCCAGAATTTCGATTTCGGTCAACAGCCCGTCAATTTCACCTTTGTAGGTGGCGCTGACGGTTTTTTCCGTTTGGCCGGTTTCCACGGAAAACATTTTAGCATCAATGGTGTAACTGTTACCAAGTTTTCCGAAGGAACCGGAAATCATATGCTGAACACCCAGGAGAGCCCCGACTTCCGCGGCGCATTCGGCGCTGGTACACCCGGACTGTTGAAAACCCTGCTCATCCAGAATTTCATTCATCTGGTTACGCTCCACCATGATCATGGCGTTGGTTTTAGCCAGCTCGGAAGTCAGGCGGTCGGTCAACGTTTGGGCTTCTAATTGGGATATACCGCGGCCTTCGAAGTCCAGAACCGCCATGGTTTCCTGGTCCTGGGCCGGGGAAATTACCGGCAGTGAGATTTGCAGAATAAGCGCACTGAGGAATAGACGCATTCCTCTATGAAATATGGATCTATTCATAGCCCTCTCTCTTTCCCCATTACAGGGAAGTGATGTTTCAGATAATTATCGGTGTGCGGAAGCCGAGCCTTAGCCCTCATCGGTCTCCGCTAGTAATTCTTCAAATATTTTTGAAAGCTCCCCTTCAAAATCTTCACCTTTGTGGAAGCCCTGCTTCACCAATCTGATCGTCTGGTATTGGTCGATCATAAACAAACGCGGCAGGGTTGTTACCCCGTATTTCTCTTTCACGACACCTCGATTATCATTCAATACCTGAATCGTTATCCCTTTTTCCGCAAGAAACGGACCGGATTCGGGAGCATCCTCGAAACCGGGGGAGTTGCGGGTCGCTTCGGTGATGTCCACCAGAAAAAATTTGATCGTTTCTTCCCCGTACTTCTGGTACAACTTTTCCAGGTGGGGCAATTCTTTCATACAGGGTTTGCACCAGGTGGCAAAGAAGCTCATCACTACGATATGACGCTCCGGCTGGGTTTTAAAACGGCGTAGCCGCTGTCCCTTTTCGATCGTCCAGTTTTTCAAGAATTCAAATTTCGCCGGCGCATACATCAAAGCCCAACTGGGGGCGATATCACCTACCTGCAGCAGGGTTTCGCTGGCCGTTTCATCTACCGGAACCACAACTTCCTCCTGAGCGCCGATTATCCCCAGGAGGAAAAAAACCGGCAAAAACCATATCCGTCTAATCATAATTCTTCTTTCATTCCGTCGGTTAAATCAGTCCAGCAAAAACAACACCCGGCAATCACGCAACACATTATTGGCGGAATTGGCCTGATTGATTTTCATTACATCTTCGTTGGCAATAACTACATCGGTCCGATTTGCGCCGGTCACCGAGGTGGCTTTAACCACCAGGGGATTACCCTTGACGCGCATATCTTCCTGGGCCGCTTCCAGCGATTTGGAATAGCCGGCCACACCGTTGGTCACGGCATATTCACGGGTATAATTACCGGGACCGTAAATCGTGCCCATATTAGCATCAAATATCTTGGGCGCCATGGCCGGACGAATGCCCAGACCGCGGGTATCGATGATAATGCCGGTGGCGGCGGCGGCGCTGACATGTTCTGCTACCGGTGCCGTGGATGTGGCAGCTTCTTCAGCCGTTACAGGTGCCGCAAATCCGGTGGCGGGCGTAACGATTTCAGAAATCCCGCTCATGGATACGGCCATAGTAACCTCCACCGAAGTATCGCTGAGATAGCGGGTCTCCCCAACCTGGTAAGCACCCCGGATCACGCCGGAAACACTTTCTTTCACCACTTCGTCGGCCATGCGATTGCGCATGGTGGTTTCACTGGTGAGGGTAATGCCGTTCACCATTTCCACCAACTGGCGGCGGGCATCGGTCTTGGCGGCCCGGATCGCCATGGCCCGCGCCTGGGCGGCGTTAACGGCATATTCGGGAATCGCTCCAATGCCGGTGGCGGTGATAATTCCCTGGGAATAATTGATGGCCCCATTGTCAGTCTCTTCAATAACGGCGCCGGGAACTACGCCGTAACCATACTGGGCAAAAACCAGTGACGTGCAAATCAACATAAAACCAATAAACTTTTTCATTATTTCCTCCGTTTCCTATTGAACAATTTCGGCGGTGATCCGATTACCGCTCAAGCCGGTAATCTTAAAATCAAAACCATCCGGTGAGGTCCGTGTCAGCCCCATAGCCAGATCCTGGGCTTTTCCCTCAAATTCAATCTCGTATTCGGCCACGCCATCATTGAGGCTCTTGGCATAGGCATTACGGATTCCGGACACCGTCTGGGCTTTCAAGAATGATTCGAACATCATGTATGATCCGAAATCGGAATTCTCCACCACCATATAAACTTTGATGAAATTAGCCTGCTGGGTGCTCCATTTCAAAATCAACTGGCTGATGATATCGTGGCCCAGCCCCTCAGCGGCCTCATTGGTGGCATTGACTCCGGCCGTGGATTCGGAAATATGGGGTTTTTTACCCCGCGCCTGTGGTACCACCGCCAGAATTTCCCCGGTATCGGCCCGGATGATCTTGGCGTTGATATCCGCCTGACCGGAATACATATTATAAATCTTACCACCGGAACTGATCTTGGCCGTGCCCACCACAATCACTTCCGCTCCCAGTTGGGCGGCAATCTTGGCGGCGGCGCTGGCATTGCCGGCCATGGCCTGGGCATAATCGGGTTCACCTTGCAACGCTGCTACTAACTGGCGGTCCACCACATCGAAGCCTTTTTCGTAAAACATGGCCAGTAACTTGGTCTCGGCAAAATCAGTCGGTGTGTTATCAATCAGGTTCTGTTCCTTGACCATAAACATGATCCGCGGACGGTTCATGCTGTTTAACAAGGTTTGCAGCGCTACTTCATCCTGCAATACTTGATCGAGGATCTGGGTAACTTCAGCTTCAATCGTCACTTCCCAGAGACCGTCCGGCCCCTGATTTTCGGAAACAACTTCGAATGTCTTGACGAAACCCTGGGCTTTGGAATAGATATTATCCGAAAAAACCATGGCATTTTTTACTACGGTTTCAGAAGACATTACCGCCCCCAACCCGTTTTCCACGGCATTGCGCTTGGCCTGTTCGATGGCGGCGTCCTTGTTAAGCGCCATTCCTTCACCAACTACGGTTTGGCTCTGGGCACAGATCAGAAATGGCAGCAAGAAAAGAAATAATATTTGGCGATTTGGTTTTGACATATTCCCTCGACTATGCTTTATCGATTGTATCGAGTTAAATTATTCAATCCCCGTACAGAATGCAATGAGATAAACCATAATTGTGATGTTTATCAATATCAATCAAATGTGATATATCTCAACCACCATTGGTGGATATTTTT
>LSCG01000012.1 GCA_001577055.1 Fidelibacterota bacterium TCS56
CGATGATTGGAATATTTCCAGATCTTTAAACGTACCCATTAGCTCAGACTATACTCTTAACCCTCAACCATTAACTATTAACCCTTAACCCTTAACTTCTAACAGTTTTCTTAATATATCATCAGTGCTTAAGCCTTCAGCTTCGGCGTTGAAGTTCGGGATGATCCGATGGCGCATGACCGGTAATGCCAGGGCTTTGATGTCAGCAATATCCGGGGTGGGCCGCCCATCGAGAATGGCGCGGGCTTTGGCACCCAGAATCAGGTATTGAGAAGCGCGGGGACCGGCGCCCCATTCCAGCCATTCCTTGATGAAATCGGGAGCCTTCTCAAAATCAGGCCGGGTAGCGGAAACCAGGTCCACAGCGAATTCCACCACATTTTCCGCCACGGGCACCCGGCGCACCAGATCCTGGTAGGCGATAATATCCGCCTGGCTGATCACCTGGGATAATTTTGGTTCCCCGCCGGCGGTTGTGGCCTGGACGATGGCGATTTCTTCGGCCCTGGTGGGGTATTCAATCTTGATGTTGAACATGAAACGGTCCAATTGGGCTTCAGGCAGGGGATAAGTTCCTTCCTGCTCGATGGGGTTCTGGGTAGCTAACACAAAAAATGGTTCCTCCAGCACGTAACTGTGCCCGGCGGCTGTGACTTTATGTTCCTGCATGGCTTCCAGCAGGGCCGCCTGGGTTTTGGGCGGGGTGCGGTTGATTTCGTCCGCCAGAATAATATTGCCGAAAACCGGTCCCTTAAAGAAGCGGAAATCCCGTTTGCCGGTTTTTTGATCTTCTTCCAGCACTTCGGTACCGGTGATATCACTGGGCATTAAATCGGGCGTGAATTGGATACGGCTGAAACGCAGGTCCAGCAGATCGGCCATGGATTTGATCATCAGGGTTTTCGCCAGGCCCGGTACCCCCACCAGCAGCGTGTGACCCTTGCAGATCAGGGCGATTAAAATATGATCGAGAATGGTGGTCTGGCCGATGATGGCCTGGCCGATTTCATTGAAAAAGCGGTCACGCGCTTTTGACAGGTCTTGTAATAGTTGTAAATCTTTTTCAATCATTAGATCTATGCAATCCTTGTGTGATAATTACGGTGAACTTACGGGGTGGCGAGTGATGAAAACAATATTGGCGGTGAAGCGAACTGCCGGCGGGGCGCCATGTCCTTACTAAGGTGCGCTTATTCCGTGCCCAGGTTTTCAGGATGTAATCTTCTAGCAGGTGCAAATTATACGATTCTGGGCCGTTCCCATTCATCAAAATATTCTAATACTTCAGCACACTTCAATTTTCCTCACCTTTATTTGTCTTTGGCGATTAACCATTCCACTGCGGCGGGTTCGTCCTGAAAAAGTTTTATCTGAGCGTTTATCAGACCAAAATCCATAATTGTTTTCACAAATGCGGAAACCATATAAATGCTTGGAATTACAACCGCCCATTTCACATTTCCGGTGCCTTTATCGATATTGATTACCATGTTGCGCAAATTATACAGTTCCTTGGTCAGCGACCGCATGGCCATGATATCGATAATACAGAGTCCGTCCTGATGATCATTGTATTTTTCGTCACTCAGCAGGTCGGTACGCAAACGCACTATATCATGAGCGGTAACGGGACCGGATAATTCAACACGTGTATAATTCTTTTCAAGATTGATTTCGTATTCGATGTCAGTATTCATATTCGTTTCTCTAAAGATGCGGTGGGAATCGTCGGCAGCGTAAAACGGGTGGAGAGCAAGGTGGAGGAAGCCTCCCGTATAATTTAACGGAAGGCTTCCTGCAACTGTTATTCGCTTATCGCCCCGGCGGGCAGAGCTGCGGCGCTGGTATCAGGTTCGGGCGGTTTTGGTTTCTCACCCCAGTAATTGGCTGTGGGATTCAGATTGTAGATCACATTGGCGCTGGTGAGATAGACTTCGTTTTTACCGGCCTGGCGATAATAGTTATGAGCCCAATCCGATTTGGACTGACCGAAGTAAAAATCACCTAACAATTCATCGGCTGTTCCATACAGCTTCAGATTGACGCCCAGGCTGTCATTTACCGAATACACATCCCATTTCTCAGGATTTTTTGAGACCAGGGTTTCGTGCTCCACTGTCAGTACCCGATCGAACAGGGCATTCAGTCGTGGTTGTCTTACGACCAGACTGTCGGCGCCGGTGATGGTCCATTGATCATCAATTTTGACCAATTCGATAAAGCCGCTGGGTTGTGAGATTGTAAAGCGGGTGATGGCGGCATCGTCTCCGGGGAAGACCGCCGCGGATTTGGTTTGATAGCGGTTTTGCAGGGCGTTATTTACCAGAAATATCACCAATAGAACGCCCAGGACAATCAGAATGATGCGTGTATTTCTACCCATAAATTTCCTCAATTGCTTTGGCACGTTTACCTTCCATTTTCCAGCGGATGACTCCCAGGCCGATAATCAGCAGCGAGGGCAGCAGAATATTAATCCATTTCATCCGGGCCCGGGCGGCATCTTCGATTTCCTCCAATGGCCGGGTGGTAATTTCTCTGGCACGCAGGAGCATTAGCTCGCTGTCGCCCAGCAGGTAGTCCACCGAGTTGTGCACGAAGACATAATTCTCCTGAACTGACCCGCCGGCTTCATCCGAGAAGAAATTTCCGTCGCTCACCAGTAGAATCTGGCCGACAGCACCGGTGACCGGTGAAGTAACCGTCTTCAAGGCGGCGATGGTTTTACCCGGCTGGTTGAGCTGGTTGAAAGCAGGATTCCGGATCGGTGACAGATGGAACATTCCCTGCATCACCCCGGTTTTTCCGGAAGTCATTAACAGCGGTTGAATGAAATCACGGTTAAGGCTGTCGGCAGCGGGCTGGTATTCGATTTCACTGGGGAAGATCATCCGTACCTGCTCCAGTTTATCCACGATCGGATGGGAACCGAATTCCCGAACCAGGGGGAAGAAGGGATAATCCATGGCGGTATTCATGCGGAAGAATCCGCGATTCTGCATCACCGAGACTTGTCCGCATTGCTGGTCCAGGACCAGATTTTCCTTCAGCTTCAAGCCAGCCTGTTCCAGAAAACTGAATAAATTGGATTGAATGGCGGTGCCGGTTTGGTTTTGCAGATCAGCCTGGACGCGTCCCTGGGCCATGAAGATATTGCCGCTGCGGTCCAGGAAGGCTTGCAGATTGGCCAGTTCGCCGGCGGCCACCGAATCCTGCACCCCGTTCACCAGCAGCAGATCCACATTGGCGGGAATTTCATTAGCCAGATTCACCTGCCGCACATTATAGGATTCCTGCAGAACCTGGGTCAGCTTGGAGTTTTTGGGCATCTGGCCGCTGAACGAGGCAAAACCGATGGTACGTTTATTTTTATCCACCAGCTTCTTGATTTTTGTGGTGATGTCGTATTCAAGCCCGGTGGTGGTTTGAATCACCGGCAGGGTTTCGCGCTGATCCTCGTAAATCAAAACCAGCCCCATATATACTTTTTTAATCTCAAGTTTGTCGTTTTCGATCACCTGCAATTGCACGGGCATGATGCCGTATTTCTGGGCTTCCTGCTCCAGTTTCTCATCATTCTCAGGCAGATAGAACTCGAAGCGGATATTGCCATCGGCAAAGGCCGTGTATTCTTCCAGAATATCCTGGAGGTAGCGGCGATTATTGGCGTATTCTCCGGGCAGGTTTTCCGAGAAATAAACCTTCATGGTCAGGATATCATCGATTTTTTCCACCACCGATTTACTGGATGGGGAAAGGGAGTACATCTTGTTATCGGTGAAATCCCAGCGGAAGAACAGGTTGCGGGAAATTAAATTGGCCAGAATCACCGCCAGCACGGCGGCGGCGATATAAATAATCAGAGATTTTTTATTATTTACAGTCAGCATGTTCTACCTCCATTTCCGCATTTCTAAAATCCGTACGGTGACGATCAGGAACAACCAGATCATGGAACCGAAATAGATCAGGTTGCGGGAATCAACCACGCCGCGGGATATGTTGGAAAGATGGAAATCAACGCTGAGGAATTGGATCATGCCGCTGAGTCCGGCGGGCATGAAAACCAGTAGTTTATCCAGCAGGAAGAAAACCAGCACAATCGTGATAGCGATTATGAAAGCTACCACCTGATTGTCGGTGACGCTGCTGCTGAAAATTCCGATTGCGGAATAAAATCCGGCCACCAGTACCAGTCCCAGATAACCACAGAGGACGGCGCCATAATCGATATTGGTGCCTACCGAAACCAGGGTGAAGAAATGCACCAGGGTAAAGGCCAGGCCGATCCCGGCCAGGGTAACGGCGGCCAGGTATTTACCGATGACGAAATCCACGTCGCGAATCGGCAGGGTTGAGATCATTTCCATGGTGCCGGTGTTATTTTCCTTGGCAATCAGACTCATGGTAATGGCGGGAATGAAAAACAGGAATATCAGTGGAACCACACCGAACAGTGAGCGCATATCCGACTGGTTGATCAGGAAGAAGGTATTGGTGAAAAAATAGCCGTTAAAGATGGCAAACAACACCAGGAAAATATAGGCCATGGGACTGTTGAAATAAGACTTCAACTCTTTTACATACAGGGTTTTTATGTTACTCATTCCGGCCCCCCTTCCACCGTTAACTTGCGGAAGATATCTTCCAGTTGAGCGCGGTGGGTCGCCATTTCCAGTACCGTCCATTTGGATTTGACGGCATGCCGGAAAACAGCCTCACGCGGATCGGCATCCTTGGCGTACTCCAGATCAATTTTGGTTATTTCGCCAATGGCGGCCTGATTGGTAATTGTCGCTTCCGGCGCTGCATCTTTCAGGGCGCTCAGGCTGGCTTCACTGCCACCTTTGATCTCCAGCTTTAACTGAGTCTGTCCGCGGAAACTGGACATGAGCTCATCACTGGTACCGTTGGCGATAATCTCACCCTGGTGGATGATGATTATCCGGTCCACCGTGGCTTCGATTTCCTGGAGGATATGGCTGGAAATGATCACCATTTTCTCCCGCCCCAGTTCCTTGATCAACTCACGGATTTCCACAATCTGATTGGGGTCCAGGCCGGTCACCGGTTCGTCCATAATCAGGATCTGCGGATCATGCAGGATGGCGGTTGCCAGCCCGATCCGCTGGCGGTAGCCTTTGGAGCATTCGCCCACGGTCCTGTGCAGCACGCCGGCCAGTCCGCATTGATCGATTACACGCGTGAGGGCGTTGCGGAATTCCTTGCCTTCGATCTGGCGAATCTGGGCCGTGAATTCCAACAGGTCAAAGACCTTCATCTCCAGATAGAGGGGGTTTAATTCCGCCAGATAGCCGATCTGCCGGCGGATTTCCAGTGAATGTTCCGCAATATTCAGGTCATTTACATAAACATTACCAGCCGTTGCGGTAAGATAACCGGTAATGACTTTCAGAGTGGTGGTTTTACCGGCGCCGTTTGCTCCCAGGAAGCCCAATATTTCTCCGTCTTTCACATCGAAATTGATTGAGCGTACCGCTTTAACGTCACCATAGTTTTTCACCAGGTTCTCTACTCGAATCACGTTACTGACTCCCGTAGTTTTAAAGAGGTTATTATTGACAATTTAACTAACAAATTAAGGGGCAAATTTTAGTGATAGCTCACGAAGATCGCAACCGCGATTTTACCCGCTCACAGGATTTATGAATCCGGACGCAGATTGTTCCAGCCCATTTGACAATGGGCGTTGTCCCCGATACGATAATGGGGTCACTATGGAAATATTGCCAATGATCATTCTATCATGTTTTTACCTGTACTCTTAGATTTGCTGTCATTCATCGGGAAAATTGATTGATACATCCATGATCAGGAAATTCTATGCGATAATCATCCTGATGGTTTGGCTGGGAGTGATGGCCGGGCTCTGGCAACGGTTTTTTGTCCAACGTTCTAATACTACCTATCTGTCGCTGGCCACCGGATTAAAAACCCTGCCCAGCGAAATGGAGTGGATGAATATCCTGATGAATGGTAAAAAGATCGGCTATTCGTTTTCCTCGCTGGTAAATGACGATAATGGCGGATATACGGTGGAAGCGTTGAATGATTTTAACACGGTGGTTGCCGGCGTCAACGTGAAGATTTCCACCGTATCCCATGCGCGGATTGATTCCAATTTCCACTATCGGAGTTTTAACTGGCGGTTGAATTCAGGTGTTTACAGTACCCGCATTTTGGCACCATTGACCAAGGTCTCTGCCGGGTACAGCGGATTGAATCCGGTGATACGACCCGTTTCGAAATAGCACTACCGATTGAGATATATCCTTCACAGGCCATTCGCTATTTATTGGCCCAGCGGGGAATTAGGAAAGGCGATCAGTTCTCGCTGCCGATTTTTATGCCGTTCCGGTGAGTGGATATATCGCTAATCCCCGTTCTGTCAGGCAGTTGGATCTGGAAATCAGCGGAATTAACGGACCACTGCCGGCACCGCTCAGAGCAGGGGGCGACCCGGCTGATTCGGCTGCTGTCCGCCTGCGGTTAACAAGTGGACCGCAAACCATTCCCGATGATGATGTGGCCTCCCACCTGCGCAGCAGCGCTATCGTCCAGTCCAATCATCCGGCCATTGCCGACCGGGCCGGATCATAACCGCTGGCGTAAAAAATCCGGCTGAGCAGGTACGAATCCTGGTGGACTGGGTTTATGACTACCTGCAGAAGACGCCGGTAGCCAACCTGGCTTCGGCCGTTGAAATCCTGAGTCAGGGAGTAGGTGATTGCAGTGAGCATACTACCTTGTTTACCGCCCTGAGTCGCCATCTGGGAATCCCTACCCGGATTCAAATGGGCCTGGTTTATCTGGAGGGTCAGTTTTTGTATCATGCCTGGCCGCTGGTGTATCTGGATGGTAAATGGCAGGCGGTGGATCCCACTTTCGGACAGCAGGTGGCGGACGCTACTCACCTGCCGCTGCTGGAGGGCGACTTCACCGGTATGGATCAATTACTGCCGATTCTGGGGCAGATCAGCATCCGAATTCTCGAATATGAATAATGTGGTATAATCATGATTGAAATCCTGAATCTGAATAAGGCCTTCGAAAATGTCCAGGCGGTTAAAGGCCTGGATTTGACAATTGCCGGTGGTGAACTGTTCGGCTTTCTGGGACCCAATGGCGCCGGTATGACGGCGCTCATGTCCACCCACACGCTGGAAATCGCCCAGGAAATCTGCCACCGGATCGGAATCATCAACCGCGGGACGCTGATTCAGTCCGGGACAATTGAATCCCTGCAAAAAGCGGCCCGCCACGATGGCAACCTGGAGGAGATTTTTCTCAAAATAGTCAGCGAGGAACGGGAGTAGCCCGCGTATATGTCCCTGCTGAAAATCTTTGCCTGCCAACGAGGCCGGATGCTGCGCAATCAGCTTCGCTCACAAACCTGGAAACGCTGGGTGGAAATCTCCGTTTCACTGGTGATTCTGATCGGTGTCGAATGGGGCGGTTATGAACTATTCCTGAGTGCCTTCCGTTTCCTGGAGGGCCAGGGTGAAATCGGCCAGTTAATTCTGACCCGACTATTCAATATGGGCTGGACGGTAATCTTCATCCTGCTGATCATCTCCAATATCATCACGGCCCTGTCCACGATTTACCGTTCCGCTGAAGTCAGTTACCTGATGAGCACCTGCCTGAATTACCGGCAGATTTTCAACTTGAAGCTTATCGATAATACATTGTTTTCATCGTGGGCCATTATCCTGCTGGGATTGCCCCTGATTTTCTCATTCAGCACGATTCACGCACTTGCGGCCTGGCAGGTAACGGCGATCATTTTCTTCATTCTGCCCCTGTTCCTGCTGCTGGCGGGGATCAGTGCGCTCATATTGCTGGTCCCGCTGATGCGATTGTCTGAATTCGGGCGTCTGCGGACCAGTTTTCTACTGATTTCAGCGGTTATTCTCCTGTTGGCCTGGCTCTACCGCAATTTTAATCAGGCCGAAGTGGTCGTGGCCGGCGATGTGGCTAATCTCCGCTATCTGGGGCGTTACATCAGTAATCTGAGCCGGATCCCCTTTCCATTTATCCCCAGTTACTGGCTTTCCGGAATTTTCACTGCGCTAATTGAATCGCGGTCAACCGAGGTTTTGCTGTTTGCAGGGTCGATGCTGGCCACGACATTACTGGCCTGGGAAAGCCTGCGAATACTGGTGGACAAATTTTATTACCCCGGTTGGCAGATCTTACAGACCCGTACCCGCTACCTGATGACTTCCCGGCAATCACGTGGGAGGTTATTCAATATACGTCTGACGCAATTGTCGCCCAGTGGCGCCTTGTATGCCAAGGATCTGATTCAATTCATCCGTAACCCCCAGCAATGGTTTCAATTCGTTATGTTTTTACTGCTGCTGCTGATTTATATCGTTAATCTTTCGCGGATCAACTATACCTTACGCACCGCCGAAGATTTCTGGCAGCAACTGGTCTTCATCCTCAATTTCGGTTTCAGCGGCTTCATTCTGGCCAGCCTGATTACCCGCTTTGTCTATCCCCTCATCAGCCTGGAGGGGCGCAATCGCTGGATCATCTTGTCGGCGCCGGTTTCAATCGGACGAATCCTGCGGCAGAAATTCTGGCTTTCGGCCGTAATTTTCTTCATCCTGGCGGAAGTAGTAGCCCTGGTTTCCAGTACCCTCCTGCACCAGAGCGGTGTTCAAATTCTGATTTCAGCGATACTGCTGTTAATCATGAGCCTGTCGCTCACCAGCCTGTCGCTGGGACTGGGTGCGGTCTTCCCGCAGTACCATGAATCTAATCCAATGCGCATCGTATCCGGCCTGGTGGGCATAATCACGATTCTGATCAGTTTGTTTTACCTGGGTTTTATGATTATGATGATGATCTGGGGCTATGGAATGATCCAGCAAGGATATAGTAGCTCAGGATTCTGGGGTCTGGCAATCCTGATGGTGATAGTGAATATCATAATTAATTATCTGCCCCTGCGATTGGGGTACCGGGCATTGTTGGCTGCTAATGAGCATTGATCTGATGCGATTATAATTTTTGTGACAGCCGGCACGGCGGCATCAAACAGTAAATTTTCCTGCGAGTATTAGTTGAAGGATGGATTTAATTATGAGTAACTTACCGACCGGTAAGTAAATTAGATTATGCTGAAGAAAGAAAACAACCGCGACATCATCTTCCGTGAGGCGGCACGCCTGTTCTCGGAAAAAGGCTATGAACGCACCTCAATGCGGGAGATTGCAGCCGCCGCCGGCGTTTCCAAACCGGC
>LSCG01000130.1 GCA_001577055.1 Fidelibacterota bacterium TCS56
GTGAATAACCGGTGGTGCAACCACCGAAATGCGTAAGGACACGGCGCGGCAAAAGGCCGTGAACGGCCTGGGTGGGCGAGGTGGTCATAATATTACCCAGCCCTGAAGGACTGGGCTATGGAATATTGCACCTACTAATTTATCGAGGCTGCAAAACCTAATCCCGCAGGGATTGAATGTGAATAACCGGTGGTGCAACCACCGAAATGCGTAAGGACACGGCGCGCCGTGTCCCTACGAAAATCATAATATTTTGCTATCTGATTATTCCTGGTTTCAATGCTCGGCAGTGAAATCCATCAATTCGTAAGGTTGCACCGCAGAGCGATGCAACCGGAATGATGGAGTACAATCCCGCAGGGATTGAATGTGAATAACCGGTGGTGCAACCACCGGATAAAGATAGGATGCTTCAGCGACCCTGAAGGGGTCGAACTGAATATCCAATATGGATTTGCGATTTATGAAGATCACATCCGAATAGCGGGCACGATGCTTCGTGCCCCTACATCAAAAATCACCATTCGTTGATTCTTGTTCTGAAATCAATTCCCAGCCTGGTCTCAATGCTCCGCGTTGAAGCCCATTAATTCGTAAGGTTGCACCGCAGAGCGATGCACCAGAATGATGGAGTACAATCCCGCAGGGATTGAATGTGAATAACCGGTGGCGCAGCCGCCGGAATAAGTGAGGAATAAGTGGGAATGATAAAACGACCCTGAAGGGGTCGAACTGAATATCCAACAAGGATTAACGATTTATGAGTTGCGAAGAACGCACCGGATAAATCACATCATAAATCACCATTCGTTGATTCTTGTTCTGAAATCAATTCTCAAAAACCATATTCATTTCACACCGGCGGGTTTTCTCCATTCTCCGCTTTCCTGCCTCCGGTCTCCGTAAAAGGCTACACCCTGCGGGTTACGTCAGTTAAAAACGGCCTGCGTGGCGAGACTGGTCGGAGCAGCTATTGATACACCAGTGGCTGCATTCTAAATTCTCGGATCATTTTCACGCTCATTCTATTCATTAACTACCCGGGGGATTACTGCTGATCTGAGCAAGTGCCGACCATTTGAAGGAGATAATATGGCTTTAGTGATATCTGGTGAAGGATTAACCGTTGATCATCTGGTAAGGGTTGCGCGCCATGGCGAAAAAGTGGAGCTGGATCCGGCCGCTCTGGAGCGGATAAAAATCTGCCGCGCCATGCTGGAAGAGAAAGTCAAAGCCCGTGAAATCATGTACGGTGTCAATACAGGGATCGGCGAATTCTCTGAAGTGGTTCTGGACGATGAGCAGGTCAAACAATTTCAGCGTTACCTGATTTATAACCATGCCGCCGGTATCGGCGATCCGGCTCCCATCGAATATGTCCGCGCCGCCATGCTGGGAAGAATAAATGTGCATGCCCACGGCAATTCGGGCTGCCGGCCGGAAATCACCCAGACTTTGATCGATATGCTTAACAAGGGCGTCACGCCGGTGGTGTGCCAAAAAGGATCGGTTGGCGCCTGTGGCGACCTGGCGCCCATGTCACAGATCGCCCTGCTGCTAATGGGGGAAGGCGAGGCCTATTATCAGGGAGAAAAACTGCCCGGGGCCAAAGCCCTGGAAAAAGCCGGTATTCCCGTCCCCGGGTTGAAAGCCCGTGACGGCCTGGCCGCCATCAACGGCTCGAATCTGCTCACCGCCATGAGCGCCATCCACCTGTATGATATCAATCGCTGGCTGAAGCAGGCCGAGATCGCCGCGGCCATGACCATCGAGGCGCTAATGGGCAACCTGAAACCTTATGATAAACGTCTGCATGAGGTCCGGGGATTCAGCGGGGCGGTGCGCACGGCTAACGCCATCAATAAATGTGTCGCCGGCAGCGATCTGCAGACCGGTAAAATGAAGGTGAAAGTGCAGGATGCCTATTCCATGCGCTCCACGCCCCAGGTAATTGGCGCCGCCCACGATGCCCTGGCTTATGCTCGCGAACAGGTGGAAATAGAATTGAACGGGGTGGGCGATAATCCCATCTTTTTACCGGAATACAAACTGACCCTCACCGGCGCCAATTTCCAGGGAACGCCGGTGGCGGTCCCCATGGATATGGTGGGCTCAACCGTGACGATGGTGAGCGTTTTATCCGAACGGCGGCTCAATCGACTGACCAATCCCGCTTTGTCGGTGGGACTGCCGGCTTTTCTTACCAAAGGCGCCGGCATGTTTTCCGGCATGATGCTCAGCCAGTACACGGCCGATACCCTGATCGTCGAGCAGCGGATTTTATCCACCCCCGCTTCGATTCAGTCGATCCCGGCGGCGGCCGACCAGGAAGATTTCGTTTCCATGGGGATGAACACCGCCATCAAAACGGGCCAGATTATCGATAACGCCCACGGGGTGCTGGGTATCGAATTCATGGCAGCCGCCCAGGGACTGGATTACCGTGACTTCACCCCGGGAAAAGGTTGTTCGGCAGCCAGGGATGTCATTAGGCAACATGTGGATTTTCTCGATGAAGATCGCCCGCTTTATCCCGATCACACTACCATGAAAGGTCTGGTGAAATCCTGTGATATCCTCTCCGCCGTGGAAGCGGCGGTGGGCAGCCTGGAATAACCGGAAAATCACCGCCTTTCACCTGACCCAAGTAGGGAGTTGAGCATGAAAAATCGACCGCCATTTAAAACCGGATTAACTTTCGACGATGTCCTGCTGGTTCCCCAGAAATCGCAGGTTCTGCCACGTCACGTTGATTTGCGCACACGACTGACGCACAGAATTGAGTTGAATATTCCCATTCTCAGTGCCGCCATGGACACGGTAACCGAAATCGCCATGGCCAAAGCCGTGGCCCGGGAAGGTGGACTGGGGATCATCCATAAAAATCTTTCGATTGAACACCAGGCCGAGATGGTGGATCAGGTGAAACGTTCCGAGAGCGGCATGATCATGAATCCCATCACCTTGACCGCCGATAAAACAATCGGCGAGGCGCGGGAACTGATGGGGCGCTACCGTATCAGCGGTCTGCCGGTGGTGGAAAACAGTCGTCTGGTAGGCATTCTGACAAATCGTGATATCCGTTTCGAGACCAACTTGGGCCTGCTGGTCAGGGACCGGATGACCTCGGAAAACCTGGTCACGGTTACCAAAGGCACGACCCTTGAAACGGCCAAGGAAATCCTCCAGAAGCATCGGATTGAGAAATTGCTGGTCGTCGATGATTCAGGGGCGCTGGCCGGCCTGATTACGGTTAAGGATATTCAGAAGAAGGAACAATTCCCCAATGCCTGCAAAGATGATAACGGTCGCCTGCGGGTTGGCGCGGCAGTCGGCGTGGGCGGCGATTCGCTGGAACGGTCCGCGGCCCTGGTTGAAGCTGCCGTGGATGTTCTGGTGGTGGATACGGCCCACGGCCATTCCGCCGGCGTCCTGAAAGTGGTGGAGAGCATCAAGGCCAAAAATCCCGCCGTTGAATTGATCGCCGGAAATGTGGCGACCGCCGATGGAACACGGGCATTGATCGATGCCGGGGTGGACAGCGTAAAAGTGGGTATCGGCGCCGGAGCCAGTTGCACCACACGCGTTATTGCCGGTACCGGCGTTCCGCAGTTGACGGCGGTAATGGATTGTGTCGATGCGGCCGCCGAAGCCAATATTCCCGTGATCGCCGACGGCGGTATTCGCTACAGCGGTGATATCGCCAAATCGCTGGCGGTGGGCGCTGATACGGTAATGTTAGGCAGTCTGCTGGCCGGGATGGATGAGAGTCCGGGCGAATCGATTTTGTACGAAGGACGCCAGTATAAAGCCTACCGGGGGATGGGATCACTGGGAGCCATGAAGCAGGGCAGCGGCGACCGGTATTTCCAGGAGGGAGCCGAGGCAACCAAACTGGTGCCGGAAGGAATCGAAGGCATGGTACCCTACCGCGGATCGGTACGCAATTCCCTGCACCAGATGATGGGCGGGGTGCGGGCCTCCATGGGTTACAGCGGGTCGGCTTCGATTGCTGATTTCAGGGAAAAAAGTGAGTTAGTACAGATTACAACAGCGGGTATAAAAGAAAGCCACCCTCATGAAGTTCGGATCATGAAGGAGGCTCCCAATTATCAGGTATCTGAGGGTTAGTCCTTTTTCAGACCGTTGAGATGGCGCGAAATCTGGGATTTACGCCGGGCGGCGGTATTTTTGTGGATCAAGCCGTTGGCTGCCATTTTATCAATCGTGGAAACGGCAGCTTCAAAATGCTTAACTGCTTCAGCATAATCGGATGAATCGATTACCTGTTTAATCGCCGAACGTAAATGAGACATATTTTGAATATTTACGGCGCGCCGCTTAATATCCTGACGATGGCGCTTGATTTGTGATGCATGTCTGTCAACCATTAGTCAATCATTCCTTTAACACATAAATTTAGACGCCAAAGTTATCTACCCATCCTCCATAATTCAAACACAGAAAAGAGGAAATGTTTTGACCTGATCGGTTTATCTTTAACCGTCCGCCTTGACTCACCTCAGGCTGGCAGGCTAAATTCATTTTAATATGGGCATCATTCGTTTAAAAAACATGCAATTCTATGGTTATCATGGGGTGCATGATTCAGAAAAAGAGCTGGGTGGCAAATTCGAAGTGGACCTTGAATTATACACCTCGCTGAATAAATCAATCGAAACTGATGATTTGCAGGATACAATCGACTACCAGGCGGTGTATGACACGGTGGAAGACAGCCTGGAACGCAACAAATTCTATTTATTGGAAGCCCTGGCGGGTCATATTGCCCGGTCGCTGTTGATCAATTTTCATATCGACAGCCTAAATATCAGGGTCCGTAAACCTCATGCTCCGGTACGCGGCGTATTGGATACGGTCGAGGTTGAGATAAGGCGTTCCCGGTCCGATTATGAGTGAAATCGCCTATCTGGCGTTGGGATCCAACCTGGGGAACCGGGCAGCTAATCTGAAAGCGGCGATTATCAAACTGCATGCTCACCGTCAGGTTCAAGCGGTGGATCAATCACAGTATTACCAAACCGCTCCCCGCTTCAATACCGATCAACCGCAGTTTTTAAATGCCGTCCTCAGTATCAGTACGGATCTGTCGCCCCTGGAATTGCTGGAATTTACCAGTGAAATCGAAGTGCAGGCCGGCCGGCAGAAAGCACGGGTCAAGAATCAGCCCCGCACGCTGGACATTGATATTCTCACCTACGGTGATGAAATTATCAGCCTGAAAAAACTTAAGATACCCCATCCCGGACTGGCTGAACGGCGGTTCGTACTGGAACCCTGGTGTGAGATTGCACCCGAATTCCGCGTGGCGGGAACCACGATGACAATCAGAAATTTACTTGCCGCCTGCAACGACAATTCAATGGCGGAAGTGTATCTAATGGACCCGGTCTCATGAGAAATCTTTATTATATCGCAATCGAAGGGCCGATAGGAGTGGGCAAGACCAGCCTGTCCAAATTGCTGGCCGAACGGCTGGGCGCCCGTCATGTCGTGGAAGAATTTGAAGAAAACCCTTTTCTGGCCGATTTCTACCAAGCACCGGAGCGCTATGCTTTTCAAACCCAGTTGTTCTTCCTGCTGCAACGTTACCAGCAACAGCAGGAACTGCGCCAGGTGGACATGTTTCACAATCTGCTGGTTACCGATTATATGTTCGTCAAGGACCGCCTGTTTGCTTCGCTGAACCTGAATGAAAAGGAGATGACGCTCTACGACACGGTAGCCAACCTGCTGGAAAAAAATATTATTAATCCCGATCTGGTGATTTACCTCCAGGCTGATACCGATTCGTTGATGAAGCGCATCGCCTTGCGCGGCCGATCCTACGAAACGCAAATGGATCCCAAGTATATCAATGCCCTGAATCAGGTGTATAATGAGTATTTTTTCCGTTATAAGGACACCCCCCTGATTATCATCAACACCAATAATATTGATTTCGTCCACAACTCCCATGATCTGGATGAGGTTATCAAGTGTATTCGCCAGCCGGTCACCGGCACCAAATTCATTAATCCCGCCACCCAGTTCTGATGATCAAAGGTCTGCTTTATCTCCTGATCATCTATCTGGGGTACCAGATATTTAAGTTTGTCTCACGGATTTCCATTACCGGCAACGCCCAGGTGAAAAAAACAAAAAAGGAAGATAGCGGCGATTATTCCAAGCTGAACATTCAGGATGCGGAGTTTGAGGATTTGGAAGACGACAAGCAGTAGCCGGATGCGGGCCGTACAATATACCCGGCACGGTGGCGCCGATGTGTTGCAGGTGATTGACCTGCCGATTCCCCGGCCGGCGCCGGATGAGGTGCTGGTCACAATGCGTACCTCCGCTTTGAATCATCTGGATATCTGGGTGCGGGAAGGCATCCCGGGAGTACCGCTGCCAATGATTCCCGGCAGCGACGGCGCCGGAGTGGTTGCCGCCGTGGGCCAGAACGTCAGCGATTACCAGGCGGGCGATGAAATTATTATTCAACCGATTACTTATTGCGGAAGCTGCCGGTACTGCCGGTCCGGGCGGGAGAATTACTGTAACGATTTCGGGATTCTGGGCGAAACCTGCCAGGGAACCAATCGCCAATACCTGAGCGTAAAACCGGCCAACCTGCGGCCCAAACCGGCCAACCTGAATTTCGCGGAGGCCGCCGCCTTTCCCCTGGTGGCTATGACGGCCTACACCATGCTGATGACCAGAGCCCGGATGCAGCCGGAGGACAAGGTGTTGATCTGGGGCGCCGGTTCGGGCATCGGGCATATGGCCGTTCAACTGGCCAAGTGGCGCGGCTGCCAGGTGATTGCCACTGCCGGTTCGGCGGGCAAGCGCACGAAAGCCGGCGAGCTGGGGGCGGATTTGGTGGTGGATCATTATAACGACAATGTGGCTGAAGCCGTCCGCGACAGCTTTGGTCCCCGGGGAGCCGATATTGTTTTTGAACATGTGGGGGCCGCCACCTGGAAAACCAGTCTGCGGGTACTGGCCAAAGGGGGGCGGCTGGTAACCTGCGGCGCCACCACCGGTCCGAAAGTGGAACTGGATCTACGCCATCTGTTTTATAAACAGCAGTCAATCCTGGGTTCCACCATGGGTGATATCCCCGGTTTCGATAAAGTCCTGCAACTGGTTGAAGCCGGTACAATCAAGCCGGTTGTTGACCGTGTTTTCGATCTGGAGCAGATCCGTGAGGCCCATGAGTATCTGGCCGGCGGCGATCAGTTTGGCAAGGTGGTTATCACCATCGCTGATTGACGATAATTGATTGAAATCTCCGGTGGTAAACCGCTAAATTACCCGGTTATGAAAACTATTCTACCAGTGTTATCAGCTTTGATTTTTTGCAGCCTGACTGCGCAAGAACCTAAATGGGAGCACGGATTTGGTTTTAACTCCGGTACCAGCGGCAGCGGTGTGCATTATTATGGCAATCGTAATTTTAACGAATCGCTGGGCTGGATATTTGAAGCCCGTTTTTTTGATCTCAAGGGCGATAATGAAATTGTCGCCAACAGTAATACCGTTTATTACGATCCAACCACCGTTGGCGGCATATCCCTGGTGATGATGAATCTGGAGACCGGTCTGCGATATTTTCCATTTGCCGGTCAAATCGCCAATAATTTTGCGCCCTATGTGTTTCTGACGGCCGGCCCCAACCTGATATTTGACGCGCCCGAGCAGGGTGATTTCTTTGACCGCTGGTCAAAGCCCGATCTGATCGTTCATTATTCGGCCATGATCGGCGCCGGATTTATGTTTCGCATTTCGCCCAAATCGAATTTCGGACTGGATGCCGGTTATTCCTACCTGCCTACCCCGCGCCGACTGGATGGCCGCAACGATTACAGCGGATTATTAATCAAGCTCACTTTCAGTCGTGCGCGCTAGTGGGCGATCGGATTTTTTTCTGATTGATCGCCAGTCGATCAATGGTGATAATTTCACGCTCGATCCACATGAAAGCGGGCACGCTTTACGCGTGTTGAGGCTGACGACCGGCGCGGAAATCTGGCTGAGCGACGGGCAGGGAACCGCATACCGGGCCCGTATCACCGCCACCAAACAATGCGGCCGCAGCCGCCTGATGGAGCTGGACCAGCCCCGGACAGCGGATGAGTATTTTGCACCGGGCCGGGGGAAATTCGCCGTCCTGAGCAGCGGCGGTGAAAAATCACTGACGAAGTGGATGCGCCAATTGCCTCCGGCTACCGGGACATCGGTTGTGGTGGGTCCGGAAGGTG
>LSCG01000131.1 GCA_001577055.1 Fidelibacterota bacterium TCS56
ATTCCTTTGGTTCGTTTATCGGTTATTCTTATGTAATTGACTGGGAGGAATACGAATAATGTCACCGATGGCGCCGGCGCCATCGGTCAGCCGGCTGGCGGGTATTGTCTTTGTCGCACTGATCACTGCGATCAGTTGGGGGCAAAATACCTCCGATCCCTCCATGTCGGATATTTTCTTTTTGGACCTGGGTATCGTCATCGAGCCCGTCACGGGCAACGAACAATATTCACGCCTGGTTGAATCGCCATCGGAGGAAGTGCAATTTCGCATCAACAAAATTCAGAGTGGCGCCGTTTATATGGCTACCAGCCAAGAGATGCTGGGGACCCTGGACCGCATTAACCTGCGCATTGCCGCCCTGGAACAATCCTTTCATTCAGAAATGGATCGATTACGTCTGGAAAACAAGGAGCTTCGCGGCATCCTGGCCACGATGCAAAACACCCGCACCCTGGCATCGATCCAGCCGCCCCAGGTAAAAGAAGTACCTGCCGTGGCGGAGCAGCCCGTCGAAAAAAATAAACCTCAGCCGGATGTTAGCGCCGATACCCCGGAGCACCAACCGGCACCCCGGCCTAAGTTTGACCAGTCGGCCTATATGGCCGGTGTCTTCGCCTATCAGCGCGAAGATTTCAGCCGGGCCCTGGATCATTTCAGCGGCCTGATTATCGATGATGTTAGTCCCCGAACCCGTTCTAATATTTTATACTGGATGGCCGATGCCCACCAGCGCCTGGGCGAAAACCAGCAGGCCCTGATATTATTGGAAAGTCTTCTGGCGAATGGTATCGGCGACCGCCAGGATGACGCCTTGATTCAGAAAGGATTGCTGCATCGTAAGTTGGGCGAAGAAACTCTGGCGCTGCAATTTTTTGAGCGTCTGGTGGATGAATATCCCACCAGCGAATATGTTAAACTAGCCCGGATGGAGCTTAAAAAAGCGGAAATGGTACCATGAAAAAGGCCATAACAGCAGTTGTTATTTTAGCGCTGGCAGGGAATTTATTTGCCGGAACACGTGTAGCCTATACCCGCCCGGGGCCAATGATGAAAATTCCCTTCAGCAGCGTCAAACGTTCACCGAATTTATTTACCGCCGGTTTTGGCACCGAAATACACAATTTTTCCAATCTGAACATGGCCAAGGGCGTTTATTTTGATGCCGAACTGGGTAACAGTTTCCTGCTGGGTTTCAGCTCGATTCAGGGCGCCGACACTACCAATCTGGACAATCTGGGGGTGACGCCTTACACGGCCCCGGTGGAATTTGGTTTTCATATGCAATTTAAATTGTACTCATATGAAGACATTGCCATTTCGGTGGGATTGCAGGATATCATTTTCCAGAATGCCGGCGATGACAGCGGTTTGGAACTGGACCCTGAACAATTATCTTTTTTTGGTGTGATCAGCAGCGAGAAGAACCTCGGTTCTTACAAGATGAATACTTATATGGGCTTTGGTACCGGTAGCCTGGCAACGATCGACACGGTAACCACCGATACCAGCACCGGCACACGCACCGGCGTGTTTGCCGGTTTTATTCTCAATACGCCTTATTTTGGCAAATGGGGCGGCTTAGACCTTGTGGGTGAATTCGACGGAACGGGCATCAATGTGGGACTCCGCATCCCCCTTACCTCGGATTATCGCCTGAACCTTGGGTTCACCCACATAGAAAAATTACCTGACTGGGAGACAGCCTACTGGGCCGGTCATCCGGGTCTGACTGTGGGACTGGAAATGTCCGTGCCACGCGCCCGCACTAAACAACCGCCGGAGCTGGGCGCGGAAAGCGGACCGCTTATGCTTGGCGATGATATTACCCTGCCGGGAACCGACCCCTACGAATCCCTGCCCAGTCACGTCGATTCAACCTTGGCGATGGCAGATGCAACGGTGCTGACCTTGCGGGATTCCATGTCACTGGTACAAAGCGAAATGCGTAATCTGATGGTCAGGTTATCGGCCATGGAGCAGCGCTCACTCCATTTGGAGGACTCCCTGCGCTCGCTGAAACTCTCCAGTAATGTGATCGAAAAAAATATGAACGAGGCCATGCGCCACCTGTCACGGTCCCTGCGTTATTTTTACGCCGGTGACTATCGTGAAGCTTTACAGGAGGTGGAAGCCGCCCTGGAGCTGAACCCCAACCTGGCACTGGCCTACGCCCGCCGGGGATC
The DNA here is from genome assembly GCA_001577055.1 of Fidelibacterota bacterium TCS56. Taxonomy (GTDB): domain Bacteria; phylum Fidelibacterota; class Marinisomatia; order Marinisomatales; family TCS56; genus TCS56. The sequence goes on from LSCG01000131.1 coordinate 2,187, forward strand.
GATTTATTATAAACTGGGCGATGTACAGCGGGCCACCATCAACTGGAATCTGGCCCTGCGCATGGATCCGGAATACGAGGATGTGCGCAATATTTTAAAAGCACTGCATGAGAATCGATTAAAATCCACAGCGATCATTGATGAATAGGATTTAGTATGGATATTGCAACAATTATTGGTGTTATCATCGGACTGGGTTCGATCGGGGGCGGAATCTATATGGCCGCCACCGCCGCCGGCGCCGGTATGATGGGGTTTTTATCCCTGTCCAGTTTCGCGATTGTTTTCGGGGGCATGATCGCATCTCTGTCGGTGGCCTTCCCCATGCCCGACCTGGCTAAATTATTCACGGCCATCAGCGTGGTTTTCCGCGGAGGAACAATCCGCTTGGCGCCATATGTAGATGAAGTAGTGCGCGTTTCCGAAGTTGCCCGGAAAGGCGCCCGTGAACTGGAAGGATCGCTGGGAACCATCAAAAATCCCTTCTTCCGGGATGGCGCCCAGATGGTGGTGGATGGTTATTCTTTGGAAGAAATGACAGAAATCTTGCAGACACGCATCGACTTCCGTGAAATCCGTGAAAAAAGCCAGGCCGACCTGCTGAAAACCATGGGTACCATGGCCCCGGCCTGGGGAATGATCGGTACGCTGATCGGTCTGGTAATCATGCTGGCCGGTTTTGGCGGCGAAGAGGGCGGCGGCACCGAAGCCCTGGGTGCCGGTATGTCGTCGGCCCTGATAACCACTTTTTACGGTGCCGTGTTAGCCAACCTGTTCTTCCTGCCCATGGCCGCTAAATTTCAGCAGCGCATAACCCATACCAGTTCATTGCAAGCCCTGTTGATCGAAGCTACCCGCCTGATCCATCAGCGCAAGCACCCGTTGATTGTCCGGGAAAAATTGAATTCCTTCATACCGCCCAAGGAATGGAAAAGAGAGTAGGGTGAGGCAGAGATGGCCGCAACCAGCGCTGAAATAAAGAAATTCAAAAAAAAGGGAGCCGCTGAAGTCGAAGAGGGACTGCCGGGATGGTACGCCACTTTTGCCGATATGATGACTCTGTTGCTGGCCTTTTTTGTTCTGCTGGCGGCGATTTCCACCATCGATCCGGTCAAGTTGCAGGAGATGGCCGATTCCATGGGGAAAAAGGTTGGGAAGCGCACCAAGAAGGCCAAAGCCATGAATCTGGCTGATGTTAAGAAGGCTGTCAGCCACATGTTGCGTAAAAATCAAGAATTACAGGAAAACGTGGAGATTAGAACCAGTCCCAAGGGTGTTACCATCGGGATTTCTTCTGATATCAGTTTCCGATCCGGCTCCGCCGATTTACAGCCGGGAATTATTCAAGTCCTGCGGAAAATCGTGCCAACAATTAATGATCCCACCAACAAATTCCCGATTGCTGTGGAAGGACACACCGACAGCGATCCATTGCCGGCCCGCTTTCACGACCGCTACCCCAGCAACTGGGAGTTGTCGGCGGCCCGCGCCGCCCGGGTGGTGCGCAAGTTGATCGATCTGGGGGTGGACCCCACGCGCCTGGAGGCGGTGGGCCTGGCGGAATACCTGCCCCGGGAACGCCCAACAGATCGCGTATTGACGCCGGCCATGATTCCCCGGTATAACCGCAGCGAACAGGATAAGTCCAAAAACCGGCGCGTTGAAATAACCTTCAAAGCCAAATAGTCCATGACGAGCAAAAACCAAGCGGCAAGATTTCTATTTGCAAAAGGAGTAAATATGAGAAAACGGTTGTCACTACCAATGATCATTTTAGCGACCGTTGCCCTGTTTTCTAATTTGGTAATCGGTCAGGAATCCAGTTATTTGACCCAGAAACTGATGCTGGAAAATAATGTCCGCAAAAAGATTACCGACGCTTTATCAAAAATTATCGATCAGCAGAAATATGTCATCGATGTGAGCATCGACCTTGAGTTGACCAGCGAGCAGGAAGAGCAGATCACCGTGACCCCCGGTCGCGAGCCTTCGCTGAACCAGGATCTGCTGGACGCTGCCGCGGCCCTGGATGAAACCGCCGGTGAAACCACGACAGCGGGAACTGAAGGCTACCTGCCTATTCCCGGGTTCGAATTTGAAATGTCCGGTTCCGATGCACCGGTAGAGGCCGAGACAACGCCTACGGAAACCGCCGCCAAGCCGGCCGGCGACCAGGGCGATAAAGTCCTGTCGCGGGTGCTTACTGATCGACGTCCCTCCATCGGCCGGGTACGAAAAATGGATATCAGCCTGATTCTGCAGGAAGGGGCCGCCCCGGAACTGATTGAAAATATTCGCCAGATTGTGATGGTTGCCTCGCGCTTCAACCGCGCACGAGGTGATGAACTTTCCATCATGACAGCCAGTTTTAAAGAGCGCCGCGACCAGCAATCGGCGGAAGCCATCATCCTGAAAAGCATTGCCGATAAGGTTGACGCGATGGAAAAACAGCAGGAAGCTCAAACCGCCGCCGCCGAGGCCGATTGGCGCCAGGAACTGGAACAGTACAAGCAGGAAGAAGGCCAGCGCCGCCAGGAGGACCGCTCCTATTTTCAGTCGGAATTGGACAAAATTGAGATAGCCGCCCGCACCCGCGCCTTTGAGCAGGAAAAACGGGAAATGCTGATGAGCGACTCCCTGCGTCTGATCCAGTTAAACAATGAAATTCAGAATCTACGTGCCCAACTCGCCACTCCCGCGATCACCGATTCTCAAGCCCAGGCCACCCAGTCTCGCGTCAGCCAGGCTGAAGAAGAGCGTACAGCGCTGGATGCACAAATCACGGAAAAAATCGCCACCCTGGAAAGTGTCCAGGCCGAATTGGATAAAATCCAGGGCGGGATGAATAACCTGCCCCTGTATCTGATGGGATTACTCACTTTCCTGGCAGTAGTGGCCCTGGTGATAGTACTGGTTATGACCAATCGCTCCAAACCGCGCTACGCCCCACCGCCGCCGTGGATGATGCAACAGCCGCCTCGTCCGCGCAAAAAAAAACGGCCGGTTAAAAAACCTGAGGTAGCCGAAAAACCGAAATCTGCACCTGCCGAGACTCCCGCTCCAGCCCCGGCACCAGCAGCTACCACGGCAAGCACTCCACCGCCCCAGACTGGTGAAGATCCGGGAGTAGTACAGAGCGAAATCAATGATATGCGCAAAGCAGTGGTTTCAATGAGTGTGGGTCAGCCGGAAACGGCCACCCGTATCGTGCGCGAGTGGATGGAGACCGAAGCTCCTCCGGCCCCGGCCGAACCGGAAGCTGAAGAGGAACCGGAAGAAGAAACGGGCAAGAAAAAGAAAAAATAACAGGATCAACCTATGATCACAGATTATAATCAATTATCCGGCCTGCATAAAGTTGCCATCTTATTTTCAGTCCTGGGCGAAAGCCTGGCCATGACACTGATCAAGGGTCTGTCCCAGACCGACCTGCGTAAAGTACGCTCCACGATCCGTGAACTGGGATCGGTGTCGTTTGCAGTGAAGAAAAGGGTTATCGAAGAGTTCTATTTCAGCTTTATCAGTGAGAAATTCAATGAATCCGGTGATGAGCCTAAGAAACCATTTGCCTTCATGGATCACCTCACCGATGAACAGGCGGTGGCCCTGTTGGTGGCCGAACAGCCCCGGGTGATCGCCATGGCCATGGCCCAAATGCCCCAGGATCGGCGCATGCTGGTGCTCAATCGCCTGGACGCCGAAACCAAAGGCCGGGTGCTGATCGAAATCGGAGACCTGAACGATGTACCCCTGGAAGGGGTGGTGGATGTGGCCCACGACCTGGAGGATAAATCCCATTTCCTGCCCCGGACGGTCAATTTTTCCCGTGGCGGCGGTCAGGATATTGCCGCTATTCTTGGTGATATGGATCCGGAGGACGAATACAAATATCTGGAAGCCATAACCCGGGAGAACCCGGAACTGGCCAAGGAAGTGCGCAAATATCATCTGACTTTTGAAAATATCTTCGAATATTTCCCCGATGGATTATTGCGAGACCTGATGAATTCGGTTGAACTGGACACCATCGCCATGGCCATGAAGGGCATGGAAGAAGACACCGTTAACCACGTTTTGGAAAACCTGCCCCAGAAAAAACAGGCCATGTACGAACCGGTGGAAGGGGCCGTTGTCAAACGTGAAATCGACAATGCCCGTAAGGAAATTGTTCAGGAAGCCCGGAAGCTGGAAAAAGAAGGCGCTTTCAAGCTGGCCGACCTGATCGGTGGCGGAGAAATGGTGGAATAACAGCGACTTTAAACGATAAAGTTATTGCGGTATAAGTGCCCGGCACCTGTGAGGTGCTGGGCATTTTTAAATTGGGGTAGGGGGGAAACGAACTGAGATAACCACCCATTGGGATAGCCCGAATACCGGCGCTGCCAACAGCAGCGGCTTCACGGCCCTTCCCGGTGGTTACCGCACCAGCGACGGTAACTACTACACTCTGGGCAACAACGGTTACTTCTGGTCTTCACCGAGGATTATAGTAGCTACGCGTGGCACAGGAAGCTGGGTTACAATAATTCAGAATTGGGCCGCGACTACAACTACAAGAAGTACGGGTTTTCAGTTCGTTGTATCAGGGATTAGACTATCTGCCAATGGCGGACAAGTTTGGCTATTTGCCACTTTGGGTAATAACCTTGCGAAGGTACCAAACCTTCGCAAGGTTATGAAAACTGGGTTTCCTGCCCGCAATCTTGCCCTGCAAGATCGCGAAGGCTGATGAATGATTGTCGCACCCCAAATAATTTCTAACTGATTGACGGCAGGTTTAATTTGTAACCAGTGTAAAAATATTGTTGAAGGATAAATATGCCGGACAAACCGCAGTTTCGCACCGTAATCGAACCGTTTATTATTAAATCTGTGCAGCCGATCCGCATGACCACCCCTGTCGAGCGGGAAGAGTTTTTGCAGGCGGCCCACTATAATTTATTTAAGATTGACGCCCAGAATGTGCTCATCGATCTGCTTACCGACAGCGGCACCGGGGCCATGAGTTCCGAACAGTGGGCGGCTTTGATGCGCGGCGATGAGGCTTATGCCGGCAGTGTCAGTTACCAGCGCTTTGAGGCGGCGGTTAAATCAATTTTCGGTTTTACCCATGTGATTCCCACTCACCAGGGACGGGCGGCGGAGCGCATCCTGTTTTCGGTGATGTGCTCGGAAGGCGATATCGTTCCCAACAATACCCATTTCGACACCACCCGCGCCAACGTGGAATACCGCGGCGCCCGGGCCCTGGATATGGTAATCGATGAAGGCCGTGACCCGGCCAGCACCCACCCTTTTAAGGGCAATATGGATTTGGACAAACTGGCTGCCCTGATCAAAAAAGTCGGTACGGAGAAAATCCCCCTGTGTATGCTGACGGTTACTAACAACTCCGGCGGTGGGCAGCCTGTATCAATGGCGAATATAAAAGGCACCCGCCAATTGCTGAATAAGTACGGTATTCCCTTGTATTTCGATGCCTGCCGCTTTGCTGAAAATGCTTTTTTTATCAAGCAGCGGGAAAAAGGATACAAAGATAAATCCGTGCGGGAAATAGTGCGGGAGATGTTCAGCTATGGCGACGGCTGCACCATGAGCGCCAAAAAAGACGGGATGGCCAATATCGGCGGATTTCTCTGTACAAACGAAGGCGATCTGGCCCAGCAGGAAAAAGATTTACTGATTCTCACCGAAGGTTTTCCCACATATGGCGGATTGGCAGGCCGTGATCTGGACGCCAT
>LSCG01000132.1 GCA_001577055.1 Fidelibacterota bacterium TCS56
TTTCCAAAACAACAACAAAACAGGATAATCAATGGATATTCGTTTTTCAGGTTTCGGCGGACAGGGAATCATCAAATCAGGAATCCTGATCGGTAAAGCCGCCTCCCTGCACGATAATAAATTCGGCACCATGACCCAAAGCTTCGGTCCGGAAGCCCGCGGCGGCGCCTGCTCGGCCCAGGTGGTGGTTGACGATAACCCGATCCTTTATCCCTATATCGTGGCCCCGGAGATACTGGTTTCCATGTCCCAGGAAGCCTACGAAAAATTCCTGGACGACCTGATTCCCGGTGGCATCCTGCTCACCGATGTGGATCTGGTCAAACCGGAAAAAATCCGGGATGATGTACGCATGTATTCGATCCCCTCCACCCGTATCGCCGAGGAGATGGGCAACCGCATTTTCGCCAACGTGGTAATGGTGGGCTTTTTCACCGGCATCACCAAGGTGATCAGCGCCGAATCGGTGAAAGCTGCTTTACCAGACTCAGTGCCGGAGCGATTCATTGATGTAAATATCAAAGCCTTTGAACGGGGTTACGACTATGCCCTCGAATTGTTAAAAAAGGAACAGTCAACCGCTAAAGTGGAAGCCTGATTTATGCCCGAACCCACCCCCCATACGTTTGATATTTTCCGGGAGGAAGGACAGTTGAGCTTTCCCGGGAAAAAAGAGGAATATCGCTTCGGTCCGGTGGAACCCTCACCCTGCACAAATGCCTGTCCCGCCGGCGTGAATGTGAAGGCCTACGTTTCACTGATGGCCGCCGGTAAATTCGGCGCCGCCCTGGATGTGATCCGCGAGCGCAATCCCCTGCCGGGCATTTGCGGACGGGTCTGCACCCATCCCTGTGAGGCGGCCTGCAACCGCAATGTGGTGGATCAGCCCGTGGCTGTACGCTGGCTGAAGCGTTTCGCCGCCGATTACGAACTGGCCCATCCCGGTGAACCACCGGCTAAAATCGAGACCACCCGCCAGGAAAAAGTGGCCGTTATCGGCGCCGGACCCAGCGGACTCACCGCCGCCAACGATCTGGTGCGCCGGGGCTTTGATGTCACCGTTTTCGAGGCCCTGCCGGAAGCCGGCGGTATGCTGATTGCCGGTATCCCCGCCTATCGCCTGCCGCGGAAAATATTATCAGCTGAGATTGACTATCTCACCAATCTGGGCATCAAAATCGAAACCGGCACGAAAATCGAAGGTGAAAAAGCCATCGATGAATTATTTAAACAAGGTTTCGAAGCCATCTACCTGGCGATCGGCGCCCACAAAGGCAAAAAATTAAATATTAAGGGAGAAGGACGGTACCGGGGAATCCTGGATGCCGTGGCCTTCTTAAATCAGGTCAATTTTTCGGCATCCGAAAAACCGGGTGATAAAGTAATTGTAATCGGCGGTGGCAATTCCGCCGTTGATTCGGCCCGGACCGCCCTGCGTCTGGGCAGCAGTGAAGTGCACATCGTCTATCGTCGCACACGCCAGGAAATGCCCGCCGATGAAGAGGAAATCGACGAGGCGGAAAAGGAAGGCGTAAAAATTCATTACCTGGCCGCCCCGGTTGAAATCGTTGGTAAAAAAGGTCGTGTTACCGGCATGACCTGCCAGAAAATGGAATTGGGCGAACCGGACGAAAGCGGCCGCCGCCGACCGGTGCCGATCCCCGATTCCGAATATCTGGTGGAAGCTGATTGCATCATCCCCGCCATCAGCCAGGAACCGGAAATCGAATTCGGGCTCAGTGATGTGAAGCTGTCGCGCTGGAATACCCTGGTGGCCGATGAAGATACCATGGCCACCGATCGTCCCGGCGTCTTCGCCGGTGGTGATGCGGTGACCGGTCCCAGTACCGTCATCGACGCCATTGCCCACGGCCATCGCGCCGCCGATTCGATCCTGCATTACCTCACCGGGCAACCGTTGGAAAATCCGGTGCCGCCGCAGATGCTCCCCGAAGCGGAAATCAAAATTGATCTCGATCAGCGGTCGCAAATCGCCCGCGCCGGCATGCCGGCTATGGAAGTCCAGCAACGGCTGGGAAATTTCGATGAGGTGGAATTCGGATTCGATGAAGCTACCGCGATTGCCGAAGCCCAACGCTGCCTGCGCTGTGGGCCCTGCGCCGAATGTGAGGAATGCGTTTCGCTGTGCGATAAGCAGCCGGCCATGTTGACCGTCGATGGCCACACCGGCGAATACCTGTGCCGGGTACCGGATAATTTACGTTCCCTGGTCAACAGCGAGTCTAGCCTTACCGCTAATCTGAAAATCGGCAAAAAGAAAATTGATGTAATCCTCCAATCGCTTCAGCCCCGGGTAGCGGCCAACATCTGCCGCGGCTGTGGCGAATGCGTGTCCGTCTGCGATTACGGCGCACTGGAATTAATTGCTTCCTCCGGTGACCTGCAGATTTCGCAGCTCGATCCGGAAAAATGCCGGGCCTGTGGCATTTGCGTCAGCGCCTGTCCCAACGGCGCCATGCTGCCGGGCTTCATCGATGACGCCTGGCTGAATTCCAAGCTGGACCGAATGGCCACCGGCGCCACCAATCTGGTGGTATTTTCCTGCCGCTGGAATGGCTCCAGTCTCCATAGCGATGAACTGGCGCAGATTCGTACCGACAAGGTAAATCTGAATCTGATCCAGACCATTTGCGGCGGACGCATCGAACCGGGATTTGTGCTTAAAGCCCTGGCCGCCGGTGCCAGCGGCGTCCTGCTCACCGCCTGCGATGACGAAAGTTGCCATTACGGCGTCGGCGCCCGCCGGGTCCGTGAATCCTTTGACGAAATCCGCAGCCTGGTACATATTCTGGGAACCGACCCGCAGCGGATCGGCTTTGCCGCCATCCCGGATGGTGATAGCGTGAAATTCATTCAGACCATCGCCGATTTTGCCCAATCGCTCAATAATAACGGGGGGAAATAATCATGCACGAAGAATTATACGCCGCCGTTCAACAAACCAATGCCCTGGCCTGCCTGGAATGTGGAAAATGCACCTCGGTCTGTCCCGTTTCGCGCTTCAGCCAGGAATATTCGCCAAGGCTGATGCTGAACCAGGCCGTAAAGCAGGATTTTGACACCCTGTTTGCCGATTACGATCTGTGGAGCTGCCTCACCTGCCAACGCTGTGATCAGGTTTGTCCCAGCGCCATCAGCTATATCGAATTGACCCAGACCTTGCGTAACAATACCGATTCCAGTCGTTTCAAGGGCCAATGCTCCCACTCCGGAGTGCTGGAGACTTTGCAGAAAATGATGACCACCAGGGATTTACGGCAGAATCGCCTGGACTGGGTGGGTAATGAACTCGATATTTCCACCGATACCGGTGAAATTCTGTATTTCGTGGGTTGCGCCCCCTATTTCGATTCGTTTTTCACCAACCTTGAATTATCCACCTTGGATGCGGCCATCAGCAGCATAAAAATATTGAACCATCTGGGAATCAAGCCGGTGCTGCTGCCGCAGGAACGCTGTTGTGGGCACGATCTGTACTGGAACGGCGATATGGATAATTTCAAGATGCTGGCGGAACACAACCTGGAGATGATCGCTAAAACCGGCTGTAAAACAATCCTGTTCTCCTGTGCCGAATGCCAGAGCGCTTTTCAGAATCTGTACGTGGAAAACGGCTTCAAAGTGCCCTGGAAGTTGCAGCACTTGAGCCAATTTCTGGCTGAACAGGTTGAGTCCGGAAAATTGGAGCTGGCGCCCGTCGCTAAGCCGGTCACCTTCCAAGATCCCTGCCGGCTGGGTCGCCACTTGAGTGAGTATGATGCACCGCGGCAGGTGTTGAAATCCAATGGTGGTGACAATCTGGTGGAAATGAAGCAACACGGTAAGGGCGCCCTGTGCTGCGGGGTATCGGCCTGGATGAATTGCGACGGCACCACCCGTAAAATCCAGAATGAACGTCTGGATCAGGCTTATGCTACCGGTGCCGAGACCATGGCCGTGGCCTGCCCTAAATGCCATATCCACCTGCAATGCACCCAGCAACATGCCGGTGATGACGGGCCAAAGATAGAGATTAGAGATATTGCTACGATAACATTAGAAAGAATTGGTTAGCCACAGAGGCGCAGAGAGCACAGAGAAATGAAAAGTAAAATTATTAAAGAAAACTCTGAGACCTCCGTGCCTCCGCGGCAAATACAGCTTGAGATTGGTTAGCCACAGAGACGCTGAGTACACAGTGAAATGAAAAGTAAAAATATTAAAGAGAACTCTGTGGCCTCCGTGCCTCAGCGGCAAATAGAAGAATTGAATAAAATAACTGAGAAGATAATCGCCGCCGCAATTGAAGTACATCAGACACTTGGGCCAGGTCTTTTGGAAAGTATCTACGAAAAAGCGTTGGCAATTGAACTTGGAAAGCAAAAACTGGCCGTCGAAACCCAAAAAGAATTACCAGTTCAATACAAAGGAATTCCAGTTGGCAATTTCCGGGTCGATATTGTTGTTGAAGGTAAGATTGTACTGGAGTTGAAAAGTGTTGAACGACACGATCCGGTTTTTGAAGCCCAGTTATTAAGCTATCTCAAAATGGGAGATTACCCACTTGGGTTATTAATCAATTTCAATAATGAGTTACTCAAACAAGGTATTAAAAGAATTATTTTAACAAAGCCATAGCCATAGAAAAATGAAGACACCAAATATAGCTACAATGATACTCTGTGTCCTCTGTGGCAAATCCAACTTGGTTTCAAATAGCCACTGAGACGCTGAGTTCACAGAGAAATGAAAAGTAAAATTATTAAAGAAAACTCTGCGACCTCTGTGCCTCTGTGGCAAATAAAAAGGAGTATTGAATGAACGATGACGGTCTGAGAGTCGGGGTTTTCGTCTGCGAATGCGGCAAAAATATCGCCGGTTCACTGGATTGCCAGAAAGTGAGCGATTATGCCGCCACACTCCCTGATGTTGCCTGTTCTGTAGTGAATAAATACACCTGTGCCGAACCGGGTCAACAGGAGATCAAGCGCTACATCAAGGAGCAGAATCTGAACCGGGTGGTGGTAGCATCCTGCACACCGCGGATGCATGAACCGACTTTCCGCAATTGCGTTTCCGAAGCCGGGTTAAATCCCTATTTGATGGAAATGGCCAATATCCGTGAGCACGTCAGCTGGGCGCATATCAACGATTGGGACGCGGCTACCCAGAAGGCCATGGATTCGGTTCGGATCGCCGTGGCCCGCGCCAAACTGCTGCGACCACAGACGGAGGCCAGCATTCCGGTTACCAAGGAAGTGCTGGTAATCGGTGGCGGCGTTTCCGGTATTCAATCAGCTTTGGATCTGGCCGACGCCGGATACCAGGTAAATTTAGTAGAAAAGGAGGCATCCATTGGAGGGATCATGGCCGCGCTGGACAAGACCTATCCCACCATGGATTGTTCCATATGAATACTCGGACCGAAAATGATGGATGTCGGTCGACATCCCCGAATTAATTTATATACATATAGCGAAATAGAAGACGTCAGCGGCTACATCGGCAACTTCCACGTGAAGCTGCGGAAAAAGGCCCGCTATGTCAATGAAGATGAATGCAACGCCTGTGGCGAATGTGAACTGGTTTGTCCGGTCGTTGGGCCCGACAGCTTCCAGCAGGGATTTTCTTCCCACAAGGCGATTTACATGCCCTTCCCCCAGGCTGTTCCATCGGTCTATATTCTGGACGATGAGCTGTGCCTGGGCCACAACCCGATTGCCTGTGGCAAATGTGCCGATGTGTGCGAAAAGAACTGCATCGATTTCGATATGGAAGATGAAATCATCGAACTGGATGTGGGCGCGGTGGTCGTGGCAACCGGCATGGATGTTTACGATCCCACCGAGATGGATGAATACGGCTATACACGCTTCGAGAATGTCATCACCAGTATGGAGTTCGAGCGACTGATCTCAGCCGGTGGTCCCACCGAGGGACATTTCGTCCGGCCCAGTGATCAGAAAACACCTAAAAGGATCGCCTTTATCCAGTGCGTCGGTTCCCGGTCCAACAGCGAAGTGGGCAACCCCTATTGCAGCAATATCTGCTGTATGAACACGGTGAAGGACAGTCTGCTGCTGAAGGACCATTACTCCGATATTGAAATCACGGTGTTTTACATGGATATCCGGGCCTTCGGCAAGGGTTTTGAAGATTTATTCATACGCAGTAAACAGGCCGGGGTGAATTATATCCGCGGCTTGCCCGGTGAATTCTTCGAAGATCCCCAGACCAAGAATCTGACCCTGATCGCCGAAGATACCAACACCGGTGAAATCAAGAGTCACGAATTCGATACGGTTGTCCTTTCGGTAGGTGTCATCCCACGGCAGGACAGTGACACCGTGCGCCAGCTTTTCACCCTGTCCCGCACCGAGGATGGCTTCTTCATGGAATCCCATCCCAAGCTGAAACCGGTAGACGCCCCCACCGGCGGCGTATTTTTCGCTGGCTGCGTGGAATATCCCAAGGATGTGAAAGACAGTGTTACCCAGGCCAGCGCCGCCGCCGCCCGCGCCCAGGTGCTGTTGAACGCCGGCGATATCAACATCGAAGCGATCACCTCCGTGTGTCTCACTGATGATTGTACTTCCTGCGGAATCTGCGTCAAGGTCTGTCCCTTCAACGCCATCCGTGGCGGCGATGCCAAAGCCAAGACCCCGGCAGAGGTGATCGAAGCCATGTGTAAAGGCTGCGGTACCTGTGCCGCCGAATGCAATTTCGACGCCCTGACCATGAAACACTTCGAAGACGCCCAGTACACCGCCCAGATTGATGCCATGCTGGAAGGCGATCACATGGCCAATACGGTGGTGTTCGCCTGTAACTGGTGCTCCTACGCCGGCGCCGATCTGGCGGGACTTTCCCGCCTGCAATACCCGGCCAGCCAGCGGATCATGCGCACCATGTGCAGTGGTCGTGTCGATTCGGAGTTCATCCTGCACGCTTTTGAAAAAGGCGCGCCGATCGTGCTGGTCTCCGGATGTCATTTCGCCGACTGCCACTACATCGACGCCAACCGCTGGACGGTAAAACGTATCGAAAAACTGTGGGACAAACTGGAGAAACTGGGTATCCGCCCCGAGCGTCTGCAACTGGAATGGATCTCCGCCGCCGAAGGGCGGAAATGGGCTAACACCATGCGTGACCTGGAAGATATGCGTAAACAGGTTACCAAAGAAGAGGTGGAGCACACCATGCAGGTCCTGAAGGAGGAACGGGAAAAAGCGGAAGCCAAAGCAGCTAAAAAAGCTGCCAAGAAGCTGGAAGCGAAGAATATCCCGGTAACGGCGGAAGCGTAAAATCGTTACCACTGTCGCTATTCGACTAGCTCAGAGTGACAGTGGTAAAAATCATTGTCATGCTGAGTCTGCCTGTGCGTCATAGTTTTAACGATGGCGTATCGAAGCATGGTTAATTAAAAGTCACCCTTCGTCAGGCTCAGGGTGACATATTAGAAGATAACATGGAAGAAGCACCCTTCAAATGTCTGCACTGCGGCCATGATTTCACCATGCCTTACGATAAAAAAGTCATGGTGGAACGGGCCTGCCCCAAATGCAACAGTAACAGTGTCCGGCGGATTAAAAAGAAGTCGGCGAATAAATAATATAGCCTTTTCCTGAATGGATAATACATTAGGCAGCAAAGCCTGGATTACCTGCGATGCTAGGTTGATCCACTTATTAAAGGTGATTCAATGCCAACAAACAGAATCGTAGCAGGAGTGGATGTTTCAAAAGAACGATTAGTTTACGTTTTTTGACGGTAACCAGGATCAGTCCTTTGATATTCCCTATACCCAAAAGTCTTTTAACAAATTAATCAATCCATACAAGACCAAACCAATACATGTGGTTTGTGAAGCAACCGG
>LSCG01000133.1 GCA_001577055.1 Fidelibacterota bacterium TCS56
CTATATCCGGTACGATAAACCAGGCGGCCAGATAGGCAATAATGCCCCCGCCCCAGAAAATCGATACCACAAAAACCAGCCGGACAATCACGGGATCAATATCGAAATATTCTGCGATTCCCTGACATACCCCGGCAATTTTCCCCTTTTCCACATTGCGATAAAGCCGCTTCAATTCCGTTCCTCCTTCTTCGATTCACGCTCGCCGCCACAATTGGGACAGGTGAATACCTGATCAGGCATGGTTAAATCCACTACTCGGGTGATCTGATAGCCGCAGGTCTTGCATTCCCAGGAACCCTTGACCACTTTACAGGATTTAGTCTGGCAAAACAGGGCGTAATTGGGGTTCTCATTCCCACATAGTTCACATTCCCAGAAAGACGTCGTCTGGTAGCTGTCCGCTTTCATTCCCATCTGTCTGAGCTCACTGGTAATCGACGGTTTACCGACATTATACCCACCTGATCATTACGTTTCAAAATCCACCACACACACATCAGTCATTACTTTTTGCATGTGAGTCACCACGGCCTGATGATCGGGATGCTGACGGTAAATATCCAATTCATCCCAGCCGGCAAAGGTTGTTATTAAAACTAAATCTCTGGCGGCCGGGGACTGACTGCAGTTGATACCCACTTCCAGACTTAAAATCTCCCGGATTTTGTCTGGCAGTTCCTCCAATCTCCGACGAAAATCGTCCAGCACTTCAGCACGCTCGTTATCTGAGCAGGCGTTCATCATTACAATATGCTTGATCATTTCATCCTCTGATGATCCTAATTTTTTCCTCGACCAGTCTTGAATATTTTTAGCCAATAAGCTTAGTTTTTAATCACACTATTTCACAACAGAAAATTTAATACGATAATATCACCGACATTCGCAAGGGAATATCATGGAAATAAATCAACCGGGATCCCATCTTGACCACATGATGAAACAAACCCGCAATCATCATGTTCAGTTAAGCTTCATGGCTGACTCCAAAGCCAATATGCTCTTAACCATTTCTTCGGTGGTAATTACTCTGACCGTGCCACACATCATGAAACCGGGCTTGAAATACGGCGCGCTGGTCCTGATCGGCTTTTGCCTGATAACGATCATCCTTTCCACTTATGCCGTCATGCCCAAATTGCCGCTTAAGATACGCAGTGATCATCAAACCGATATTACCAAACCGTGGTTTAACCTGCTTTTCTTCGGTGATTTTACCCGGTTACCATCCGAATGTTTTTACCATGAGATGGAATCTGTTCTCAATGATTCCAGCAAGGTTTATGAAGTGATGGCCAAAGAGATTTACACCCTGGGGATGTTCCTGGCCCAGAAAAAATACCGTTATATCCGCATGGCTTACGCTACCCTGATCATGGGGATCTTCGCCAGCGTGATTATTACACTGCTGACCGGCTCAATCTAAGTCACCATTTAGCGACCGGCCGATCATTTCTGATTCCAGGATTTCCACACCGGATTCCACCGCCGTCAACCATCTGACTAACGCCCGCCCCACATCCCGGGCCCGGACCGGCCGGTAGCGGGCCAACGGGCCTCGCAATAACGGTCGTAACAATTTAAGCGATACGGCCCCGACTTTTTCACCCAGGCGCGTTTCTTCCCGCTGCCCCAGCAACAGGGCCGGCCGCAGGATTACGGTACGCCGGAACCCCATAGTCAAAATAGCCTGTTCAACCTCGCCCTTCACACGATTGTAGAAAATTTTTGATTCCCGCCTGGCCCCGGTGGCGCTGACCAATGCAAATCCACCGGCACCGCAGTTTTTTGCCCGTCGGCCAAATTCGATGGGATAATCATGGTCAACCAGCCGAAAATTCTCCTGCGAGCCAGCCTGTTTAATGGTCGTGCCGAGACAGCAAAAAACATCATTCACAGCAAAGATATGGGGGAAATCATCCAGGCGATCAAAATCAATTACGGGATTAATTAACTTAATTGAACTAAACGAAAGCGGGCGGCGTGTCGGTGCTATTATGCTTGAATAAATTGGACTGTCAGCCAATGCTCGCAGGCAATGACCTCCAACCAGCCCGGTAGCACCCAATATCAGTGCCGTACGACTGACAGGTTGGGCAGCGTCAGTTATCATTGGAATATCCTGGTTCAATCATAAGCTAAATTTACACAAATCAAACCATTTTAAACCGCTGACAAATTTTCAGCGCTTCCGGTGGTCTTAATATTATCAATTGCTTGGCAGGAGGAAACAATGAAACAAATAATAAGTTGGAAAACCAAATGGGTTCTAAGCTGGTTAACGCCATTTGTATTGATGATTCTGGCTTTTGCACCCTTTTTCATTGGTTAGTTCATCGCGCCGGTATGTTTAATGACACTAATTCGGTCGAAACTGACTGGGAAGGTCGTCTCTACCGGCGCTTATAATTCCTTCCGGAAAATCCGGTAACGTTTATAAATCTCTCCTCCCACCCGTTCCATTTCAGCTCGTACTTTCGTATTGGTTTCCAATTCCAAATGGCTGTCAATATGATCAAAACCATAGACCTGCGCCGATTTATACATGGCCATGCCCATCAATACATCCAGTCCGCGGCCACGCATATCTTCCCTGACGGCCCCCAGCAGTAAATCCAATTGAGGTGAATTGGCCCGGGCACGCAAGATATGAAATATTCCAATGGGGAACAGGCGTCCTCCCGCTTTACGGATCCCGGCATTCAGGTTGGGAATTCCCAGTACAAAGGCCACTATTTCGCCATCCCGGAGCACTGCTTTGATAAAACGCGGATCCAGCAGTGGCAGAAACCGGCGGGCCATGGAATGCATTTCAGCATGATCCAGAGGAACATAGCCGTCCAGGTGGCGGTAGGTTTCATTCATCAATTCGAATACGGCCACGATATGGGGTTTCAGCTCCCGGCGGGAGGCAAATTCCAGTAACTGATACGCAGTCCGGCGTTTGATCCGCTGGTGAATGCGGTGATAGAAATGGGGTATCTCAATCGGTATTTTGTAAGCGACGTAATCAATATGTTTGACAAAGCCCATTGTTTGAAGATAATTCACCAGGTAGGGAAAATTGAAGGTGGTGGATAAAGTTGGTTCATTTTCATAACCTTCAACCATCAACCCCACTGGATCAACATTTGAAAAGCCTTTGGGACCCAACAGGAACTCCTGCCCGTGGCGACGAGCCCAGTGCTCAATGTAGCCAATCAAACTGCGCACAACCTCTTCATCCCTGGTGGATTCCAGCGCCGTGAACCGGGCGCCACGCTGGTTTTGCGTTCGATTGACACGGTGGCTGATTATACCCATTATCCGGCCGACCACGCGATCTCCGTCAAGCGCCAGTAAACGGATGGTATCGCTGTCAACGGCCTGTTTGTTCTGTTCCACCGAAAAATACTTCCAGTCATCCTGGTACAGTGGTGGGACCCAGTTTTGATGCCCGGCATGGATTCGGGCCGGCAGATTAATAAACCGGCGTAAATCGCGCTTGGTACTGACTATTTTAATTTCCATATTGTATTGATTTATCCGGGGGATTTATTACCCGGGGAATTTAAACTGCAATAATTGAATCCGAAGCCGTCATTATTAGCGGTTTGCGCAAAATAATTGATGTCGGCAGCTTGCATTAATGCCTGCCATACTATAACTTATTATTAACAGTAAATGCAACAACAGCATCCCTGCCAGTGATTAGCTCCCCCTCTAATCATCCCGCCCGGCGGGGATGCTTCTTTATACACCGTCAAACATCAGGATTTGACTCCCGTGTTTTACGCCATTGCAGATATTCACTCTTGGCTTCATTGATGTACTTGATCAGCGTCATTCTCTGATCGATGGCGGAATAGATCAGATTCCGCTTTTTATAAAATATACTGATAAATAATAAATGCTGCCGATAACCCTGGGCCCTTCGCAAATAATGTAAGACGAAATTACCGCTGGGGACCAGGCTGGCGGCATAAATCAGGGTCACGATCCAGTTGGAGAAAACTAAGCCCACGGCCGTTAAAATAAGGCCGTAGTACAGCAGGAAAACCAACGCACCGGCGATTAATTTTACCGGGGCATACCATTCGGGTGCCGTAACAAAACGGTTGGTGTACCAGCGGGGAATCTGATAAGGCAGGTAATTATTGATTAATCCCAGCAGATAGAAAGGGAATCCCAGGATCAAAAACATAAAGGCATAAATCCGCCGTCCTAATTTTACCTGCCGCCGGGCCGGGGACAGGAATTCGTCCTTCAGGTTCAGGCGATCCAGGGTGTGCTGATAGCGACTCAACAGTTTTTTAAAATTTTCAACCCGCTCCGGTTGATGTTCGTAAAACCATTCCACGGCTTCGATCAGGCCTTTGGTAACCGAAAAATCATCATTTTTATCTTTTATCTGCAGACCTAAATCCATGATCAATTCGCGTTTGTAAATCCGCTCAAGCCCCTCCACGATTCCTCCAATATCCAACTCATTGAGAGTGGTGGTCAATTTCTTCAGAGCCGTTTCGATGCGCTGGGTTACCAGATGAACGGTCTCCACCGGGTCATCACAGTAATTCTGATCGTACTCGCGCAGGCTGATGGGCTGGCCGAAGCGGATGTACACATCACTGCGAAAACGGACCAGATCAGAATAATTAATCCCCACCGGAACAATCACGGTATTGAGGGAGAAATCATTACGGGCTTCGGCCCCCAGACCAATGCGGGCGGCCCCGGTTTTTATCCGGTTCAGGGAACGTTCAGCCGATGAAATCCCCTCCGGGAAAATCAGAATACTCTTACCAGCCTCCAGTGTTTGGTAACAGCGCTCGAAACTGTCCAGGTTTTTGTCCATCTCGTCCGGATTATCCTGTCGGCGGTAAACGGGAATCAACTGCAGTTGATTCAGGAATCTGGCCCCCAGGCCTCCTTTAAACAGGGTACTCTTGGCAATAAAGTGTAACCGGCGCGGCGCGGCGAAGCCAATCAACAACGGATCCATCATGGTATTGGGGTGATTGGCGGTAAAAATAATCGGACCGTTTTCCGGCAGGTACCGACGGTTTTTGATATTTACCCGACGGTAAAAAAGTTTTATCGCCCGGACGGCAATCAGTTTGGCAAATTGATATAACATTCCGGATAAACCCAACTAAGTCGGTGAATTTTAAGTACAACCGAAAATGAGATTCCAGTAATAATTGATCCGCCTGTGAATAAAGACAACCAATCGAATAATTGACAGTCAGAATATTATCTAATAATCCTGGAGATAAAATGATGGCAGTTATTGGTATCGTCTGCTGCAGTATCATCTGGGCATTAGTTTTAATGCCTGCTTGAAGATATTACCGCGAAAAAATTGTTACGAAGAATCAGTTGTTGATATTCGGTCGGTCCTGATTCAGCAACTCACGCACCTTTACGGCCAGATTCTGGCTGCGGAAGGGCTTCTGTAATAATTCTGTTTGCGGCTCGCTGATATAGCGGCTGGTCTCTTCCTGGTTGGAATATCCGGTAATAAAAATAAATCTCATATCGCTCTGCTCATCTTTGATCTGGCGATATAATTCCAGCCCGTTCATCTCCGGCATATAAATAGTCGGTAACCACCAATTCGATCCGGTCTGCATTCTCCTGCGTCCAAATCCGGTTACCAGTCAGCCACCGGATTTATCCCACTTTCTCTAATTTTCCAAGTAATAAATTAAACGATCTGCAGGGAGTCTCAATTGATTAGTACCAACCGGCAAACCTTAGGTAATTACTGGGTAGATAATTTCTTCCGTCACTGTATATTATAAGCCTGCTAAAATTCAGGAATGGGAGGCAGTATGACTTCGGATGATCACCACATGGAGAAACCAAACACAAACCGCCGCAAATTTCTCAAGTCGTTTTTAAGCGCCGCCGCCGCACTGCTGACCTTCAATCCATTGGCCCGGGTGTTTGGGAAATCAATCGTTTCGGCAGATGGTGGTCCCAACGGTCGCATTCTGCTCAAAAACGGGTTGATTGTGGACGGCAGCGGGCAGTCGGCCTATCCCGGCTCGGTGTTAGTTGATGGAAATTCAATTGCGGCTGTCCTGCCTGCTACCGAAGAAGTGACCGCTGATATTATTGACTGCCGCAATAAAATCATCGCGCCTGGCTTTATCGATATGCACTCCCATGTGGATTGGCACCTGCCGCTTACCGATCATCCCCAGTTGACTGAGCCATTCATCCGCCAGGGAATCACTACCTTTGTCGGCGGTAACTGTGGATATGGGACAGCCGGTTTTGTTCCTGATTCCACACATAAAGATCTGCTTGAAGGCCGCCTGCTGGGCGTAGGCGAACTTAGCTGGAATACCATGGATGAATATTACCAATTGCTGGAAACCAACGGTATCAGCCACAACCTGATCAACCTGTCCGGACACGGTACCACGCGCACATCCATGAAAGGTTACGATTCCCAATCCCTGACAGCGGCGGAAGCACAGCAAATGCTTCGTCTGTTGGAAGAAACCCTGGATCAAGGCGCCGCCGGAATTTCCCTGGGGCTGCAATATGAACCGGGTCTCTTCGCTTACTATGACGAGCTGAAACCAATCGCCGAATTGCTGGTAAAACACGATAAAATTCTGACCGTACACGCCCGGGCTTATTCCAGTCTGTCCGGCACCTATCCGCTAAAATTATTCGGGACACCCCACAACCTGATCGCCATACAGGAAATGCTCGACCTGGCCCGGGAAACCGGTGTTCGTCTCCAATTTTCCCATTTGATATTTGTCGGTAAACGTACCTGGAAAACGGTTGATCCGGCCCTGGAAATGTTTGACCAGGCCATTGCCGATGGTGTTGATGTGAAATTCGACACCTATGCCTATCACTGCGGCAAATCCAAAATCAATGTATTCCTGCCGGACTGGTTTTTGGCACATGGCAAAAAAGCCTTCAGCAATCCCAGATTGCTGCGCAAAGTGAAATTCCAGATCGGATTTATCGAAAAGGTCCTGGGCTTCGGCTACGAACAAATCCAGATTACTAATGCCAACCACCCTGATCTGCTGCAGTTCAATGGCATGTTTCTCAGCGAAATTGCCCGGGAAAGGGATATGAAAGAATTCGATTGTTTCATTGATATTGCCGAGAAAACCGCCGGCACCGCCCGCGTCCTGAACCACCGTTACAGTAATCCTGAGATTGTCTCAACCCTGATGCAACACCCGGCCGCCCTGTTTATGACCGATGCCGATGTGGCCCTGGAGGGTGTCCAAAATCCCGGGGCATTCGGTTGTTTCCCACGGTTTTTGCAGATCGTCCGGGAAAGCGGGAATATTTCCCTGGAAGAATCAATCCGCAAAATGACCGGCGCCTCGGCCGATCGTTTTCAGGTTACCGACCGGGGATATATCAGGGAAGGCCTGGCCGCTGATATCACCGTTTTTGACCGGCGGAATATTACTGATCGCAACACCGATAAGGAGACCAGTAATACGCCCACGGGTATCGAACAGGTTTTTATTAACGGCAAACAGGTACTTGACAATACGGGCCAGCTACATTCAATGACGGCCGGGAAAGTAGTGCGTTTATAGTGGTGTATTCAGTCTCTTAAGAGACGATTACAGAAGTATTCAAGTGGTCGGGATGACCAGATTGCCAGCTGGCCTTCGCCGGCTGCCGGATGGTACATGCGCCCGCTGGCGTACTATGGTGGGCCCTCCCGACACAGATGTCGGGACGCGCATAAAGTCGGAGCGGGGAGATTTGAACTCCCGACCCCCTGCTCCCAAAGCAGGTGC
>LSCG01000134.1 GCA_001577055.1 Fidelibacterota bacterium TCS56
ATCCAGGTTGCGGAATTAAAAGGATTGGGGTAATTCTGCACCGCCATCACGGTCGTTACATTATCAGGATCCTGCCCAACCACCATCGGAATCAGCGGATAAACGATAATATCATTTCTATTGATAAATACCAGGTTTGTACCCGTGGTGGATTGCCAGGTTTGAGTCGTATCTCCATTGTACGCAGGAACACTCATAACCGCCTTAAAATTGAGTGGGAAACCATGCCAGATACTTTTTTCACTTTCAGTTAATATAATTACCCGCTGATTATATAGAAATAGACGATCACCAGTGAAATTTATGCCCGGAACGACTAACTGTACTCAGCAGAATGCCTGATTATTTCTCCCAGGCAATCATTATATTCACAGGCAGTATAATACCTCCCAACCGGAATTCGGAACAGTAGATGACCGCACTGATATTGCTTGGAGCCATAATCATAGTGGTTCTGATCTTCCATCGACCGCTGACGCGTATATTTCGCCTGATCACCTTTGGACTCAGCATTTTCACCAACGGTCAATCCCGGATCATCAATCTGCTTACCCGTTCAGTAAAAATTATCGATTCAACTTATGATGATGGCCGGCAGGATCTCCCGCTGCGAATATTCCGTTCCGCGGCAAAGCGGGAAGAATCACCGGCAGTGATCCTCTATCACGGGGCTTCCCCCAAGGGAATTGAACACCCGGCCATGAATCTGTTGGCGCGGAATCTGGTTCAACTGGGCTTTACCGTGTATTTTCCCCGGCTGCCACAATTGAATAATATGAAATTCAGCCCGGAGACTTATCCGCGGATGAAACGCATATTTCACCAAATCAGCACTTTACCGGAGGTTGATGCACATCGGATAATCGTCGCCGGGATGAGCTTCGCCGGCGGGATGGCTGTCAAACTGGCCACGGAAAAGAATATCCGGCCGGCCGGTGTAATCAGTTTCGGCAGTTATTTCGATCTGGAGGCAACGACTGAATTCTTTTTTACCGGCCGGGATAATTTTGGCGATACAAACGTCGATATAACGCCTCACGAATATACCAAAGCTGTCTGGTTCTGGAATTACCTCGATCATCTGGAACTGCCATTTGACCTGCAACCGGTACGCCGGGCCATCGGACATTTTATCCGTGACGAACGCCAGCGGCTGGAGGAATCCTACCTGGCCTGTTCTCCCGATCAGCGATCTTTTTTAAAAAAAATATTCGATCCCCGTGAACCATATGCCATCGAATATTTTCACTCCCTGCGCCCCATAATTGAATCATTATCTCAACAGCTTTCACCACGATATTTCTATCAGGATGTGCAAGTACCGATTTTTATTATTCACGGCGTCCGTGATAATATGATACCATACACCCAATCGCTGGCCCTGACGGATGCCCTGGAAACGACCGGCTTGCAGCATTATCCTTTCCTGATGCGGTTATACGCCCACTCCGAGAGTGAGAAAAGCTCTCCGGCCGAATTTATCAATGAAGTCAAAGCCCTCTACCGTCTGTTAAAAAACCTGTTGCTGTTAATAGATCGCAATGAGCACTGAAATCGATCAGTTTGATGCAATAATTATCGGCGCCGGAATCAATGGTTGCGGCGTGGCCGCCGAGCTGACGGCACGCAATCAGCGGGTGCTGCTGCTGGAGAGAAAGGCCATCGGTTCCGGTACATCATCAAAATCTTCTCGCCTCATCCACGGCGGTCTGCGTTATTTGGAAACAGCGCGCTTCGGACTGGTACACGAAGCCCTCCGGGACCGTCAGGAACTTTTGGTGCGCTATCCGCAACTGGTAGAAATGCGACCGTTCTACCTGCCGGTTTACCGTTCAAGCCCCCGGCCGGCCTGGATGATTGGCGCCGGATTAAAATTATACGACCTGCTCTCCGGCAGTTATTCCGAATATAAATCACGGCGAATCCCGAAAAATGATTTTAACCGGCATGCTCCCGCCCTGAGCGATCAGGACCTGAAAGCGGTATTTCAATACTACGATGGCAAGACCGATGATTTGGAATTGACGCGCCAGGTGGCTGCCGAGGCTCATGACAACGGCTGCGTTATTCACGAACATATTCAGGTTAAGAAAATCGGTCAACTCGATGATACCTTCCAAGTACTGACCAACCGTGGAAGTTTCTCGGCTCCGATGCTGGTCAACGCCACCGGTCCATGGATCGACGAAGTCAACCAAGAACATCAATTGCCGGCCAATTATCATATTCGCAAAATCAGCGGGATACATATTATCATCGACGGCCTGCTTACCGCTGATTTAATGTTTATGCAAACCGGCGGTAAAAGAATCTTTTTTATTATTCCGGAACCACAGTACCAGCGGACCATCATCGGTACCACCGAGCGGGAAGAACATGGCCCCTGTGACGCCGTTTCCTATGATGATGCCGACATCGAATACCTGCTGGAAAATATCAATCGCTACTTGAGGTCCGACAGTATCCTGAAATTAACAGACGTCCACGATGTCTGGATCGGTATCCGTCCGCTGATCGCCCGCAAAAATAACCCCACTGACCTGTCCCGCGAATATATCCTGGACCATCATCGCCAGGGTCGGCGACAATTGTTACATATTTTTGGCGGCAAGCTGACTACCTTCCTCTCGCTGGCACGGAAATCCGCCGACCTGCTGTCAATCCGTCAAACGTAATTGCTTAACAGCAGCCAGAATTTCCCCGGAATGACCGGCCACATCTACTTTATTAAAAATCTTGCGCACTACACCCTCGGGGTCAATGACAAAAGTCATGCGTTTGGGCATCAACAGTCCTTTGGCGCCATACAGACCGGCCACTTGCTTATCACTGTCTGACAGCAGGGTAAAGGGCAATTCATATTTCTCTTTAAATGCACGGTGACTGGCGGGATCATCATAGCTGATTCCGAATACTGTAATGTCAGCTTCGGTAAACTGACCGTAATCATCGCGGATTCCACAAGCCTCGGCGGTACAACCCGGGGTATCGTCCTTGGGATAAAAATACACCACCACCCATCCATCGCGGTAATCCGATAACCGCTGCATTTTCTCATCCTGGTCCGGCAAAATAAAATCAGGTGCGGAGTCGCCCAATTGCAGAGAACCACCGCTAGCAGCGACCAGGCCAACCACCACCATCGAAAACAGCAATACGTCTTTCATATTAACCTCGATTTTCCCACGCTAATCTATTTCAACCGAGATTGTTCCCAGTCGGAGAAAAATTCCGGCCGCACAACAGTGATCAGCACCACGCCGGCCAGGCTCAGCCAGAACATTCCGGCGGTGGCCTGCAGACCTACTCCCACTCCCGCCCACTCGGCCAGCCAGCCCGCCAGCATGGTACTGGCGATAATCAACAGGCGGGTGGCGGTGCCCAGAATCGTCTGTGCCCGGCCCATCACCTGGTTGGGGATCACTTCCATCAGGATCGTGCGGCTGACGATCCGGGCGGAATTATTATGTAATCCCATGATGAAAAACAGCAGCATGGCCCAACCCAGACCGGGCATGGCCGGCAGGAAGAAACAGGTTAGCCCGGCAATGGCGTAAGCTACTATCAGAAAATCGCGGCGCCGGAATAAACTGGTGGCCCATACTGCAAAAATCGTTGCCAGCAGCGCCCCGACGCCATAAGCGCCGTCCATCAGCCCAAAGCCGCGGGCGCCAGTTTGGAGAATATCCGTGGACAAGGCGATAGTCAGCACGGCCAGCGCCCCCCAGATCGCCACATCGGACAATAAAGCAAATAATCCGAACAGGAAAATCAATTTATTACGGTGCGCAAACTGCAATCCCTGGATAAAAGTTCGCCAAACTGGTTCTGCTTTTTTCAGATGGGCCGCCGGTCGGTAACTGGCGGTGGATATCAACAGCGCCGATATCAAATAGGTGCCGCCATCCAGAGCTAAAGCAACCTGCGCACCCCACCAGGCAACAACGAAACCGCCAACCGCCGAACCCGTTAGCGCACCAGTCTGGTAGCTGGCGGACAACAGGGAATTGGCGGCCATATAATCCTTTTCCGGGACCAGTTCCTGCACGAAAGCCGAGGCACAGGGCCAGAAAATACCAAAACCCACACCAGTCAGGAAGCTCATGACGTACAATTGCCAGAGATGAAAAGCGTCGAAATAATATAACACTGGTACGGCCAGGGTAAAAATCCCACGATAGATATCGATTATGACCAGCAGATGCTTGCGGTTCATGCGATCGATGATCGACCCCACATAGAGGGCGATAACCAGTCCCGGTAGTGTAGATACGGCCACCAGCTTTCCCAGGGCCAGTTTGGATCCGGTGATCTCCAGCACCAGCCAGCTCACGGCGATAAAATTGAATCCCCAGCCGATCAGTGAAATCACATTGCCCACAAAAAAGCGGGCGAAGGCCTGGTTACGCAGCAATCGAAACTGATGAAAAATCATCGTCCTTTCGCTGTGTTTTGCTTCAAGTGCTTTTTCACTTGTTTAACCATTTTCCCGAAGTCCTTATCACGGCGGCGCTGTTCATGGTAGGAGCGGTCGTAATAATCGGCTTCCCGCTGAATTTTCTGATAATTAGCCAGTCGGTCGGCGCCCAGTTCCCCAGAATCAACGGCAGCCTGGACGGCACAGCCGGCCTCATGCCGGTGGGTACAATCATTGAAGCGGCATTCCACCGCCAGCGCAGTAATATCGGCAAAGGTGTCATCCAGGCCGGTGGACAGATCAAAATTGCCCAGTTCCCGCAGACCGGGGGAATCGATCAGCCAGGCGCCGTTGGCTAATTGAAACATCTGGCGGGTAGTGGTAACATGACGGCCCCGACCATCAGTCTCGCGGACGGCTCCGGTAGCCAGATCATCGCGGCTGGTCAGACGGTTGATCAGCGAGGACTTCCCCACCCCGGATGAACCCAGGAGGCAAAAGGTCTGATCCGCCGGCAAGTGTTCGGCAAGTTCATCGATTCCCTTACCGGTGGCATTGCTGATGACCAATACCGCCAGCTCCGGATAACGATCGGTGACAGCCTGTTGCCTGTTGGCCGTTTCAACAGTTGTCACCAGATCGGCTTTACTCAGCAATACAGCAGCCGGTATTTTCGCTTCGGCAGCCAGGACCAGGTAGCGGTCCAGGCGGTTGAGATTGAAATCCTCGGTAAGGGCCATCACCACCAACAGTCCGTCCAGGTTGGCTGCCAGGGGCTGGAATTCCACCGCCTGGCCGGCAGCTTTGCGTTTGAGCAGGGTCGTGCGCGGCTGGATTTCCTGGATTATCGCCAGAGTCGCATCTTCAGGCACCAGGCATTGTACCCGATCGCCCACGGTTGGCAAATCCAGGGACGATTCGGCGCCGAATTGCAACTTTCCACTTAATTCACCCCGCAGGTTGCTGCCATCGATTCGTAATCCGTAGGCGTTTTTCCACACTGCCGTGACAAGTCCGTTTTTAATTTCTGTCATAGCCGGGGCTAGGCGGGGATCAACTCCCAGTAAAAATAGAAAATGGTGTTGATCGTCAAGGCCAGGGTGACCAGGGTAAAATGCCAGCGATGAGCCGGCGACCAGAAACGTCGCAGCCAGGCCAGGGCAGTAAAAATCAGAACGGGAACCAGCAGGGCGCCAACAGCCGTCGGCAGTCGGCACAGCAGCAATTTCAGGAGACTCGAATCCGGGGATGGACTTGGCAGTCCGTGGGTGTAAATCCAGGGAATTTTAATCGATGCCAATATGATTATCAATGCCAGCAAAGCTGCTGTTCCACTGGTGATTCGTGCCACTCCCGCTAATATCCCCGGCCCCGGGTCCACCACCGCCCGGCCGTAATCACTGGCATCCTGACGGCGGATCAGCCAGCCGGCCGGCCAGGCAATCAGCGCTTCCAGATAGATCAAGCCCAGGACCACCAGCAAAATCAGAATAGCCAGGTTGTGCTGGGGCGCCAGCCGGTAGAAATACAGGCGACGGAATTCGGCCTTCTCCGGGAAGAGCTCCGGTATGGCCCGCGATGAGGTTTCACCGGCCACTTCTTCAGCCAGCACCAGTTGAATGACATTATCGTAATCCCGGAAGTGGTACAGATAAATCATCCCGTTCGTCAGATCGAATATGGTGGAATACTGGGTGATCTCCTGTTGAGTGGCCTGTAATATCGTCCGCAGGTTCTCCACCGTTACGGCAGCGTTGGCGCCGATCAATTGGCGGGCTGTGTTGAAAGGTTTACCGGGATAGTGGGCTTCAAGGTATTCCGACTGGTAAAAATTGGTGCAAATCAGATAGTCACCGGATTTGTGAACGACGGTATCCCCTTCCACCACAGCAGAGGCACCCGAGCGGTCGGCAAACAGCACCTGTCCATTATCAAGCATTGACAAATCATAACGACTTAAAATGGCCAATGCTTCGGTCACGGTGGCGGCCTGCGACATGATTTCGGCAAAAATGTTTCCATCGTAGACGGGTTTATGCGCCGACTTGGTAACCGGTTTGCGGGGCGCGTCGAAATGATCCATGCTCAAACCGGCGGTATTCAAGGCGTTAACGGGATACCCGTCACTGCCGCTGGTAAAAAACCAGTCATATTTTACCTCATCCCCGGTGACTAACTCATAACGGGTATTGGGATCGAAAAAATCCTGATTTTTGCCCACCAGAACCTGCGTGTCATCCGTAAGCACGATTCCGGTACTGGAGGGTGCGGGCTGAAATAATAATACAATCCACAAGAACAGTATCAGGCAATGACTGGATTTTGCATTCAGCATGGGATAAAAATTAAATACAGCAGAAATAATTACCTTGCCATAATCAGCAAGGGTGGAACACCTATAAATTTTCCAGGCGCACGGGCTGATCGTGAGATCGAGTTCGGTTATCGACAGTCTGGCGATTTGGTTTAATGTACAAGGCGCTCTCCGGTTGGACAGGCCCCGGTTTCCGGCAACAGCCGCGGATAAGCTTCCAGTTGAATTGACGTGGGTTTTGGTCTGATTTAAACAGGATTGGCATCCCATTTCCATCATTTCCCTGATTGGCAGCGGAATTGAAGGCCGATAAAGTGTCACTATCCAGGACGATTGGCTGCAGATCGCTTTTCCCGGCCGTCATGCTGGCTACAACCAGTAAACCCGTCACCAATGGCAGAGCCAGGTATCGTGATATGGTCTTGACATTATGCAATGCTGATAATCGCATCTCAGCTCACTTTTCCCCCGGATTGCTTCAGTTATTCGCCGGAATGGCGTCTCTTTCCTTAAGCAATATTATCATTCGTTCAATCTAACCTGACCTATTCATCAGCCACGAATGAACACGAAGTTACACTAATATTTATATTCAAATTAGAAGAGCTACTATATGTGCCAAAACTGATATGTTTTTCTGCGAGATCATTTTTTGTAATCATTTGTTTCTTTAACTTTTGTGTTTATTTGTGTAATTCGTGGCGAATAATCCAGGCTAAATGAAAGGTTGTTTTGAGAATGAATCTCAATTATGTTTTAAAACAGTCAAAATGTCGGCAGTACGACAAACTCAGTGGCGATGCAAATCCTTGTGC
>LSCG01000135.1 GCA_001577055.1 Fidelibacterota bacterium TCS56
GTATACGACATATTAGCAATATCAGAGTAATAAATAATTATCGGCGCCATTTTTTTCAGCTAATTATTTTTTAAATTTCCGGGTTACATCAAGTGTCCAGTTGTTGAACAGCCATAATATCTTAACAAATTGAGATTAGAGAAAACTCGATGAAAACATTGATCGTCGATGATGATTTTGCCAATCGCAAAATGATGCAGCAACGGTTTAACCGCTATGGGCAAACCCATCTGGCATCCAACGGTAAACAGGCAATAGAGATATTTACAGAAGCTTTAAAAACCGATGAGCCTTTCGATCTAATTTGCCTGGATATTGCCATGCCGGTTATGGACGGTCATGAAACCTTGAAAGAGTTTCGCCGGATCGAAGAAGTTTTGCGGGTCGATGCCGTCCGGGCAGCAAATATCCTGATGATTACCGCTATGGCTGACCGAGATAATGTGGTCCAGGCCATTGGTAATAATTGTCAGGGATATCTGGTCAAGCCCCTGGATATGAAGCGCCTTAAAAATGAATTACTATGTCTAAATTTGATTGACGATGATCAGCAATGAATCAAGAATATGGAAAAGTAACGGAGGATACACCGATGCAGAATGATAATCCCGGGGGATTAAAGAAATGGCTGGTAGCGGCCCGACCGTTTGCCTTACCGGCTTCTGTCATGCCCGTGATCTTTGGCGCCGTGTTAGCGGCGGTCATTGGTAAGGCCGAATTCCACTGGATTTATTTCATCCTGTCGCTGGTGGGTATGGCGATTTTACATACCGGGGGTAATCTACTTAATGACGTATTCGACTATAAAAAAGGCATCGATCAACAAGTTAATCCCGTCAGTGGCGCAGTGGTTCGCGGCTGGATATCCACCACTCAAGCGCTGGGAGCCGGCCTGTTTTTGCTGCTGACCGGCAGCCTCATCGGTCTCTACCTCTTCACGGTCATTGGATCCGCCATCCTGTGGATTGGAATTTTCGGCATTACCATTGGCATTATCTACACCTGGGGACCATTACCACTGAAATTCAATGCTCTGGGCGATCTGGCAGTCTTTTTTAATTTCGGGGTATTGGGAGCCCTTGGCTCCTGGACGGTTCAGACCGGTCAACCATCTTGGACGCCGGTCATCTGGTCAATTCCCATGTCCATATTGGTCACGGCTATCCTGCATTCCAATAATTGGCGTGATATCTCCAACGATGCCAACAGCGGGATTAAAACCATGGCCAGTATTCTGGGTGACCAGCGCTCGGAGACCTATTTCACCTTCCTCTTGCTCAGCCCTTTTGCGGTTATTCTGGCCATAATCGCCGTTACTCATATCTGGAATCTGGACCACCGCATGCCCTACACCTTTCTGATCACCTTGCTGGCCGTACCAGTGGCAACTAAACTGATTGGCAAAGGAAAACGGCGGGCTACCGCGGAAAATCCCCTGGATTTTCTGGCTCTGGACGGGGCCACGGCACAGTTTAATACTATATTCGGTCTGTTGTGTGTTGCGGCCCTGGGCCTCAATTATCTCATTGCCTGAGCCACATCCCTCTCACCAACGCCTAGCCATGCGAATTGCCCTGGTGGCAATCGTCTTATTCGTATCGCTATTCATTTTCACCCGGCACGGCGGACCGGATTTCTGGTGGAGCATGGCGGCCATCATCGCCGGGCTGCTGATAATTATCGGGATCAAAGATCCTGGCTGGCGCCAAGCCCTGGCCGCCGATTTCCGGGACCGATTGCCGGTAAAAATATTTATCGGCCTGGCCGCTGCCGCCGGACTTTACCTGGTATTCTGGATTGGAAATCTGCTGGCCCGACAATTATTTCCCTTCGCCGAAATGGGTATCTCCGGGGTTTATGCTTATAAGGGACAGGCTTCGGCTATTCGAATCGCCGTTTTGATGCTGGCCGTGATCGGCCCCGGAGAGGAATTATTCTGGCGCGGCTACCTGCAACATCGCTGGCAGGTTGAAATATCACCGGTAAAAGGCTATTTACTTGCCACCCTTATTTACACTGCCGTGCATTTGGGCAGCGCCAATATTATGCTGGTTCTGGCGGCAGCAGTCTGTGGTCTCTTTTGGGGCTTTCTTTACTATCGTTTCCGATCGATAACCATCAACGTCGTAAGTCACACGGTTTGGGATATTGCCGTCTTCCTGCTGTTCCCCTTCGCTTGATCTCCCGCTGACAGCCGCTTGATTGGTTGTTGAATTAAAGCAAATAATCAGGCAATTTAGAGCAGAGTCTGGTATTGAAATCTGATGAAAAGAAATACTTATATCATCGGTCCGGCCGGCGTGGGAAAATCCACTGTGGGCAAATTGCTGGCGGAAATCCTGGAGTGGGGCTTCATCGACTTGGACGAAACGGTAGAGGCCATCTACCGCCAATCGCTGGAAGATATCTTTGCCGTTTACGGTCCGGGCACATTCCAGGAGATGCAATCCAGCGTATTCAACGAACTGGCCCAGGGCAATCACCAGGTATTCACCGGCAATGACGCCCTGATCGTTCATGGGGAAAATTTCAAGCTGATGAAGGCCACCGGACTGGTTTTTTGCCTGGAGGCGGCGGAAACCACTCTCAACCAGCGCCTCGATCGCCGCAAATACCGGTTCCTGGCAGCCGAAAAATATCATGAAGACTTACGCCACTGGCTGTCTGACAGCAGTTTATTTTACAGCCAGGCCGATGCCATAATCGTCACGGACGAAACCAGTCCCCGCGATATTGCCCATTCCATACGTAAACTGCTGGTGGATTCGGGAGAATATCAATTTTAGCAGGTGATAATATGAAGATTTCCACTGTAGCCCAGATGCAGGCGATGGATCGACAGGCAATCGTTAATTTCAGCATCCCGGAAGAACTGTTAATGGAAAATGCCGGATTGGCAGTGGTCCAGGTCATCCTGCGGGAACTGGGCATCACCGGCCAGCGCAGCGCCGTAGTCTGTGGTGGCGGAAACAATGGCGGGGACGGCTTTGTCATAGCCCGGAAACTGCTTTCGCTGGGAGGAGCGCCGGAAGTCTTCCTTTTAGTCGATCCTTCCCGTTATTCCGGTGTTGCCCGTCTGAATTACGAGCTGCTGACTAAACTGCCGATCCCGATTACGCACATACACGATCAGGCTGAGATTCCTGATAATTTCGAACAATTCGATTTAATAATCGATGCCATCTTCGGTACCGGGCTGACCCGGTCCGTAACCGGTAAATATGAGCAAATCATCCGTGCAGTCAACCAATGCGTTACTCCGGTAATGTCGGTCGATATTCCCTCGGGAATCAATGGTGATACCGGTCAGATTATGGGGGTAGCGGTTAACGCGGACTGGACCGTTACTTTCGGGGCGCCTAAAATCGGCTCTCTGCTCTACCCCGGTTTTGCCAACTGTGGTCGATTATCACTTTCGCGGATTTCATTCCCGCCTGAACTGTATAATAATGATGATCTGACTATCACAATCAATTCCACCCCGCCGCTGCCGCCCCGCCCGCCAGCCGGCCACAAGGGCAGTTTCGGCGAAGTACTGTTCATTGCCGGGGCCGCCAATTATTACGGAGCGCCCTATTTCGCCGCCTATTCATTCCTGAAAGCAGGTGGTGGTTACTCACGGCTGGCGGCGCCGAAATCGATAATCGGTCAGATTGGCCGCCGCGGGCGTGAACTGGTTTTCCATCCAATGGACGAAACCGAAAAGGGTAGCCTGGCCCGTTCGAATCTGGATGAACTAGTGAATTTAGCAAGCTCGGTTGACATGGTGGTGGTGGGTCCCGGCTTATCGTTGACTGAGGAAACCGCCGAACTGGTCCGCGCTTTGATTCCCCGCCTGGAAACACCGTTGTTGATTGACGGTGATGGTCTGACCGCCATAGCCGGCGCCAGCCTGACCACTGAGCGAGCGGCTCCGACCATTCTCACACCCCATCCCGGTGAATTGGCCCGTCTGCTGGACCGTCCCATAAAGGAAATCCTGGCAGACCCAGTCGCCAGCTTATCCGAAGCA
This sequence comes from Fidelibacterota bacterium TCS56, assembly GCA_001577055.1. Lineage (GTDB taxonomy): Bacteria > Fidelibacterota > Marinisomatia > Marinisomatales > TCS56 > TCS56. The sequence continues at coordinate 4,013 of LSCG01000135.1, forward strand.
ACGCATAAATATGATTCCATTGTTGTGTTCAAAGGCGCCCATTCGCTGATCGGCGCTCCGGCTGGGGAAATTGCTGTGAATCTCAGCGGGAACGACGGTATGGGTTCCGCCGGTTCCGGCGATGTCCTCACCGGCGCCATCGCCGCCATGTACACGGCAGGACTACCGCCGGATCAAGCGGTGGGAAAAGGTGTTTTCATCCATGGTCTGGCCGGTGATTTGGCCCGGCGGAAGCTGGGGGCTGATGGCATGACAGCCGCCGACATCCTGGCAAATTTACCAGCGGCGGTTAATTATGATCGGCAAGGATTAGATGACAAATTACGGGATAAATACGAGCTGGAGCTGCTGGCCTGATTGACTTACCAGAAAGCGGGAGGGATAATCCCGTTGGCTTTTAATATCAGAATTATAATAACGTAAGCAACCAGTAACAGATCAATAATTACAAGGGCTGGCACTACTACCAGGAGATTTTTCCAGATTGGCTGGGACCATTGTGGCTGATCATCAACCAAAACCCACTATCGTTGATAATTATCCAATAGTTTCAATTACTGAACCCCTTTATCACACCTGCTTTCGATTTAAGAACCCAACAATTTCTAAAGTCAATCCTGGACTGTAAATAGAGCGTAACCTCAGTTTCCGATGGAAAAATTGATTACGATCTAACCTCATCCATGGATTATTCCGTTCTATTTTACCAGCATTAGCTTATGTGAGTGTTGCACATTGGCAGCACTGCGCACCATAACCAGATAGCTTCCGGTGGCTACCTGATGGCCGTTTTGATTGCAGCCGTTCCACCGGAATGACCGCAGCCCGGGTAAAAGAATTCCCCGATAAAGCGTAATAACTTTCTCGCCCTGAAGATTGTAAATACTCACAACATATCTTTGCGGTTGATCGATTAAGAGATCAATCTCAGTCTGTGAATTGAACGGGTTGGGGTAATTGGAAATCTGCACAGGAAAATCAACACTGTTTATCCTGGTGTCATTGCCGTAAACCGCTGCCACGGTGGTATCCCGCAGAAAAAAGGTGTAGGCCACGCCACCCTTATCAAACCAGGAGTGGGAAATGGCCGCTTTACTGTACACATGATTATAACCATCAGTCCGGGCGGGATCGTGTACCCGGGGATTGCCATTAACGGTGAACCCTGCCAGCATTACCAGGTGGCCGGAATACAACGGATTGCCAATCGACATTCCTATCCTCCCCCCCTGTGCCAGAACAGAATAAGCATCACTCCAATTGCGGTAGCGCATCACGGCCCCGTCCAGACCGTATTCGCTGGCATTTTGTACCACTCGCGGCCACACCCCAAACAAATGATAGTAGGGATCGTAAGTATCCCAGGCGAAATCCACCGGGTCCACACTAATCCCGTAGCTTTGCAGAATCATTGATACGGTTGTGGGAGAACAGATACTGCCCCCGATGTCCGGATCGAGACTGTATTGGTAAAGGAAGGTAGTGGGGATCAGGGTATCGGGCGGTGAGTCGGCCAAAATCATGGAGTAATCCAGCGAATCGGTAGTACTGCGATCGCTGGCAAAGAATCCAAGCTTACTTAACCTGGGAGACTGGTGACTGGTACTGGGACGTTTAAATACGACCTTATATTTCCAGCTTTCCTGATCAGAGTACAATTTTACATAGTCGATATCAACATAACCGCCACTGAAGCTGGTGGTACCATAATTGGACCAGATATTATTTTTCCAAAATCCCACCACCAGCCAGGGTGACCAATTGCCGCCACTGGGGAAACTCATATAGATTTTAAATCCCGAATTCTCACTGCTGACCTGCCCATTCCAGGATGGCAGTCCACGGTTAAAGGGATGGGCCGCATGTTGGGGGCTGAGAATAATCGAACCGGTAGTCCGGCTATCAACCAGACAAATCCCCTGTCCATCGGCCGTAGCTACTACTCCATCTACGGTCTCTGCCCGGGCCAGCAGCGAATCTGCACCTTCAATACTATAAAACTGATCGGGGTGAGTATCTCCATTGCCAGAATCCGGAATCAGCAGAACAACCATCAACAAGGGTAAATACCACCGGTAGCTATTGCGTATTTTCAAAATGGTTATTTCAGTCATCGATTGATAGCCAGCACTTTCGCCCCTTTAATCAATCCGGCCTTCATTTCACTTAAAGCAAGATTTGCCTGTTCCAGTGGATACAACTGGTAGTCGGGTCTGATCCGGGCTTCGCCGGCAAGTTTAAGAAATTCCCGGACATCAAATTTAGTGACATTGGCTACGGATTTAAGCTCCTTTTCCTCCCAGAGATGGGTGGAATAATCCACCTGCGACAGATAGTCCCGGTCGCCGCTTTCTTTGCGGATGGCGTTTATCACCAGTCGTCCTCCGGGCGCCAGGCATTTCATGGCGGCCACCAGCGGTTTCCAGGCTGGCGTGGTATCAATAATGGCATGCAGCAGCCGGGGCGGCGGATCATTGGTATCGCCGGCCCAGACGGCGCCTAATTCCAGGGCGAATTTCCGCTCTTCGGCGTTTCTGGCAAAAACGTAGCATTCTGATTCCGGAAAGGTAGTCTTCAGAAGTTTGAGGACCAGGTGGGCCGATGCGCCGAATCCGGTTAATCCCAGGCGCTGGCCACGCTGCAGGCCGGTCAGGCGCAAGGATCGATAACCGATTGCACCGGCACATAATAACGGCGCCGCTTCGTAAGTGTCGATCTCATCCGGCAAAGGATGGGTGAATTGGGCCGGTGCCAGCATATATTCGGCGTAGCCACCGTCCACATCGCGGCCGGTGGCCTTAAATTCCCGGCAAAGGTTTTCACGGCCGGAATTACAATAATCACATTTACCGCAGGCTTCGTAAATCCAGGCAACCCCCACCCGCTGGCCCAGGTGCTTCTCAGCCACCCCTTTCCCCAACTCAACTACTTCACCCACCACCTGGTGACCGGGAATTACCGGATACTGCGGTGGAGCCGTGCGTCCTTCGATTTCATCCAGTTCGGTGTGGCAGACGCCACAGGCGGCGATTTTAAGCAGTACTTCTCCAGCCTGGGGTGCGGGTCTTGCCACCTCGGCCAAGCGCAGTGGGGCGTCATTGGCTTTCAACGCAGTAACCCCTTCCAGCAGCATGGCTTTCATTTTCATTGAAAAAGTCCTGATTATTGCCGCGAATTTGTACCGGAATCGGCCAGAAATAAAATGTATTCCATGGACTTTGACAGTGAATACCGGCCCAAAACCGCAGATTTCCGCAAAAACATGGAACCATAAATCATTCATATTTGGGCATTAAGCAGATTTCCGCAAAATAAATGATAAAATTTGCAGTTTTTGGTAAAGATTTGCTGAAATCCGCCGATAATAGAGATAGAAAACGAGCGGAAACCTATGTATGACCAAATTTTGAACATTGATGAAGCTTGTGAATTCCTGGGTATCAAACGCCGTACGATTTACAAGCTTCTCAAAGATGGTAACCTGACGGCAA
>LSCG01000136.1 GCA_001577055.1 Fidelibacterota bacterium TCS56
AGTTCGGCCGCTTCCAGGGTTTGCCGATTATTCTCCAGAGTGATCAGACTGTTTTCATAAGAAGCGAAATTAGTGGCAATATCCCGCTCCAGGGTCAGGAGTGCTTCGGCCTGCCGCAGTTCAGCATTCTTTATGTTGATTTTGGCATTTTGCACCTGCGCTCGTCTGTTACCGTTGAACAGATTCCAGCTCAGGCTGAAATTATGGGCCAGGGTGGCACTGGGATCATCCAGGCCGATACCCCAGTCGGCGGCGGTCTGATCGTAGCCCAGCGAAGCCGTGTAATTAATCTGTGGCAAAAAACCGGTTTTGGATGACTTCAAACCCAGTAGAGCCTGATCCAATGCGGTGGTCTGCAACTGATAGGCGCTGTTGTTTGCTAATGCCTGCCGGAGAAGGTCGGCCTGTTGATAGACGGTGTGCGGACTGTTATCAGGCCTGACTTGGTACTGCTTTTCCGGCTCCCAGGCCAGCAGCAGGTTCAGATTACGGCGGGCATCGGCGCGATTCTGCCGGGCGGTCAGATAGGCCAGACTGTCAGTATTAAAGTCCACCTGGGCGCTGAGATAGTCGATCCGCCCCAGGCTGCCCAGCTCCATTCGCTCCCGGGACAGGGCCAGCCGTTCGCGCGACACGTCCAGTTGGTCAGCCACGATCGCCAGGTTTTCTTCCGCCGCTACCAGATTGAAATAGGCCTGGGCCACGCCCAGCAGGGTGTTCTCAATGGTCAGCTTTTCCTGTAATGCGGTGGATTTAGACTGCTCCTGGAGATTCTGATACCCGTACCAGCGGCTGAGACCACTAAACAGATTATAAGACAGGCTCAAGCCGGCGCTGGAGCGGGTGGCGATGTATTCCGCCGGGATGCTATTCTGATACCCGTCAAAATCAGTGTTGATCGCCCCGGCGCTGGCATTTAATGTCGGCAGAAAACCGGCCTTTCCCAGCGTGGCGTTATTTTCGCTCACTTCAGTCTGATTGCGGGCGATGCGAATACCGAAATTCTGGTTCAGGGCCTGCTCGAAAACATCTTCCAGCGACAGGGAGTTTTGGGCCATCAAGCCGCCAGTCAGAATTAATATGGTTGTTAATTGGTGTCTCATTGCGATTCTCAAATTCAGATTAATTTTTCCACTTCCTGTTCCCGGACGGCCCGTTCCACCGCTTCGCGAGTGGGTAGCTCACCGGTCCGGAGTCGCACCAGTCGGCGATTTACACTGTTGATTAACACCAGCATCACCGGCAGGACGATCAGGGTGATAAAGGTGGCAATCATTACTCCGTAGGCCACCGAAATGGCCATGGGCACCGTGTGCTGGGCGTTGGGATCATTGGCCAGAATCAAGGGGAACAATCCCGCCATGGTGGTGAGCGAGGTGAGCACAATCGGCCGAAAGCGGGAGATGCCGGCCTGCAGCACCGCCTCCATGAATTTTATCCCTTCCCGTAAATAGCGGTTGAGGGTGTTGATCAAAACGATTGAGTCGTTGACCATGATACCCAGCAGGGCCAGGATGCCAAAATAGGAGGGCATATCGATGGCCTGTCCATGGATGGCGTGGCCCCAGCCGATGCCGATTACACCCAAAGGTACCATGAATAAAATCAGTCCGGCCTGCACAAAGGAACGGAAGGTGAGGGAAATGACAGCAAAGAGTACAATCAACACTGACGGTAGAATTGACAACATGGATTGCTGGGTTTCCCGCATGCTTTCTCCGCGACCGCCCTCGTAAAACTGGATACTGGGATATTTGGCCTTGATTCCCGGCAGGATGGTGGCCTTGATCTCATTTTTAATTCGGGTTACATCCACTGATTTATTGATGACATCCGCCTCCACCGTCACCTCCCGGCGGCCGTTCAGATGGTTGATGGTGGTCAGATTACGCTCGAACGCCAGATTGGCGACTTCTTTCAGCGGCACCGACAATCCGGTGGCGGTGCGGATGCGCATATTTTCCAAGACGCCGATCGAACCCCGATCCGCCAAATCATAGCGCACCCAGATTTTAACCTCATCCAGTCCGCGGTTAATGCGCTGCACTTCCGAGCCAAAGAAACCACTGCGCACCTGCCCCATCACAGTCTGTAAATCCAGCCCCAGCAGGTAGGCCTTATCCTTGAGAGTGATTTTTATCTCCCGCATGCCCACCTGATTGTTGTCGATAATATTTTTCAGATCGGAGAGCTGTTCCAGTTCGACTTTCAAATCATTGATGGCGCCGTTGATTTCATCCAGATTATTGCTCAAAATTGAGATGGAGACCGGTTTACCCCAATGGCTGCGTTCCACATAATTCACGCGTCGGGCTGCGGGGATTTCTCCCACTTCCCGCCGGATGGCATTGGTGAACTCCGATGAGGAAAATTCACGGTTTTTGGTATCCACCAGATTGACGCTCACCTGCCCCGTGCTGGCGGAGGTGATACTTTTTACGATACTGGTGACTACCGTTCGCCCTTCCTGCTCATTGAATCGGGTACTGACTTCATGGGCGGCTTTTTCGATGATATCCAGTTTTTCTGCCGTCAGGCTTTCAGGCGTACCGGCGGGCATTTCCAGGGTCACATTGGCGTAATTCAGGTTGCTGTAACCGCCGGAACCCATCTGGATGATGCCGCCGCTGAAACCTCCCAGGGTAATGGCGAATAATCCGGAGATGATGGCGATAGTCAGGGCCTTATTGCGAATCGCCCGGTGGAGGACCGGGGCGTAATAATTATCGCGGAGTCCGATAGTAAATTTCTTCACCCGCTTCTCCAGGCGCGACTGCTTGCGGTTGGGATCCAGGGCCTTGGAATGAGCGATATGGGCCGGCAGGATCAGGGCGCCTTCCAGCAGTGAGATGGCCAGGGTGGCGATTACCACGAAAGCCATTTCCCGGAACATCTGGCCGAACATGCCTTCAATCATCAGCATGGAGCTGAAAGCCACAATCGTGGTCAGCACCGCTGAGAACACGGCCGGAAAGACTTCAACCACACCATCAATGGCGGCCCGTACCGGCTTCTTGCCCCGTTCGTAATGTTGAAAGATATTTTCACCGATGACGATTCCGTCATCCACCAGAATTCCGATTACCAGGATCATCCCGAACATGGAGATGCGGTTCAACGTGAGTTCGTAGGCCGAAGCCAGAAAAAACATACCCATAAACGACAGGGGAATGGCAATGGCTACCCAAAACGAGAGGCGGGAATTGAGAAAAATCGTCAGGAAAATCATTACCAGCAGAAAACCCAGAATGCCGTTGTTCAGCAAAATCGACTGCATGGTTTTAATGCCCACTGAATCGTCACGGATCACGGTAGCTGTTAAAACATCGTTCTGCTGGTTAAATCTGCTGACATAATCTTTCACCGCCGAGGTCACCTGAATCACGTCTTCACTGGCTGTGGAACTAACCGATATCAGCACGGCCGGATCGCCGTCCACATAAACCCGGTTGGGTTGCTGGGCCCAGCGGTCACGCACGTTGGCCACATCCTTTAAGCGGATAATCCCGCCATCAGCAGAGGTTTTTACGACGATATCCTCCAGGTCGGCGGCGTAGAATTGCTTCTGCTTGGTACGGATAAACAACTCTTCATCTGCTCCGCGGATAGTCCCCCCGGTGAGGTCGATATTGGCGGCCCGTACCGCCGCCACGGCCTTTGAGAAGCTGAGATTATAATTGAGCAGGTCTACTTCCCGGAAGGCGATTTCGATCTCCTCCGCCGGGAAACCGCTTACTTCCAGCTTGGAGATACCCTCCAATTGCAGGATTTCCTCCTCCATCTGGCGAGCCTTGTCCTTCAGTACTTTCAGGTTTACCGGTCCGCTGATCATTACGTCGACGGCCCGGCCGCGCCATTCCCATTTCTTCACATTAGCCGGCTCCATGCCACTGGGAAAGGAGTTGATGCCGTCCACGGCATTTTTTACATCCTGCAGCACCAGGTCCGGGTCGTAGCCGCTGATGACCTCCACCACCACCCGGGCCGAATTCTCGCTGGAGGTGGAACTCACCTTCTTGACACCGGTGATGCCCTTCAGGCTGTTTTCAATTTTCAGGGTTACCCCCTGTTCGATCTCCACCGGCGAAGCTCCGGGGTAAACGGCAGAAACCAGCAGATAACCCGGTTCCACCTGGGGCATTTCGGTGGAACGCAGATTGGAAAAACCGAAGTAGCCCAGGGTCAGAATCAGGACGATGATTACATTGCCCGATACCGGGTATTTAATGAAATATTCGATTAAGCGTTTCATGATTGTTTCTGCCGTCCTGGTGTTGTCCCTTCGTCACTCTTCACTTTCATTCCGGTGTAGATATTCTGGGTTTTGGTGGAAATTTTCAGGCCATCCTCCAAACCGGTGATAATGGCCTTGTCGGACCGGGTGGAGACAATCGTAACCGGTTGTTCCCTGACGATGCCGTTCTCAATCAGAAATACGGATGTTTTGTTGGTGATCATTTTACGCGGCAGCACCGCGGCCCGGATAGTTGTGCCGGAATAAATTTGTCCGCTTAGGTACTGGCCGGCCTTCAACCGCTGATTTTGAACGGTCACATACACATTGACCATCTGCGATTGCTGATCCAGGCTCTGGCTGATGCGGGTAACCGTACCGGTTATATTATCATCGTTATCACCGGATGACAACTCCACCAGGTCGCCAACCGAGATGAAATCCACGTCGGCCACCGCCACCTGGGTCTCCAGGTCATAGCTGTCGGTGCTGATGAATTGGCCCAGATTTTGACCGTTCATTACCAGGTTGCCGGGCTTGATGTTGCTGGTGGTAACCGTGCCGTCAAAGGGCGCCCGGATGATGTATTTACCCAGGCGCGTTTCCTGGCTTTTAATGGAATAATAAGTCTGGTAAATACCCTTGGCCGCCACGAACATTTTCTCCCGCTCGTTCACTGGCTGGGGCAAAGGCTGTAATTCCTGGTCAATCTGGTAATTCTGCAGATATGTTTCCCAGGCGGCATGACTTTCGGGATACTCAAATTTCATATCCGCCAGCAGTTGGGTGAGTTGCAGCAGCAGATTGCTGCGCTGGGCTGTGACGTTAAGCCGGGCTTCATCCGACTGGATCACCAGCATTGGCTCACCTTTTTTGTATGTAGCACCCTCCAAAAAGGGATTGGCACTGCTTTCCAGTACCCCGCTTACTTCGGCAAAGATATTGACCTGTTTCTGGGGCACCAGCCGCCCCAGAACGGGAACGGTAATCCGTATATTGTTGTTTACCACTTTCATGGTGGAAACCGCCGGTCGCAGGTCCAGGTTGCCCCGACGCTGGGGTGCTTTGCGGGAAGCAATTAAAATAAAAGTAATTGCCAGTGACAGGGCCACCACCACGGCGGTGTAAAGCGATTTCCGTACGGTTGTATTCATATTTTCCTCAATTCAAAATAATCCGTTTTCAATTCCGGTATGAAATTATCGGGTTAGTATTTGTTTCCTGTGACCTATTCGATAAACCGGGGAAAATGACGAACAAATACTGGTTTTACCCGATGATCACTTAATTTAGCGTTCATCCGGTGAAAATCGCTGTTAATCCGGTTACTGCCACCGAATTTCGAAAAGACCGGCCGCGTTTTTAATATCCAATGGTATTTTCAGCGGTCATTAATACGCAGCTTCAGAATTAAATGAATGAAATAACCAATCTTCAAACCGTCTCACAGCGGCTGTTTTCCAGGCGTTGGGTCCAGCATCTGGTGTTCTGGGCGGCTTATCTCAGCCTGTTTTCATCTTTCCACTTGTCCCGTGGAATTGCCGAGGGCGAAGGAATGCTGGTGGCGTTTTTTGAGTTGATTCATTTATCAGGCTTGCTGGCAGCGGTCTATCTGAATCTGCGGATTCTGATCCCCCGGTTCTTGAGTAAACAGAAGTATTTGTTTTACGGTTTGTTGCTGCTGGTTTCAGTGTTCCTCATCTCGGTGAGTGTTAATATTATTATTGAGCATCTGGTGCCGGAGACATCTACTTTCCGGGCCGGCCGGCGCCATAAGGGACCGGAGTTTTTCGTTTTTATGTATATGATGATCCAGATTTTCTTTATTGCCGTAACCGCTTTTCTCCATTATCTCAAGGAATCGGTCCGGTTGAACGAAATCGCCCTGCGGGTGAAAGATCTGGAAAGCAACAAACTCCAGACGGAGCTTAATTCCCTGAAAGCGCAGATTAATCCACATTTTCTGTTTAACACCCTCAACAACATATATTCCCACAGCCTGTTCAAATCGGAGCAGACCCCGGAAATGATCCTCAAGCTGTCGGGATTGATGAATTACATCATCTATGAATGCGGCGATGACCGGGTGAGTCTGTCCAAGGAAATTGAATTTATCCGTAATTACGTAGCTCTTGAACAGGTGCGCATCGATGAAAATGTGCAGGTTAACCTGAATATCGCCGTGCCGGAAAACGGCCAGCGGATCGCGCCCCTGTTATTCGTTCCCCTGCTGGAAAATGCCTTCAAATACGGGGTGAATATCAGGGATGGAAAGCCGCGGATTGACATCCGGCTCACCGTCGATAATGATAATCAGCTGGAACTGGTAATTGAAAATTTATTTGACGAACCGGATACGGCCGAAGCAGTGACCGGCAGCGGTATCGGGTTGCATAATATCCGCAAACGACTGGAGCTGATTTATCCTGAGCGTCATGACCTGACAATCAACACCGAAAATGGTAAATTCACCGTAAATCTGGAAATTGATCTCAACGATTAAATGACTCCAGCCAACCCAATTACCTGCCTGATCATCGATGATGAAGCCCCGGCCCGCCGGGTGGTACGCAAATATCTGGAGAATGTCCCCGGCGTTTCCGTGGCGGCGGAGTGCAAAAATGCTTTTGAGGCCCTGGAGGCTATACACGAGCATAGCCCGGATCTGATATTTCTCGATATCAATATGCCCAAACTCAGCGGACTGGACTTTCTGCGCACTCTGGCCCACCCGCCGTTGGTGATCATCACCACGGCCTATCGCGAACACGCCATCGATGGCTTCGACCTGGATGTGGTGGATTACCTGCATAAACCTTTCCCACTTGACCGCTTTCTGAAAGCGGTGGAAAAGGCCCGTAGCCGCCTGGCCCCCGCCACCGGTGAAACCATAGTGCAACCGGCTTCCCCGGCCAAATCTGAGGACCAGTTCATTTTCGTCAAAGAAGATAAAAAGGTAGTGCGGGTAGATTTAAAAAATATTTTATACCTGGAATCGGTGGGTGATTACGTGCGAGTGGTGACCGGCCGCAAGGCCCTGGTGACCTATATGTCACTGAAGAAAATGGAAGACCTGCTGGACGGCCGCCGTTTTCCCCGCATCCACAAATCATATATT
>LSCG01000137.1 GCA_001577055.1 Fidelibacterota bacterium TCS56
GGTGAACGATTAACACCGATCATGATCATCGGAGCGGTGATGGTGCTGGCCGGGGTAGCAATTATCAACCTGAGACAGAAAAGCCCAGCCCGTGTCCTTTGAGTTACCGGTCCCGCCCGACTTCCGATTCTTAGCTACTTTTCAGGACACTACCCGCCAACCTTTCGGCCTGACCGAGACCATAATCGATGATAAATATTTTACCCTGATCGCGGGACAATTAATCGAAATCGGGCTGGATAGCAGAAGAAGCGTGCTGGTCGTGCAAGCGCCACACGCTTTCGACCGGGAGCAACTCGGCCGCGAATTGCAGCGCCGTTTCGGCCTGAACCAGGATCTGGACCAATTCCAGCGGCGCTTTGCCAATGATTCCCTGATCGGTCCGCCGGTACGGAAATTGATCGGACTGCGTGCTTTTCAGAAATCCGGCCATTTTGAAGCGCTGGTTACGGCCATTGCCGATCAGCAGGTCAATCTGGCTTTCGCGGCGCAGTTAAAAACCACTCTGATCAGGCAATTCGGTGAAAAATACCAGGAAGGAAAATTAACTTTATATGCATTTCCCACTCCCCGGCGCCTGGCTCGATTGGATGATCTTGAGCTGAAGAAATACAAATTTACCGGCAATAAAAGTCGTTTCATCATCAGACTGGCCCGGTCGATTGTTAATGGTGAACTTACTCTGGCAGAATTCGAAAAATACGATGACAACCAATTGACCACCGCCCTCCAATCAATTTATGGGGTTGGCCGCTGGACAGCCGAATACGTGGCCTTGATCAGTTACGGCCGGATGAACAGTTACCCGGCCGCCGATATCGGTTTGCAGAGTATTTTGCATAAAATGGGTGGTTTGTCAATCCGGCCGGGAGAGAAAGAATGCCGCCGGATTGGGGAAAAATGGGAACCGTTTCGCGGTCTGGTTACTTTCTATCTTTGGTATGCTTATGAACAGAAAATTATCTAGCTTTGAATAGGAATTTTCAACAATAAATCGGAGTCTGCCAGTATAATGATCATCAAAACTGCCGTGTACAAATCGCCAATCGGTGAGTTGACCCTGGCCAAATCGGCCAATGGATTATGCTATCTGGCCCTGCCCGGATTACAGGCGGGACTAAAACCTTTCCTGCACAAGTATTATCCCGATCATGTTATCAATGACGATGCGGCGGCCTTCAGGGATGAAATCCGGCAGTTGGATGAATATTTCGCCGGCCAGCGCCGCCAATTTGACCTGCACCTGGATTTGCAGGCACCGCCATTTTACCGGCAGGTGCTGAAAGAGGTAGGGAAAATTCCCTATGGCCAGACCCGCGGATATGGCGATCTGGCGCAGCAGTTGGGAAAACCCGGTTCGTCACGGGCCGTGGGTGGCGCCAACTCCCAAAATCCCCTGCCGATAATTATACCCTGCCACCGGGTGCTCAACAGCCGCGGTGAGTTAAACGGTTATGCCGGGGGACTGGCAATGAAGGCCTCCCTGCTGAAACTCGAAAACAATAGCTTCAAAAAACAGTAATAATCATGAATAAACTATTTCAACTGATTCGCCGTACCTTCCTGGCCGGTCTGTTTGCCGCCGCACCGATCGCCTTGACAGTTTATATCCTGGGTCTGATTTTCCGCATGCTTGATAAACCCACCGCCCGGATTTTAAGGCGTTACGAGATCGAGATACCCGGTTTGGGGATTATCATATCACTGGTATTACTGTTCCTTCTGGGGTTATTCATTACCAATGTTTTAGGGCGCCGTCTGTTCAGTTGGGGGGAAAAACTGGTGGCCGGCCTGCCGATTGTCAATCCGATTTACAATACTATCAAGCAGATCACAAATGCCTTTTCCGGTAGCGCCAGCCGGGCTTTTCAAAAAGTAATATATCTTGAATACCCTCGCCGTGGTCTGTGGACCATGGCTTTCGTGACATCGGAAAGCGCAAATAAAGACGGGGTGGAGTTTTATAACCTGTTCGTTCCCACTACCCCCAATCCCACTTCCGGTTATTACCTGATTGTACCAAAAGCCGACACTATTCCCTCGCAAATGAATGTTGAAGATGGATTAAAGACCATTATTTCCGGCGGCGTTCTGGCGCATAAATTAATGCCGATCGGTCAAAATAGACTGGCTGACGATTTCAGTGGAAAAAAGGCTAAATAAAATATTTACAGTAAGTACGCTTTCGCCGTTACTTCATTTCGAATTATTATCTAAATTAGCCGACCCGAATTTCATTCACCGGAGATTAACAGCGAAGATCAATGGCAATTAAATATTTAGACGGCAAGCGCCTGTACCGGACCCTACATGCCGGTCTGCAGAAAGTCCTGTCACGGGAAGATTATCTGAACAAGATCAACGTGTTTCCCGTCCCCGATAGCGATACGGGGACCAATATGGCCGTCACTTTAACTGCGATTAAAGATGGTATCGATGAAAACGATCATCCCGATATCAACGCCATGAGCCAGAAAATCGCCGATTCAGCCCTGGATGGTGCCCGGGGCAATTCGGGAGTGATTCTGGCCCAGTTTCTGGTGGGCTTTGCCAATGGCTTAAAAGATCGCATTACCATCAGTACCGAGCAGTTTTCCGAAGCGGTGCACGAAGCCTGCGTCCAGGCTTATGACGCCTTGATCGAACCGCGGGAAGGCACGATCCTCACCGTAATTCGCGAATGGTCTGAATCGGTCCACGACCACAGTTCCAAGCTGCCGGATTTCAGCCAAATGCTGCACAACAGCCTGGAACGTGCCCAGGTGGCGTTGAAAGAAACCCGGGACAAACTGGATGTATTGAAAAAAGCCAACGTGGTGGATGCCGGCGCCCAGGGTTTTGTCTATCTGCTGGAGGGTATGCAGGATTTTATCACCAGTGGGAAAATCAGGAATTATACTCGCAAAAAAGACCGGGAGATGGCGGATCCGGTGGTTAATTATCCCCTGGAAAATGAACTGGAAAGCAAATACCGCTACTGCACCGAGTGTACGGTGAACGGCCGGAATCTTGATAAAAAGACCCTGCGGAAAAAACTGGATTCATTGGGCGATTCAACGGTGGTGGCCGGTAATGATAAAAAATTAAAGGTCCATATCCATACCGATGATCCACAATCGGTATTTGAATTATGCCGCCAGTCCGGGTTAGTCTCCGGTGAAAAAGCCGACGATATGCTGCGTCAGCAGAAACATCGACAAGCTGACAATGCCGAAATAGCGGTGGTAATAGATTCGGCCTGCGACCTGCCGGAGGATGTGATTCAGGCCATGAATATCCAGGTGGTACCGGTGAAACTGGGCTTTGGGGATGAACATTTTATTGACGGTATCGGTATTACGCCGGAAGAATTCTGGGCGAAGACGGCCGCCAGCGCCCACCATCCCAAAACATCCCAGCCTTCCCCGGGAGATTTTCGCCGCCATTACGAATTGCTCAAACAGCATTTTAAGACGATTATTTCGATTCATATTCCCGCCGGTTCCAGCGGCACGTTCCAATCGGCGATGATGGCCGCCAAGACCCAGAAAAATGTGAACATCGAATTGGTGGACAGCATGAACCTGACGGTGGGAGCGGGTTTGATCGCCCTGCGGGCTGCCGAGGCCATCCAGGCGGGGAAAACTGCCGACCAGGTAGTGAAGATTACCCGGCGGGCGGTGGATCAGACTAAAATCTACATCGGACTGGAAAGTCTGGATTTTGCCGTCAAAGGCGGCCGGGTTCCGGCGGTGGTCAACAAAATTGCCAAAACCATCAACATGAATCCCATTCTCGTGGTGGATAAAGCCGGGAAAATGGGGGTTGGCGGAAAAACTTTTGGCGCGCGCAACCGGCCGGATAAATTGCTGAAATTCGTGTTGAAAAAACTGGATAAAACCAAACGCTATCGCTTTGGCGTGGCTTATACCACCAATCATTATGAGGCCCACCGCATAGCGCACCGTTTTCGCCAGCTCGCCGGGAATGAGAATGTCTTTTTTGCTCAGGTCGGACCGGCGCTGAGCGTCCACGGCGGACCGGGAACCATCGCCATCGCAACCCAGGAAATCGAGGAGGCAAACTAGTGCTGGAATTAATCATCCTACTGGTAATCAGTTATGTAATCGGCTCTACGCCCACCAGTATAATAATGGGCAAGCTGGTGCGCGGGATTGATATCCGTGAACACGGCAGTGGCAACGCCGGCGGCACCAATGTATTCCGGGTGCTGGGCTGGAAACCGGCCCTGGTGGTAGTGATCGTGGATATTTTCAAAGGCTGGCTACCCACCGCCGTTCTGGCCACACAGTTGTTTTCCGGACAGCTTGTTATAAATGATCAGGGCCTGGTACAGATTTTATGTGGATTCGCGGCGGTTCTGGGGCATACTTACACGATTTTTGCCGGTTTCCGTGGCGGCAAAGGAGTGGGAACTCTGGCCGGCATGCTGCTGGCCCTGTTTCCGGTGGCCTTTCCCCTCTGCCTGCTGGTATTCATCATCACCCTGATAACCACCGGTTATGTGTCAGTCGGCTCGATGGCCGCCGCCGCTTCTCTGCCGGTATTTCTGCTGGGATTACCACCGGCCACCGGTATGACGCCCGCGCCGTTTTCCCTGATCATTTTTGGCTTGCTGATACCCTTCTTCGTGGTTTTCACTCACCGCAGCAATATTGCCCGCCTGCGGGCCGGGAATGAGAACCGCTTCGAAAAAGCGATGATTTTCCGCAAGCGATAAGCTGTCAGAAACTGTGGCCGAAGGCCAGGTGAAACTGGCGATCGCGCCAGGCGCCCCGGTAATAGCCCCAGCCAAAATCCAATCTGATTTGCTGCAACATAGGCATGGGGATCCGCAGACCCAGACCGGCGCCTGCCAGGGGAGCGGCTCCGAATATATCATTTATTTCCGCTGAGATGGTCTCAAGGTCGGCAAAGGCCACCAGCACCAGTCCCGCCTCCATTTTTGGCGCCGCCAGAAATTTGGGGATTAAAGTCTGCCGTAACTCAAGTGAGGCGCCCAGCGACTGGTGCCCGAAACGATAGCCGTTTTTGGAATTGGCATAGGTTTTCCGGTCGGGTGGTGCCCAGCCGCGGACCGTATAGGCGCCACCGCTGTAGCGGACCAATAATTCGTCGGTGAATCCCAGTCGAATATTCGCGCGGACATTGGCGGCTAAAACCAGGGGATGTTCACCATGGTTTAACCGCTTAAAGCCATTGGCCGATTCCACCAGCTTAAGGTAGTATTCCATTTCATCTGCCAACGGCAGTCCGAGGTAAACCGCAGTGGAAATCAACTTGCCGCGGGTCGGGTCGGAGTAAAGATTGCGGGTATCGAAGTTATAGCGTACCCCCGGTTCACAAAAACTGAAACGACCGATAGTCGAATCTTTATCCGTGAATTGTTGCTGTTCGAATTTCAATTGCCCCCGCCAATGGTGATGATAATTGAAACGCTTGCCGATGACGGTCTTCCATGACCGGCGTTGCTCATCCGCCGGCAGGAAATAATGACGGTATGACAAATCTTCAATTTCGGTGCGGAAAGAAATATGGTCCCCGCCGATCCAGGGATCGGAAAACTGCACCTGGTAG
Organism: Fidelibacterota bacterium TCS56; assembly: GCA_001577055.1. GTDB lineage: Bacteria > Fidelibacterota > Marinisomatia > Marinisomatales > TCS56 > TCS56. The sequence goes on from LSCG01000137.1 coordinate 5,578, forward strand.
CTGGAGTATCCGCCAAACACGCCGGACAACTGGATCGACTGGTTTAATCCCCTGAAATTATTGATGATCAACAACCCGGAGAGTGACCAGCCGGTTTTCTCATCATAAACCGGGGCCAGCCCCGGTAAAAAACGCAAGGCCTCCACCAGGTAGAATCGTACCGCCACCGTATCGGGAGCTATCTTATAGGCGCTCCAGCGGACCAGACTGAAAAGTCCCAGGTTTTCGATGCGGTCCCGATCGATATCCAGTTGGACACTATCGATTGGTACGCCAACGGAATGTTGAATTTCGCGCTGGACGATCCGCGGTTTGGTAAGTTCCAAGCCAACCAGGGAAATATCGGACACAATCGGAGCTGCTCCCCTGATCTCAATGTTCACTGCCAGCAGGCAGATAATCAGCAGATACCTTGCCATCCCGGGAATAATCCAGTCAAATACACTATTAAAAAAATGGCCTTCTTGCGAAGGCCATCATAATTTGGACGTTAATTGATCCTCTTAACGGCCGCGAGCCATTTTGGCTCTGGCAACATTACCATCTTTGTCGATGAAATACAGGTAACCCGTTTCACGAGTGACACCAGCATCTGCTACTTTAGTTGCTTCGCCTCCACCTTTTCCGGCACGAGCCATCTTGGAACGCCAGACATTACCATCTTTCCCCAAGTAATATAAATAGCCTTTCTCCTTGGTGATGCCCGTTGTTTTCACGACTTCAGCCATAAATATCTCCTTTGTTGGTTAATTACAATAAATCTGATTCTTCGACGGGAAGTGTAGCATTAGTCGCTTATAATTGTCAAGGGTTTTTAGCCGTTAAAATAGCCTTTTACCGACGGAATAATACGGATTTTAGCAGGGATATGATCAACCGGGGGTCAATTTGCGCGCCAGATCACGGATATGACGCTGGGCAGACGGCGAAAACCACTTAGTCAAAAATGGTTGATACAGGGTTTCGAAAGGTTGTGAAAGGCGCTCCACCAGCAGGCGATTGTCGTCATGTTTTTTATCCCCCGGCCAGTTCCCAGTCCATGTCTGGCAGGCGTTGCGCAGCTCATCTTCAGTAACTACAGCATCGATCAGTCCCGCTCTAACGGCTGCCGACGGCGGCTGTGTAATTCCAGCCATGGCCGAATGATCCTCGAATAAACCCAGTTGAGCAATTCGTTCAGTGGCAATCGGCGGCAGGTTGATCCCCCGGACCATTTCATTGAGGCCGATTTTGTAATCTCCTTCCACGGCGATACGAAAATCACAATTCAACGCCAGGATGTACCCGCCGGCGATGCAGTGGCCGTTGATAGCGGCCACCACCGGGTATTCCGCCTTCAGCAATAGCAACTGAAAATCGTGGAACAGGCGCATCAGGGCACTCATCTGCTGATAATTATAATCGACCAGCCGGGGCAGATTCAGTCCGGCGGAAAAAATATGATTATGACCGGTGATAATCAGTCCACGCGTATCTTTGTCCGGCAAGTTTTCGATCAAAGTTGATAACAGTTCTTCATCGATAGTATTGGCTTTGCCATTATTAAAGTGAATGACTTTAACACCATCAATATATTCGCTGTCGATGTTCATCAAGCACGAATTTACAGGAAACAGGGATCAGGAATAATGGGTATTACTAACTCATTGCTGGTAATTCTTCATTCCCCATTCTTAATTTTTCATTCCCCATTCTTAATTTTTCATTCCCCATT
>LSCG01000138.1 GCA_001577055.1 Fidelibacterota bacterium TCS56
TCATAATATTCATCTTCGTAATATTCATCTTCATAATAGCCGTCATCGTAATAGGTAGTATCGTCGTATTCGTAGTAATCATCCTCGTAATACTCATCACCGGCATCGTCATATTCACCCTCATCCCAGAAATAGGAAGTATCATCTTCGGCGTAATAATCGTCCTGCCCGAAGGTAGCCGCCAGGGGAACCAATAGAAGTAAAACGATAACTAAAAACCGGCATGCTTCAACACGCCCGGACTGATTATTTTCTCTCCGCTGCATAACTTTCCCTTATTGAACAGCCGTAACGTACTGTTCTTTAATCGTATTGGGGTTACCCTTACCTCGCCTTGAGACTATTCACAGGCTCGGACAATATAATGTATTGAGTAACATCAATGCAATCTTTTCGATTGTGATGTGATTCAGGCCGATTTCCGCCAGCGATATGTTCTACCGGGAACGTTTCTGTTGCTGCCGCTCGATCCGGGCCCAACTGTCGCGCAATGGCGCCGTACGATTGAAAATCGGTCTACCGGGCCGGGAATCACGACTGTCAACACAGAAATATCCCCGCCGCAGAAACTGGTAGCGTTCACCGGAGGTGGCGTCAGCCAACCCGGGTTCAACTTGTGCCGTCAGAGTTTCCAGCGAATTCGGATTCAGATTGTATTTAAAATCCTTCCCCTCCGGCACGCTGTTGGGATTGCTGACCTGAAACAGTCGATCATATAGACGAACCTCGGCCGGAATCGCATGGGGCGCCGAAACCCAATGCAGGGTTCCCTTTACTTTGCGGTCAGCGGCTGCCCCGCCACTGCGGCTTTCCGGATCATAGGTGCAGTGAATTTCAGCTACTTCACCGGTTTCGTCATCGGTTACGAATGATTCACATTTGATGATATAGGCGTGTTTTAGCCGCACTTCCTTTCCGGGATACAGGCGGAAGAATTTCTTGTGTGGTTCGGTGCGGAAATCTTCCCGCTCGATATAAATTTCCCGCGAAAACGGAATCTCCCTGGTACCGGCACTCTCATCCTCAGGATTGTTGTCGGCGGTGAGCATTTCCGTCTGGTCTTCAATGTAATTATCGATTACCAGCTTCACCGGATTCAGTACCGCCATCACCCGTGGGGCGATTTTATTCAGATCCTCACGCAGGTAGTATTCCAGCAGGGCCATGTCGGCGATATTATTCTTTTTGGCTACTCCCACCCTTTCGCTGAAATTTCGGATCGCGATCGGCGTGTAGCCCCGTCGTCGCATCCCGGAGATGGTTGGCATGCGTGGATCATCCCACCCGGAGACCAGCTTTTCCTGCACCAGTTGCAATAGCCTGCGCTTGCTCAACACGGTATAGCTGAGGTTCAAACGGGCGAATTCAATTTGCCGTGGCCGGTACACACCCAGTTCTATCAGGAACCAGTCGTACAACGGACGGTGGTCCTCAAATTCCAGCGTACACAGGGAATGGGTTATCTTTTCGATGGAATCTTCCAGGCCGTGTGCCCAGTCGTACATGGGATAAATACACCACTCATCCCCGGTACGCGGGTGACTGGCATGAAGAATTCGATAGATCACCGGATCACGCATATTCAAATTGGGATGGGCCATGTCGATTTTGGCCCGCAGCACCCGTGTGCCGTCGGGGAATTCGCCCGCCCGCATGCGCCGGAACAGAGCGATGTTTTCATCCACCGGGCGATCACGGTAGGGACTATCCTTGCCCGGTTCGGTGAGCGTCCCGCGGTAGGCACGGATTTCATCCCCGGATAAATCACAGACAAAGGCCTTCCCTGCCAGCACCAGTTGCTCGGCCAATTCATATAATTTTTCGAAATAATCGGAAGCATAATACAGGCGGTCTTCCCAGTCAAAACCCAGCCAGCGCACGTCTTCAATTATCGACTCAATATATTCTTCTTCCTCTTTGATGGGATTGGTATCGTCGAAGCGCAAATTGCATAGACCGTTATATTCCCGGGCGAGATTAAAATTCAGCACAATTGACTTGGCATGGCCGATATGCAGATAGCCGTTGGGCTCCGGGGGGAATCGGGTATGTATCCGGCTTTCATTCTTGCCGACGGCCAGATCAGCATCGATAATCTCCTTGATAAAATGTGATTTTGGGGTGGTCTGTTCTTCGTTCATTTTGTCCGTCAGTGTTATAGAAATTTGAAAAGATGCAGATCAAATTTACAATGACCACATCATAGTAACAGACAGTGAAATTACGACTTATTGTCCGATTGCATAACAGATCGGGCAATATACCACTGAGCGGAAAAATAGGTACCCAGGATATAAAGTCGCGCCAGACTGAATGGCTCAACAAAACGATTTACGGCATGCAGGCTGTCGGAAATAATGAATAATATGGCGCCGATCAGGGCCAGTTTACCTGACGGAGTGGCGAGAACTTTGTTCCGTTCCCCGGCGCACCATCCCATGGTCATTATAACGATCACATAGACGGCAACCGGTATTTGCATTGATCCCAGATATGGTCTCAGATACAGAAATACGATTATTCCAAATATCGCCGCCAATACCATGTACCACCAGGTAAATGAACGTCGGGGCAACTGCCAAAAGGCAATTATGTAAATAATATGTGCCACCAGGAAACTCAACAGTCCTAATCTGAAGAGGTCAAAGGGCAACATCAACAGGATGTCCCCACCCATTGAAAATATCAAGCCAATGATAATCATAAGCTGATAGCGATTTGATATTACCGGCTTGGCCAAGATTGCGATGTGAATTATTCCAATCATTGTCAATGGCTTAAACGTATAAATTAATGTTCGAATTCCAGATAATTCTCCCACTATTGTCAGGATTGCACTGATGGCAATCAATGCTGATATCAGTTTGCTGTTTTTACTCACCGCGACTCCCCGTTGTTATTGTAAGTCCAGTCAGAATCTCACATGGCTGCTATGAAAGCTATTAGCAAAACTCGGTCATTTCAAGTATTTGAAAATCCGACCGATGATGTAACTTAAACCAATTGATATCATCAAAATAGAGACCTGATTAAGGCCAATGATAAATTCCAAATTCAATAATTAGTTCGATCACTGATAATCAAATAATCCAATTCCCGAATAAGGATTGGACTTGATGTAGCCCGTAGGGGAATCGAACCCCTGTTGCCGGCGTGAGAGGCCGGTGTCCTAACCCCTAGACGAACGGGCCGCAAGTACACCCGGAAGGACTCGAACCCTCAACCTTCTGGTCCGTAGCCAGACGCTCTATCCAATTGAGCTACGGGTGCAGTTGTTTTAATTATCAATTTTCAATGATCAATGTTCAATGAAAACGATCAATTATTGTCAATTATCTTACCCTGAAATTATTCTCAACCCATCGTGCCGGGGCTTTTAATCCTCACTGACCGATCCGTTGAGCTAAGGGTGCATATTGAGTAAAAAGTCGAAAGTATAAAGTTAATAAGGCCATTGGACTTTCAACTTTTAACTTCAGACTTACTTTCGCTGGGGAGCAGGGATTCGAACCCCGATTGGCGATTCCAGAGACCGCAGTCTTGCCATTAGACGACTCCCCAATTCTCATTTGAAAAAGCGGAGGCGAATTTAAGATGGAATACACAGCGTTCAAATGGGTATTCCACCCTGAAAACTATTATTTCATCAAGACCGCTTTTTGGGTGTGAATCGCCCCGCCGGCCTGGATTTGAATGAAGTAAACTCCGGAGGGCATATCCACCGCCCGCCAGCGCAACTGGTGTTCACCGGCCGGCAGGTTCCCGTCATGAAGACTGGTGATCTGTTTCCCGACGATATCATAAACAGTAACCGATACGTCCATATCCTGCGTAAGCACGAATGGGATGGTTACATCCGGGTTAAAGGGGTTCGGATATAAACCACTTAATGTCACCGGTTGTAAATCCATTTCCTCTTCTTCTGACTGACGGGTTTTGGCCGGTTGCGGCTTCAGCGAATTACCATCGGCATCACTGATTACCAGATCCTCCACATCGCGTTCCAGTGCAATCGGCAGCTCCAGCGATATTTCGCCGCGGGCATTATTAGACGACAAGTCCATCACCACAAACGTGGTTTTGTCGGCGATAGTCTGAGCCCGCAGTATCCAGCCTTCCGGCAGATTCACCGATGTTTCATCAAATTCTTCCAGGACCAGATCGGGAACTGTGAATTGCAATCCGCTGATGGAATTGCCATCGGAAAATACCAGCTCTGAGGATTTACTGGCGCGATTCAGGCTGACTTTTACACCGTTATCAATCACCGCGGGGGTCACGCCGGCCGGACCGCCATTCAGGATAAAATTGACTAATTGTACCGCATCCAGCACATTGATCGTCTGATCGCCGTTGAAGTTGGCAGCTTCTCCCTGGCAGCCTTCAAAATCCTGGGACAGGATGATATCAATCAGGCTTAAAACATCGAAAATATCGATAACCGCCGTACTGTCCGCCAGCAGGTCACCATTGACGTTGCCACTGATGAACACATTGGCATTGTCGCAGGGATCGCAGGCATCCCCCATGCCGTCGCCGTCCACATCTTCCTGTTCTGGATTATAGATTTCCGGGCAATTGTCTTCCGATGCATTTATGCCATCACCATCCAGATCATTGGGCAAGGCATCAAGATAAGTCTGAATAGTATTGGCGATAGCGGTCTGGCTGAAGCCTGAATCGGTGTAACGGACCGTCATGGTATGATCGATTACCACGTTATGCGGAATATATCCCATGCCATACATATTCCAGACCGTATTCTGGGTGTCATCCAAAATCGGGTAAGTCAGGCCAAATGTTGAAGCCCATGAAGTGCAGCTATACGGCTGGTTCCAGTCAAAACCGGCTGCAATTACAATTAATCCCTGGTCGATATACTGCTGATACATTGTTTCTGTGATCGGAGCCTCCGTCGCACAGCTTGGTCACCAGGAGGTAAACAGGTTGATCCATATTACGTGGTAATCTCCACCATTTAAATCACCATAATAATCATACAAAGTGAAATCACCGGTACCATTAGCACAAATAGGTACGGTGAAATCATCCACAAAATCGCCTACACTATATTGAGCAAATACGATACCCGATAAAAGGATCGCAAAGAGTATTCTCTTGAACATAACCTGCTTCCTTGTTTTAGTTAAATCTAGCTACTTGAGTATTTGTTAACAAGCTGATTAGAAAATTGTTGTAAGGGTAAATTTGAACCCGTCTTCAAAGGCGGCAATCTCCCGGCAGACCCCGTTGCTGCAGAGCACGCCCCCCTGCTGTGAGCCATAGGTAATCGTAAGAATATTGCTGGCGGTAATATTCCATCTGGCCTCCAGGGCAATCCAGCGGTTCTCGATATCAATATACTGCCTCACAAATTTTTCCAGGTAATTGATATGTCCTGAGGGCGCGGTCGTCCCGTATTCCAGGACTGAAGAGGCATCAATCAATAATGCGATTGAAAAGTGCGGGGAATAGCTGATCCCCAGACTGGCGAAGGCATTATATTGAAACGGTTTGGGAAACCGGGAATAAGCGGTATCAAGACCGGTCATGGAAAATTCCACATGCTGCCGCTTCTGCAACACTTGATATTCGTATTTAGCCTCCAGGTTGATGCGATCAGCTATCTTGATATCAGCGGCCAGCGGAATTGTTTGAGCTGCCAGTGACTTATAATTGATATTACGGATGGAATCAATCTTCGAATAGCTGAACACCTCGGTGATATAATCTGATTTGCCATAGCCTATTTTGTAATGGAGACGGTCATTCATCAAAAATCCGTCTAACTCAAAATAGGTCTCTGAAAATGGCTGAGCGGAAACCGCCTTCAGCGGCAGCAGGGCTCCCCCACCTGACCGTTGCCAGTGCAAAGATTCCTGGTTCCATTTATGATTGCGGCTGGCGGCGCTGTAATTAGCCGCAAAATTATGAGACTGGCCCAGGGGACTGGTAAGTTCCACTTGATACCCCACCTCGTCATTGAAATTAACCGCCCGGCTGATTCGTCCCAGCAATCGACTGGAATGTTCCCGCATGGCAGTTGGCGGTCGCTGGTAGCCAACTACTCCCGAGATATCCGTCACCAGCGAATATTCTGCCGGCGGACCTACATCAAAACTGTATTTCTTATATTCGGTGCTCAAACCGACCGGTCCGAAGAAACAGTTCAAATTGCCATAAAATCCCTGGCCCCTTCCGGCCAGGCGGCTCCGGTCATCCGCCAATCGCGTCTCTTTCTCGGCATATTCGATATACAGGTCGAACCAGCGGGTAAAGCTCTCCAATCGAACCCCATGTAACCGATGGACCAGATTGGTGGTATCGGTAGCCCATTCACCATCTGCAAAAGTTTCCACGGGATGCTTTTCACGTGCCTGTAGAAATGAGGTGCCTACGATTAAATTGGACAATGACAATTCGCCATCGGCGCCAATCACCCGGTGCCGGCGCTGGTAATTGGGCACCCGGTCACTGAAGGGTGGATTATGGTAGCCAAATTCATTATACCAGACACTGCCGTTCCCGGCTAACAGTCCCCAGTTGATCAGATCACTGGCCGAGTTACGATATGATATTCCGGTGATGGCATTGTCGAAATCGATGGCCTGATCATCATATTGGTACAACATTAAACCCCGGCCCCAGATTTCATAGAAATCACCTATCTTCAAATACTGGGAGTCCCGGGTATATTCCAGTCGGAACTTGCGCAAGCCGCGCTGCGAGCGACCGAATTCGGGTGGATTGCTGTATTCGAATTGCGTCCAAACCGCCAGGTCATCAATCATCAGATTAAGGTTCAGCAGGGATTCATTATAGATATAACCGGACTTGCTCTCGCCATAGCGCAAGAGGTTTGAGCCAGAATAGCCAACCGCTTGAATCAGGCTCGATAAAAATACAAAACACAGCAAACGTAAGAGGTATGGCACCAAAAAGCTCCTAA
>LSCG01000139.1 GCA_001577055.1 Fidelibacterota bacterium TCS56
CGCATTGCTATTTCCAAGGATGATTACATCGCCATCCTGGGTGCGACGGCATTGCATTATTGATCCAGGCCGATTGAAAATTCATATCACAATTCAATAAGGGGAATTCCGATGAAAATTTCATCTTCCCGACGAGATTTAACCTGTAATCTGTCGCGGCAACTGTGTGTGCTCTTATTAGTTTTCACTACGGCCATGGCCGATCCGGGGATGATACCCGAGCGAATTATATTAAATCTCACTGATCAGCCAGCCACGTCGATGGCAGTAACCTGGCGCACTCCGAATCCGGTTGAATCACCGCAGGCACAGATAACGATTACGGCGGACAGTGTCAATTTTGGCGCCAGGGCCAAGACGGTCACGGCACAATACGAAAAGAAGACCACCAAGGATTCGCTGGTGCTGCATTATTACTCAGTGGTATTTGATGGATTAGCCCCGGCTACCTCCTACTCATATCGGGTGGGCTGTCCGGAATATTGGGCCGAGTGGTCAGAATTTTCAACAGCAGATTCAACGCCTGAATCCTTCCAATTCGTGTATTTCGGTGATCCGCAGAATAATATTCGTTCCATGTGCTCGCGCATGTTCCGAACAGCCTACACAATGGCGCCGAAGGCGTCCTTCTGGCATTTCGTCGGCGATATCGTTGACTGGGGTGAGAGTGATGCCAACTGGGGTGATTTTTATTATGCCCTGGGCTGGATACCCAGAGAGACACCATTTATTCTGCTGCCCGGCAACCATGAGAGTTTTACCATCATCGATGACAAATTCGTCCTTGGTGAATTGACTGAGCTCTGGCGCCCCCAGTTTACCTTGCCGGAAAACGGTCCGGAAGGACTGGAAGAAACGGCCTATTATATTGATTATCAGGGTGTGCGCTTTGTTATGCTGAACGGCAACGAACAAGTTGAAGCTCAAGCCCAATGGCTGGAGGGTGTACTAAAATCAAATCGGCAAAAATGGACAATCGTTTCTATACACCAGCCGGCCTACTCCATGGCTTATGATCGAAAAAACATTCAGGTTAAGGAACTGCTGGTTCCCTTATTCGACCGCTTCAAAGTTGACCTCGTATTGCAGGGACATGATCATACTTACGGCCGTACCCATCCGCTGAATGGTGGAACTGTAACTGAAGATGATGAATTTGGAACGGTTTACGTTGTATCGGTGACCGGCACCAAAACCTACCCATTGAAGCCGGAATCGGAAGCAATCATGGCCAAAACCGGTGTGGGAATCCAACTATTCCAATTGATAGAAATTGATGGTGATCTGCTCAGTTACCGGTCGGTAACCGCCAGCGGAAAAAGCTTCGATTCCTTTATTTTGCAAAAATAAATCCCTTAACACTGTTAATGCCAGATAATCCAACAACAGGCTCCACGTTTTCAGTATATTTAAGCATCCGCTCAATTACTTGTTTCGCAAATACTTATCCTTGCCATTCTTGACCTAATTATATAATATCCGTAAGCATTGGTCCGTTACTATTGCGACCAAAATCCACTGATATCTAAGGAGAAGAATGATGGCCGAAAAACCTGTCGGGTGTGCCCGACCAACCGGGGCAATGGTGGGTAATACTGCTCCCACCCAACCGGAAAAAACCATACCAAAGGAGCTACCAATGATAACTGCAAAAGTTGGTGCCAAGGCACCGGACTTCGAGGCGCCAGCCTATTACAAGGGTGACTTCACGGCAGTTAAATTGTCAGATTATCTGGGCAAATGGGTGCTGCTGTGTTTCTATCCCGGTGATTTCACCTTTGTCTGAGCGACCGAAGTTCACGGCAGTTAAATTGTCCGATTATCTGGGAAAATGGGTGCTGTTATGTTTTTATCCTGGTGATTTCACCTTCGTCTGAGCGACCGAAGTATCGGCGGTCGCCGTAAATTATGATAAATTGCAGGAGATGGGTGTCGAAGTCATCTCAGTTAGTGTTGACAGCCAATTTGTCCACAAAGTGTGGAATGACAAGGAATTATCCAAGATGGCCGGGAAGGATATTCCCTTTCACATGGCCTCAGATGGACCAGGTAATGTTGGTAAAGTTTATGGTGTCTACGATGAAGCAGCCGGTGTGGAACTGCGTGGTCGTTTCCTCATCGATCCGGACGGTGTGATCCAGGCCATGGAGGTAATGACACCACCGGTTGGTCGCAACATGGATGAAACCATCCGTCAGTTGCAGGCCTTCCAGCATGTGCGAACCACCAAGGGAGCAGAAGTCTGCCCTGCCGGGTGGACACCCGGAAAAAAAATACTGAAGCCTGGTCCGGCTTTGGTAGCCAACGTCTGGAAAGAGTGGAATCCCCACAAAGATCATTGAGCATGTTTGCGGCCCTGGATACTTCCGGGGTCGCAGTTTTTTCTCTGATGTATAAATCTCCATTTTGATTTTACCCGGTGGGTGCGCAGATTGGTACCCTAATGAATATGATTACAGCACCCACTCTCTTACTGGACGCCGATCGTGCTCGCCGCAACATCCATCGAATGGCAGCTAAAATCCAGGGAACGCCAGTATCCTTACGCCCCCATTTCAAGACCCATCAATCCCAGCAAGTGGGACGCTGGTTTCGCGATGCCGGAGTTCAAGCTATCACTGTTTCGTCAATGGCCATGGCCGAATATTTTGCTGCTGACGGCTGGACTGACATCACCCTGGCGGTGCCGGTGAACCTGCGTGAAATCGACCGGATAAACCGACTGGCCCGTAAAATAAAATTGAACCTGCTGGTGGATTCGAAAGCGGCGGTAGACAAACTGGCTGATCATCTTGACCAACCTACAGACATCTGGATCAAAATTGATGTGGGCTATCACCGTTGTGGGATTATGTGGTACAAGACGGAGCAGGTTGTGGATCTGGCTGATCAAATAACCAATGCCGAAAAACTGAATTTCATCGGTATCCTCACCCACGCCGGACATACCTACCACCAACCAGGCCCGGAAGAAGTCCAGCGAATTCACGATGAAGCGGTACTGCGCCTGATCGATTTAAAAAAAGATCTACTGGACAGTGGCATTGAATCCTGCGCCGTATCAATTGGTGATACACCTGGTTGCAGCGTGTCCGATAAATTCCCTGGCGTGGATGAAATCCGACCGGGAAATTTTGTTTTCTATGATTTGATGCAATTGCGCCTGGGTGTCTGCAATCCGCAGGAGGTTGCGGTTGGAGTGGTCTGCCCGGTGATCGGAATTTATCCTAAACGGGGAGAAATTATCGTCCATTGCGGCGCAGTCCATCTGTCAAAAGAAGGACTTAAACTGAATAACACCACCACTGTATTTGGCTTGCTGGTGCCAGTGACTGATGAAGGCTGGGGAATCCCCGATCAATCAGCAGCGGTTATTTCATTGTCACAGGAACACGGCATCGTTCGATTACCGGCGGAAATGATCAATAAGGTGGAATTGGGCAGCCTGGTGACCATCCTGCCGGTGCATTCCTGCCTTACCGCCAACCTGTTTGACAAATACCAAACCCTTGACGGAAAAATGATATCGAAGATGCAGAGCAAATGAATTCCACAGATTTAAAACACTATCTGCAGCCTACCTGGTTTCTGAATTTCGATGATCCGCTGGTGGCAGATTATGCCGATGAAATTTCTCAGGGATTCACTGATCCATTGGAAAAGGCGATTGGAATATTCCGGCGGGTGCGGGATGATTTTCGCTACGACCCCTACCTGGTGCCGGTGAAGCCAGAAGGCTTTCGGGCCAGTACTGTGATAGAACGGGGTTATGGATTCTGCATTACCAAAGCCACCTTGTTGGCGGCCGTGGCGCGCCGGGTTGGTGTCCCCTCCCGCCTGGGCTTTGCCAATGTCAAAAACCATCTGAATACCGACAAACTTCGAAATTTGATGGGCACCGATATTTTCTACTGGCATGGCTATACCGAATTATTTCTTAATGGGCGCTGGGTGAAAGCCACACCGGCCTTCAATAAAACTTTGTGTGAGCGTTTCGGCTTCAATCTCCCCGATTTCGATGGCGTGCACGATTCCCGGTTTGCCGCCCTGGACAGCGAAGGCAACCTGCACATGGAATACCTGACTGACCACGGTACGTTTGCCGATTTACCCTACGAGCAAATCATGGGAACCTGGGCTAATCATTATACCAGTATTTTAGCGGGACACCTGGCATCGGCCAGTCAAACTGATCCCGATAAATTTCAGGAAAGCTAAAGGAGGAAGTATGACAGTTGTTACCTTAAACGGTAATCCGATCACCACCAGCGGCGAGCTGCCGGCGGTGGACGATAGAATTACAGATTTTACTTTAGTCGCCGGGGATCTGCAGGAAAAAACCTTGGCAGATTTTTCCGGAAAACGGAAAGTGCTGAATATCGTGCCCAGCCTTGATACCGGTGTCTGTGCCGCCTCCGCCCGCTATTTTAATCAAGCCGCCAGCGAAATGGAAAATACCATCGTGCTGATTATTTCCGCAGATTTGCCTTTTGCCCAAAAGCGGTTTTGCGAAGCCGAGGGATTGGAAAATGTGGTCCCCCTGTCTTCCTTCCGCTCCGCTTTCGCCGATGATTACAACCTGCGGATTATCGATGGCCCGCTCAAGGGATTAAATTCCCGTTGTGTAATTATCACTAATGAGAACAATCAGGTGATTTACACCGAGCAGGTTCCGGAAATCGCCCAGGAGCCTGATTATGAAGCGGCTTTGGCGGCGTTGGAATAGTAGGTTTCAACGCGGAGCATTGAAACCAGTGCATGGGGCTGGTTACATAGGGCTATCCCGAAATCTGGTTACAGCGCACCGCGATGTAACCATAATTAACACAAAATAGAAAGTGTAATATGGGACATATCACCGATTCCAAATCCTACCTGGTTCCCCTGATTGACCGGCTGAACCAGTATCCAATTGGACTGGTGGACAACGAAATCCTGCGCAAGATGCTGGCCATTCTCTTCACCGAAGAAGAGGCCTACGTGGGATCCAAATTCCCGCTGATGGAAGCCACCCTGGATGATTTGATTCGCAAGACCGGCTACGATGGGGAAAAACTGCTGCCGATACTGGAAACTATGGCCGATAAGGGAATCATCATGGATATGCCCTACGGTGATGAGGTGTATTATCTGCTGATGCCGGGAGTAATCGGCTTTATCGAATTCACCTTCATGAAAAACCGCACCGATATTCCCATGGATGAAGTGGCCCGTCTCATGAGCGAGTATTTTCACTGGGACCATGAAGAGGGACAGGCAAAAGAGTTTTTCGGCAGCAAAACCCAGCTCACCCGTTCCCTGCCTTATGAGGAGCACATTCCCGTAACCAGCGAAATCGTATCATACGACAGCGCCCGGGAGATAATCATGAAGACCAAATACGGCGCCGTTTCCATGTGCTACTGCCGCCATAAGCGGGAACATGAGGGTAAATCCTGTAAAAAAGGAGCGCCGGTGGAAGGCACTTGCATCACCCTGGGACGGGGCTCGGAATTTTTAGTACGGCGGGGTTTTGCCGAGAAGAAATCCAAAGCGGAGCTGCTGGAAATCCTGAAAATGACGGAAGACCTGCGCCTGACCCACACCACCGATAATATCCGTAATAAACCCACCTTCATCTGCAATTGCTGCGGCTGCTGTTGCGAAATCATGTCCGGGGTGCAGGCCGGGTATTACAAAGGGGTGAATAAAACGCCGTACATCGCCGTGGTCGATCAGGATGAATGCGATTACTGCGGAGAATGTTTCACCGCCTGTAACGTCAAAGCCATCGGGTTGGATAAAGCCGCCAGTAACGGCAACGGTCGTGTGAGTATGGTGAAATCTGAGGTATGCCTGGGCTGCGGAGCCTGTATTGCGGCCTGCGAAAAGGGAGCGTTATCGCTCATCCCCCGGGGTGATTACCAGTTACCACCTAAAACCAAACGGAACATGTTCATGAAAATCGCCTATGAAAAAGGACGGTTGGGTCCGCTGGTCTCAACACGGGTGAAGAAGAAACTGGGGATGAAGATTTAGGGATCAGGGATCAGGGATCAGGGGGCAGGGGGCAGGGACCAGTAAACCGGTCCGCTTTAAATAGGGCTTCCTCAAAAAGCCGGTTTCAGTGATTTTGAATAAATGGGTAGTAGCAGTTGTGCGATTAATTTCAATCCGGTTCCGTTTGACCGATTCCAACTTATGGTGTTTTTTCTCCTGCGATGTTTTGGTCTTTGCAGGTCGGCCCAAGGCTGATCCACCATACATTTCAATCCCCAAAGATTTAAGGTAAGCTCTGTTCTTACGATTCCAGTATATCCATCCAGCATATGCTGAATATCTCGGCGGACATAACTCAACTGCTTTCGGAGAGCTTTACGGATGGTCTTCCTCCGTGGATTACGTTTTCGGCTGAAAGCCAGGTACTGTTTGCGGGATTGCCTGCGGTAAGTCCGGGGTTTGATTGCTCCCGGCTCTGCCTGCCACAACTCATCAATGAGCCCTTCCAGCTTCTCACGGGCTTTGTTCAATAACCCCACATCGGCAGGATAGGTCATATCTTGTGGAACAGCCGTTGCATCCATGATCAGCATTCCGTGATGAGACCGATCTGTCATTCTCCCGGAATCCGGTGGATCCGATTCATTGTCCTTATCTCACTGGCCTTCACTAATCCCAAGAAAGGTTTCATTAATTTGCGTCAGTTTATCGGCACCCAATCGGTTTCTGATCTCTACAAATAAGCTGGGTGCAAATACCTGACGGTCACGAAAACTGCTGTATCCTAAAAAGTACTGGTAATAAGGATTTTCACGTATGTCTTCTATCGTCTCCTCATCTGACAGGTTCTTCATGTGTTTG
>LSCG01000016.1 GCA_001577055.1 Fidelibacterota bacterium TCS56
GGGTTGTCAATATCTGCCGGACTATCCCCTGGGTAGATGGTTTTCAATTTTTCAGCTATGGCAGTTGGGAAGGCCATCAATACTGGGATGAAGCCGGCAATACATTTTTCGGTAAAAAAACTAAGATCAGACCTTCGGTAATGATTCCTGTGAATGAAACACCAACATTAGCCCTGAATCAAAACGATAATCTGAATTATGATATATCAATAACCCCACCGGCAGGAATACCTAACCAATGGTTCCTCATATACCGTTCGCCAACGAATAATATCAGTGTTGACAGTTCAGAGATAATTGCCATCATATTTGATGACAGCACTCATACCATAACAGAAAGTTTCACCGGCAATCAGGATTTCAACGGCCAGTACAGCTATGGCGCTACGATGGCAAACCGTTATTGGAACGAGTCGCCTGTATCAAATCTGGTGATAGTGGATTCACTGACTTCTTACGCTCCCAGGGTAGTTAACCACCTGCCGCAAGACAGCAGTCTGGTTCCGGTCAACGTTGAGATTGTAATTGATTTTTCTAAAAAAATCGATGCCGCCAGCTTCGACAGCGGTCTGGTGATTACACCGGCAATTCCGGCATATGATTTGACTTGGTCTGAACACTGGACTGACTATCATAGATCAGTAACCATCAACCCGCAGACACACCTGTTATTTGATACGACCTATAATGTGACAATCGGCGCAGAAGTAGTTGATCTTAATGGCCGGCCCCTTGACGGCGATGGTGATGGCGTCGGAGGCGATGCTTACAGTTTCAGTTTCACGACCCAGGCGATAGATTTGGAAGGTCCCCAGGTCGAATTCACTTTCCCTGATTCCGGCAGCGACGCGATTGACAGCGACGAAGCCCTGACGATACTTTTCGACGAACTGATAGACCCGCTGACAGTTAATCAGAATAACCTTACCTTATCCGGTCCCACCGGTGACATTACTTTGGAATACTTACTGACAGCTATCAATGATGAGAATTCCCTGATCAGTGCAAAACCGCTTTCAAAGCTGGTAGCTAACAGCAATTATCATTTTACCGCCACGCAGATTGCCGATACGGCCGGTAACTTGCTAACCGAAGCCCTTCAATTGGATTTTCAAACCAGCGACTTTCACTATTCCGCTAACTCACCAATTGCGTTGTTCAATAGTGGATCTGAGAACTGGTGGCAACCGGATGGCAGCGGATCAACCACTGGTATCATCCTGTCTCAAACCGGGTTCGGTCTCACCAACGGTGTTTATTTACCGGCCAGCGGTGCTCCCGGATCACCACGGAAAAGCGGACGTCTGAATTATGCCTGGGATGAAGACGCCGCCAGCCATCTGTTGAGATTACATAATGCCGGCTCACCGTCGGATATTTACATTGACACCAGCTATACGCTGCAGATTTATCTCTATGGTGACGGCAGTAATTCCACCTTCACATTTTCGCTGTACGAAAAAAATTCAAACGGCCAAAATACCGCTGATATAATTGAAGTTGCTAGTTGGACGGCGATCGATTGGGTGGGCTGGCGTTTAGTGGAATGGGATCTGTGCGATCCCAGTCAAGTGGGTGATTTCATCAGCCAGGATCAGGCCATGGATGGCCACCACTATAAATTGGATGGCTTGCTGTTACGTCATCCTGCCGGTAGCGCTTCTACTGGACAAATCTATTTTGATAATCTGCGAATTGTCCAGAAAACCGCCGGGCCAGCACCGGAGAACTCACCACCGGTCCTCGAGGAGATAGCCGACACGAATGCCGTCCAGGGCCAATACGTTGGTGTCACGGTCAATTACACCGATGCCGATGCCTCTGACAATCATCTGATACGGATAAATGCGGATAATCCCGATATGGAATACCTGATCAATGATCATTCCTCCGGATCAATCGCCTATATCCGCTCCGAACCAGATTTTCTGGGTGATGTAGCGATCGAGCTGATTGTCAGCGATCTCGGAGTGGGCGAACTATCGGACACATCACAGTTTACTTTGACAATTGTCGAAGACCTGGCAATTGACAATGGATCAAATCAGCCCCATCAATACGCCCTGCTGCCCAACTATCCTAACCCATTTAATCCGGTAACGACAATTGCTTTCTCCTTGGCTAATACCGGCAATGCTAATCTAACAATCTACGATATCACCGGTCGTCAGGTTAAAAATATAGTTAAATCAAATTTATCAGCCGGCTATCACACTATTCGCTGGAGTGGACGGGACAATGCTGGTCAGGCCGTAGCCACCGGCGTTTATTTTTACCGTCTGGAAGCCGGAAGCTTCAGTGCTACTCGCCGAATGCTGTTGCTTAAATAATTAACAGGGGTTGCCGGTCTCGGCGACCCCTGTCAATTATAGGGATTGTCAGTCATTACTGACAACCGGTCGGCATTTAATTCAGCGACAATTGAGATTGGACGTTGTGGCCGATGCTTAGCATCAACCGTTATCTGTTGCAATAGCAGCTACAATCACCTGATCAATAACATCCGTCGTGATAAATTTTGCGAATCCGAAGTCAATCGATAGATGTACACACCGCTGGCGGCTTGATTACCGCGTGAATCACGGCCATCCCAGGTGATCCGATGGGTACCGGCCGGGATTTCCTCCTTCACCAGTGATCGTACCAGTTGACCTTTCAGGTTATAGATTGCCAGGTGGACACTTCCGGCCTGCCGAACACTGTATTCGATAGTAGTTTCCGGATTGAAGGGATTGGGGAAATTCTGTTCCAGGTGAAATTCCTGTGGCAGTTGCGCTAATTGCGGTTCGATCCCCACAATTACAGGGGTAACCAGGCGTAAATCATCAAAATACAATCGACCGAAAACCGCCCCTTCGGTAGTATGCGTCAATTGAATACTGTCAAAGCGATAGCGCGAACCATCCAAAGCACCGTTGCCGATCCAGCTTCCGACCTGTGCCGGATCGGATAAATCCCACTCGATCAGTTTCCAGCCATACCAATCGATGGTAAACCATTGCGAAACTTCGTGGTTAGGCCAGCTACTGCTGGTGCCCTCATCCAGTGCAAAACGGAACTGATTGCCGCTGCCATCACCAAAAATATAAACCTGCAGCGTATAATCGGTATTGAAAATCACATTGCGTGGTGCACCGCCAGACAGGTACTCACGCAACAGCCAATTATTGGCTGCAACATCCCAACCGTAGGTAATTTCCATCGATTTAGTGCTGCCGGTAGTATGATTCACAATGTCGGAATTGGCAGCCATATTCACGCTGTCCGGGACCAGTCCGTCACTGCTGCCGCTTTGTAATGGTTGCCACCAGTTTGATGTCAGATTGTTTTCAAGAGGACTGATGGTACGAATATCAATATCGGTCGCGGCAGTAAGGAAACTATAGGCACCGGCTTCGTTTATGGTATTGCCATGACTATCATAAATGCCAGGTTCGATTCGGGTGACATAGACTTCATCGGGATAGAGTTTAGCCGAAGGGAAAAGACTCACGACCGTGCGGTCATTGACGGTATAGTTCTCAAATATATTGTCCACCAGGGTGTGATCGGCGAAACGCTCAATGGTAAAATAGGTTGATAATTGATCGGCGGGTCCGACAATTTCGTTGTACACAATATTAATTATCGGTTGCAGTTCGATTTGATTTGAGGAGACCGGGGGATAAATGTCAACGATTTCTGGTGCAATAATATCACTGCCACTGGTGCGAAATGTCAGGACAAAATCGCCGCCGGCCACACCGTCATGATCACCATCCAGGGCATGACCATACAGATCAACCGCCGAGTCGGCTATGGTGACGGTATAATCAGTAGTGAAAGCCAGACTGTCTGGGACAAATACCAGCCGGCGATTATCGCCAGACCAGGCAAAATAGCCCGTTGCTTCAGGCAAGATACTAAAAGCATTTTCAGTAGTGGGGCGATCCATGCCACGACTGAAATCGAGAATGATATATTCCCAGGCCGGGTAGGCCGAGTCGCCTTTCGCCGGTGTCGATTCAACAATTCGTGGCGGGGTACTGGATAATAACTCTACATCCCGGAAAGTAAAGAAGGTATCGATGATTGACACCATTTGCGTATCACTGTAGAAGCCATCGGCTTCGACAACCAGTTCAAAAACCGAATCGGGTAATCCTTCAAAATAATAGAAACCATTGCTTAACTGGTCAGGATCGGTGGAATACTGATAAAATAAAGAATCATAAGTATCGGTCATGTAAGTTTGACCATCAACCGAAACGGTGGCGCCATTGATCGTTCTACCGGATTCCAGATTCGAAATTATACCCGTGATAATACCGACAGGGGGACGGGCAATATCATGGTACTCAAGAATTGACCAGAAAAACGTCCAGGCTTCCAGTCGCTTCCATTCCGCGTTCATATTTAATTGATTCTGACGGGGATTGGTATGGAAACCGGCTTCACTTAATTCGGAAGGCATATAAGTCAAACGATTTACTGCCAAATACGGACCGCCAGAAGTCTGGCACCAGTTGCTCCAGGTATAGAAACTGCAATCACCGATTGACCCGCGGGTGGTGGTGCGCATACCACGAGTAAGCAGATCGACCATATATCCACTCATTTCCTCG
Organism: Fidelibacterota bacterium TCS56; assembly: GCA_001577055.1. Taxonomy (GTDB): domain Bacteria; phylum Fidelibacterota; class Marinisomatia; order Marinisomatales; family TCS56; genus TCS56. Next base: position 4,605 of record LSCG01000016.1, read on the forward strand.
CCGCCGATCGGCGGATCGGGCTGGCCGTTGTACAATTCGCCCCATAAAAGCAAAGTGCTGTTGTAGGTAGATGACCCGGCGTCACTGTGGAGTGAGTGATACCAGGATGCCCCCAGGTCATTCGCTAAATAACAGCGCTCCGCCAGCCCGATGTATTGCTGAGCATTAGTGCGGGACATTAAAACCGTATCGATATCGGTATTATTCAATAAAAGGTCGCGCAGGTGCAGTCCGACTCCCAGGTTCTTCATAGCTTCGGAATAATTATAGACGCCCATATTTTCATTCTGACTGTGTCCAGGGTCGACGAATATATCCCATCCAGCCAAACCGGTGACCTGGGCACTGGTAAATGAAAAGGCAACCACAAACGTCAAAATTATACTTACTGATTTCAGCATTATCTAACCTCCTGCAACCAAATCTGACCGGTATTGTAAGTATCAAAGGCAATCCATTTTCCATCCGGTGACCAGTCAGGGTGCATTTCAAGAATGCCTGGTGTTGCAGTTAGATTTACTTTATTGGACCCGTCAGCGTTAATGATATATATATCGGCGCTGGTAAATTGGTGCCCATCATCGGTAATAATGGCAAAAACCAGGCGACTACCGTCCGGGTGCCAGGACGGATCACTGCCCGGGCCAAGCTTGATGGGATTTGAACCATCATAGCCAGCGACCCATAAATTACCTTCCATTGTTTTATAAACGATCCTTGAATGATCCGGGGAAGGTATTTGATAAAGAATTTTATTATCCCCTGTTGATATCAGAATATCAATACCAGAATCCAAACGGCGTTGATATAATTTATCACGTTTTCGATAGGTGATGACTTCGTTCAGAGCCCCGATAGCGTTATTGCTGTCGATCATCCGGAATACTCTGAATTGCCGATTACCATCCAGGTAAACACCTTGATTATCGGCTAACCAGCGCGGTGCCCCGGATAAATCATTATCATAATCAGATAATAATTGTCGTTCACCAGTCGAAACAGTATATACCGCCACTGCATCCGATCGCCTTTTATTCGCAAAACGGGAAATTCGGGCTGCCAGATAGCGGCCATCGGGAGACCAAGTCATTCCAAAACCCGCTGACGGATCATTGGTAACAGAGGTAATACTGGTATCTTCAACATTATACACTGAAATGCCATTATAATGGCTACTGGTATAAGCTATCCGCAAACCATCAGGTGCCCAGCGCGGAGACATGGCGTTAATTTCTTTATCAACCAGCAAAACCGGTGAACCGACTTTTACAACCGCCGGTTGTCCCTGTACCATCATATTTATTCCAAGTAATAAAACAATTAAAAATATTTTTTTCATTTTTACACCGCTAAACAGTTTCGCAGGATTACCAGCCTTAATTAATAACCTGGTATTAAGCTTCAAAATAGCTGAAATAAAAAAGCCCCCGTCGCCGGGGGCTTTTCAGGGATTTGCTATTTAATGAACGTCATTCGTTTGGAGAATTTTACTGTCGGTGATGACAGAGTGTAGATATAGACTCCGGTCGAGACGGATTCACCGGCATTGTTGGTGCCGTTCCAAGTCGCTTCGTGAGTACCACGATGGTTCCAACCATTGTACAGGGTTTTAACCAGCTCACCTTTCACATTATAGATCGAAAGGTTGACATTGCCATGTTGTGGCAGACTGTATTCAATGGTGGTCGTGGGGTTGAAGGGATTAGGATAATTCTGTGCCAAACGGAAACCTTCGGCAACAATCGGATTATCGCTTTCGTCGTCAATTTCCAAGACAACCGGATTCGGGTTGGTCCAAACGCCGATCGTATTGGAGTAGAAATCGGACAGATACAGGGTGTGACCGTCCGGACTCCAATCGGCTCCGCGGGGTCCGTCGGTTCCGCCTAAAGCGTAATCACCATGCTGTAATCCGGCTTCATCCAGTAATTCATAGGAAACGGGATCAAATCCATAATACTTACCACCCATCGGTCCGCCCCATTCGGCGGTCAGGGCACCGGCCCACAGAATTCCGCTGTTATCGAAGTCCAGGCAACTGGCCCAGATAGCGGTGTTCATGGTATCGGTGGCTGCGGAGGGGGGATCGGCCACGACCCAGGCCGAATCGCCGACAGCACTGTTGATCGAGTCATATACAACCGGTACATCTTCGAATACACCGAAGGTATCTACCACTGTGAAGGGGATGACGCCTGGAAGATCACTGTGCCAATGCTCGATCCCAAAGCCACTCCAAGTCGATCCAACATACAAGTCGTTACCACTTGGGGTTATGGCAAGAGAGCGATTGATGTGACCTAAGGTATCAATGGCGTTTGCCAGGAAATTGAAGTCCGTATCCAAAATCATGACGGGACGAGCGGCCGAAAGAACATAGCCATAATAAATATAGCCGTTTTCGTCCTGCACCGCTTCCGTGCACGAGCTCATGTCACTGGGTGTGAATTTATTCATGCCTTCACCAGTCAGATAATTGATCCGGTACAGGGATGTCCAGCAGGTGGCCAAAATATTTCCATCGTTATCAAGCGATATTCCCTTGCCACTGCCGTTATCGACACTTTCGGCATACAGGGTGTCCGTTGAGCCATCGGGAAATGACAGATGCGTAATCGGTGAAAATGAGACATGATCACCGGTTGCCGGATCGATAACATAGATAGGTTTATAATGCAAGGTATCCCCATTGGCATAAAATGTCTCACCATAACCACTATGGATTGATATCCAGATGTTCCCGTCGGGAGCTACTACTACACCATGTGGACCATTTGGTGGGTACCCGGGAGTAAAGTGTCCCGCAACGGGCGCACTTAGCGTATCGCTGAAATCGACCAGAATTTGATCGAATGTCCAATCATCGGCAAAACCGAAGCTGACCAGACCAGCGATAGCAAGGATTGTTATCAGTTTCTTCATTTAGGTTACTCCTTGTTGTTTAGGTTTATCAAAGGGTCGGAGGCAGGTATCATCTCTGTAATCTATAACATAAGCGACTATTTTGACAGTCTTTTTCCACGATAACCACTACCCTTTAATCATTAACGAATTACCACAAATTTACGATAGGTTGAGGCACCTTTTTGGAATATAATTGCACCGCTGGCCTCTTCGACAATGTTTTCTGTGACCTCAAAATGAGCGATATAAATTCCACTCACTACTGTTTGCCGGGAAGAAGTCAATGAATCCCAGAATTCATCACCACTGCCATCCAAATGCATGATGTCATCCACCAAATCTCCTCTTTCAGTATATATCCGGATTCGACATTTACCAGGGATATTGTAGAATACCAGGCGATCTTTATTGCTTACAAATTGCATGTTCTTCTGGGCAGCACCGAGATGAAACGGATTGGGTACAACCCGAATATCGTCAAGACTGGTACCAGCCTTGCGCTTAAGATTGGCTTCCTTGGTTGTTTTTGTATAAAAGCGACTACTGTACAGTGGTCCCCCAGGGTTGGTTTCACCAGGATTATTGCTGCCATCATTGAAAGCAACGATATAATAATAATATGACTGACCTCGTACAGCGGTTTTATCATCAAACTTGGTCTCGCCCGGTGCTGCAGTATAAATTTCCTGATAGATCGTATCCGGTTTACCGATTGCACGAAAGATCTTATAGCCGCCGAAATCCGGAGCCACGCCATCGTCCGGGCTTAGCATCCATGAGAGGGCAATCCGGTCACCACCGGAAACAATATTAAAAAGTGAAGGTGGTTGCGGAGGTTGGGGGATATTATAACCGGAACGGAAATTGCGCAAAGCACGGCTGAAGGTTAAAAGAATTGAATCGATTCCGGTATATACCCAGGCATTTTTATATTCGTCTCTATCGCTGGTGGTGCCACCACCCGGCAGTGATCCGGGTGTATCATTCAACCAATTGCTTCCCACCATTTCACACATTTGACGATTCAGTCCCGCAATGCCCTCTGCTTCAACAATTAAAATGCTGTCGCCATGGGGAATATTAAAGGGTCCGTAAGTGATCCACACATTGGTACCGCCCCCATCTCCATGGATAGCATAAGGGACAACCGGATCGGTGGGCCCGGTGACATTATCTTCGTAGAAGCGGTTAGTCCCGCCATCTCCTGTTGAAGGATAGGGTATTCCAGATAAAAAATCCCAGGTACGCTGACTGGTAGTTTCGTCCTCCGGGTAGGGGTATGAATCACCGGCATGCCAGCCTAATACCGCCGGTTGATCAGGATCATCGCTGCGATCATCGGTACTCTTATCGACGTGCAAAATAGCGGTACCGGCGAACTGGGGCGCGGTCAGGCGACCAAGTCCATCCCTTTTCGGCCCGCCGATGTTATCAAATGATACATTTTCCGACTGGCCAAACCAACTGAATCCGCATCGGATCGAATCCACAAGCTGGCTGTAATTTTCCCCACGCCGGGAAACCCAGCTGAATTTCCCCCAAGATTGATTACCGTCAACGGTCATCGCACCTTCTCGGCACACGCTGTACCTGGTACCCCAACCAATTCGTACACCATTCAGGTCGGCAGTCAGTTCAATATCCTCATCATAATCCACATTACCGGTATTTTTCAGGATTATTTCTTTAATCAGGTAATTATCGTGGTATTGCTGACTGAATACCAGCACCCGCCGGGTGAAGCTTAATCCCATGGTGGTATTGACCGTGTTGGTGATTATCCGGTCGGGTATCTGATCGGGATACGGCTCACCATCCCAATCATTTTGGTAGGGGGCGGAATTGGAAACGCCATCGACGAAGACGGAGGGAATTGCGAATTTTGTGGTCTGATCCAGTCGCACGGGAAAAATTTTATTCTCCACTTCAGATTTGGTTACATATACGCCCCAGTAATCCCAATGGTTACCGCCGGCATCAGTGAAATCCTCAGTGGCAATCCAGGTTCGCTTGATCACGGAATTGTCGGTATAAGGATAATCCGCCGGCCAGCGCAATCCCTCGTAATAAGAATTATTATAAGCCCGTTCGGCACCATAAGAGGATATATGTGTCTGCAGCTCTCCGATGCGGACATAACGAGTCTCGCTTTCACCAACCTGCGCCGCAAGTACATTAATTAGCAGCAATACAGCAAGTGTAATCAGTGGTCTGTTATTTATCAGCATTAATAGTCTGCCCGCATTTTTCAATTGGTTCCACACCATTGCTCAAAAACTGAAGGTTAGCCCGATTGTTATATCCCTGGGATTCAGAAAAGTGAAATAGGTCAGATTGGGCATGTCGATATATGCTTTAGGCTCAATAACGTTTTTCTCAATCCAGCCCTTACTGCGCTCGACCCAGGCATCATTTTCATATTGCAAATACCGTTCGGTTAGCTGATCATAATATACCGCTCGTTCATACAGATCGCTTTTTTGCGATACATCCTCATAAGTTATCAACGGTATAAATTCCGTGTTTTCTTCACGATACTCACCTACCCGGTCGCTACCTTTAAACTGGCCGAATTTCTCATCATCAAACATCAATGATTCCATATAATAACGATAATCGTAAGTATCGGCGAACCCGGCATAACTCAGAAACTTAGTGTTCAGCAGATTGTCAATATCCACATATAACTGGACACGCTTGGTCTGGCCTATATTGATATCCTTTTTCAAGCGCAGATCGATCCGGTAAGTATCTTTCCAGCGGACGTTATATAATACATTAGCCTGATTATCAGGATTCCAGGTCGTATATCTGCCGGCCCGCCAGGAAAAGAGCATATTAGCCGACCATCCGCCCAGAAAACGCCGGCCCAGCAAGCTTGGTCCAAAGGTTTTTGGGATAGCTAAATCCAAATTAGCCCGGGCATAAGGCTGGGGCCGTGGTTTTTCCTGAACCGGGTTATTTCTCAAGTATTCGCGCTGTTTGTTAGGATCTTCCCAATTCTCCAACAGACCAAAATAGCCGGAGGTGCTGACCATATAGGTATAGTTAACAAACCCGGATAACCAGGAACGGGTATTTTTACGTTTTTCCATGGTGATCTCCAGACCACGGATATCTTCATAATTATTGTTATCAGGTTTGCTGTATTGGACGGAACTATTGAGATTATAATAATCGATCCAACCCGGCTGGGCGGTAACATCTTTGTAGTAACCGGCAATACTCAATAGATAATCATTTTGAAATGCCTGAACATAGCCCAATTCATAAGAAATCGTACGCTCTCGCTCCAGATTGGGATCACCGATTGAAGTGACCAGGCCACTATATTCTCGTTGCAGTCTGAAGCGATAGGAGGAGGCCGGTTCGGTATGGAAATGGCCATAATTGAAATATAATTTTGAATTGTCGGTAATCGGATGAGAAATAGCCAGGCGGGGATTAAGACTAAGATCCGGCTGGGATTTTATTGTAGGAGCTTCATCTTCGATCAAATGACCGTAGTACTCTTTGTAGTATTTATCATAGATTGCCAGATCATACCAACTTACTGCTGAATTAGAATATTCCGCCCGCAGACCGATATTGGCGATAAAGCCTTTATATTCCAATTTATCCAGCAGATATGCTTCAAACCTGATTGGCGATACATCATACACCTGGCTGCGGTTCCAGGTCGTCATCCCCGGATTAGTGGCACCGGAATTGATATCCATCCTTTCCCGAACATAGATGAAACCGGTTTTAATTTCGTTGGTGGGATTCAATTGCGTCGTGAGATCAAGCTTCAGAGTTGAGGTAGTAACGACACTGGTATCACGACCTAAATTCATCCATCCCCCCAGCCGCATACCATCCTTGCCTCCGACACCATAGCCCCAATAACCATACGGGGCTTCATCCACATAATAGCCATCGACAATTTGATAAACTTCAGCCGTGTCACGATCCTCAATCTGATAAGTGAGGTAATCATTAATATTATGTTGTGCGAAAACAGTATAATACGTTTTATCATTCAGAATATGGTTAAAATTCACTCCCATGACCATTCGATCAATGGTGGTCGGACTGTACCACCCGGGCATATAGATCAGACTGTTGCCGGAGCTGCTGCCTACCAGATTAGCGATTTCATAATCGGAACGTAATACCTGGCCGGTGGGGGTGGTAGTCCAGTTATACGGTGAAACCGACTCAGTCCGGGCTTTGGAAGTAATCAGGCTTAATTTCATATCGGAACTGAGATCAGAAGTCAGTTTCAGGCGGCCCACTGTTTCCGAATAACTGTCCTGTGAAAGAGGAATGACGAACATTTCCTGTATATCGCGATATGAAGCGTAGAACCGCATATTCCCCAGTGCTGCTCCCATACCTGGAAGCGGCCCGCCAAACCCGAAATCAATCGTATAATCAGGTTTGACAATATCTCCCTGACGCCGGTGTTGAAATTCCCACTCATGCTTGGCCCCTTCCGGTGTCAAATCGTTGCTAGGATCATCATCCATCAAGGTCTGGTTGGCAACGGAATTCCACCCCTGAAATTTGGGATACTGGCGTTTTTGATAAACATCCCAGGGACTGGCGGGGCTATGGGTACCAATGAAACAAACTTCCGGGTCGGTGTATGGTCGCAGGAAATATGTATCCGGGTGGTATACTGACAAGCCGAAGTGTTTGGCGGCCGGGGGACGATGTTGGTAAATCAGGGTACCATGATAATGATCAGGATCTCCTTCGCGCGTAGAAATATTGACTATTCCTGACCGGGTATTGCCGTATTCAGCAGAGAATCCGCCGGTTTGTACCAGTAAATCATTAATCGAACTCAGGCTGACTGCCGTGAACGGTATGTTGGAGCGACTATCGTTCATGATAAAGCCATCCACCATGTAGGTAGTCTGACGGGAAGCTCCGCCGCGAATCACCAATCCATCCTGGATACCGGCCTGCATACCAATTACCGTGTTAACATCATTCACAGGCAGGGCTTCGATCGTTTCAGATGAAACATAAAGCTGGCTGGCGGCGACATCCACCACAACCGGCTTCCGTTCGGCTACGATTGTCACTCCCTCCATGCCAATCACTTCCGGCACTAGGGAAGCATCAATTGTTGTTGTGCGGTCCACCACGACCTTGACAGCCGTCACTTCTACCCGGTTATATCCAATCATAGAAATATTTAAACTGTAATCCCCGGGCGGGACATTCAATATAACATAATATCCATCCGCATCGGTGGCTACCCCCAGGCTGGTTCCGGTTAAAATAATATTAACCCCGGTTAATCCCTCACCCGTTTCCTGATCGGTAATCTTTCCGCTGATTTTACCGCTTACACCGGCCAGAATAAAATTTAACCCGATTATTACGGCCAGTAGCACACTTTGAATTATTTTCATCTTACAACCAGGCCTGATCGATAAGAGATTTCACCAAGATTAATCTTAATGTTGCTGAGGTTTTCACTGTCAGTCTCTGCCATAATATGGAGCACCCGGTTCACCCATGTTGATCTTCAGTAACCGCTTCGCTCCTAAATTACCATAATTGGCATACAAGAAATCGCCGGTGCCCCAAACTATTTTATTGATCGGTGTACTTAAAACCAACTGGTAAAATGGCTGCAGTATGCCGTCTGTGGTCATCACGGTGAGGGCGCTACCACCATTGGCACTTAGGAATAATTTTCCATCGGCAGCGAAGGTAATACCGGTGATATTTTCAAACGTTTTGCCGGTGTAACTAAACCAATCCAAAACCAATTCTTCGGCACCCAGGGTACCATCAGCGGCAATCGGCAGTTTCCAGACACCTTCCTGAATCGCACTGGAATCGGAACCAAAGTATTTTCCCGCCAGATACAGGTCATTTTGGAAAACCTTTAAACCGGCCACTTTTACGGAATCTAATGTTGCTTCCAGCGTGGCAGTCTTAGTATCGGTATCCACCCGGTATATATCACCGGTGCTGCCGGAGGTGTATAAATGGCCATACTGATCGAAGTCCAGATCCTTCAGGATCAGATTGCGGGGGAACAAAGATAACCAGGTTGGATCACTGGCCCCGGCGGGTCCGATGCGAAACATGGCAAAAGTCTGAACAAAATACAGGTAACCACCTGGGCCGAAACGCATGGCAGTGGCCCCACTGGCACTGAAACTGGCATAATCTGAGCTGATATCGGTTGAATCCGGGGCAATGGAAAATATATCCTTCTTTACGGAAGCAAATACATTTTCCGCTGTATCACAAGCAACGGCATTGATATCGTCGGCATCGATAAAACCACCTATTTCGCCGTAAACAGGCATCAATTTAAATGGTGCGATAGTGTTGGAATACAGGTAAGCGCCGAGCGTTGAGACTTTTACCTGGATCGAATCACCTTCGATATTAGGAACAAGGACGGTCAGGTCAGTGGTTGTAGCATCAAGAATTTCACCTTTAGTGGAATTGAAGAAAACCAGATTATCGCTGATTTGATCGGAAAAGTTTTCGCCGATTAAAGTTATTTCACCGACACCGGAATAGGTCTGGGTTCCACTGGCGGCCGGGGTATATCCGGTCATATTTGCCGGTACAACCTGACTGATCACCGGATCGGAATTGACTTCTTGATTGGGGTCCCAAAGACTGTCAGGATAATCAGGATCTTCACACCCAATCAGCCCCAACAAAATCGTAATGCTAATGATTGCGGATAAGAAATTTTTCATGACTTTATCTCCAATAAGCTGGTGAGCATTTAAGGCGATTTAAAATGACAGGTTTAATGAAAACTGTTGGACATCCACAAATCTGCCGAATGGTGTGTAAGCGTAATCGATACCGATTTTCATCAGATTAATATCTTTGTGAACACCAAAACCATAAGTGAATCCCTGCTCATCATAATTATAGCGGTACCCGCCACGAAGCGCCAGCATATTCATCAAGGTGTATTCGACTCCCAGGTTGAGGCGCTCCGAATAGGATCTTTGATGAATGGCGTCCAGAGATAAAATCAGTTTACTGTTCTCGGACCGCGACGGCCAGAAATTGAACAGATCAACAGAAGAGCCGATCTGAAAGGTTAATGGCAGTTGGAATCCTTCGGAATAAAATTTTATCTCTTCTGAGAAATTCCGGATCGACATGCCAAAAGTGAATTCTTTCCACTGAGTAACGTAGATGGTACCGAAATCAAATGCAAAAGCATCGGCAATATTCTTATCCACAATCCGGGTGGTATCTGAGGTTGGCGTTATGCTCTTCCCCAGATATTGATAGGCTTTCTTAATTTGCCCACCAACGGTAAAACTCTGTGACAGGGCGCGTGCATAACCAATCCCCATACTGAAAGCACTGGGGTTAAGGATTTCAGTATCAATATAACCTAATTCATTTCCCCAAACCATCGTGCCTTCAACCTGACCGTAATCTACGGTTTGCAGGGAAAACCCAATCACACCAAACCGTCCGCCCATAGGTGCAAATGCGGCACTTAGTGAATTGTGTTTAATATCGGCAATCCAATTATTCTGGTTAAGCCCAAGATCAACGAACCCGGTTATCCGAGCCATACCGGCAGGGTTGTAATACAAGGCACTGGAATATCCTTGTAAGGTTGTCATTGCTTCAGCCATACCGGCGGCGCGGGCGTCCGAGCCGACACTGAGAAACTGAAATCCGGTCTGGGCCAGCTTGGTATCAGCGCCTGTTATACTGTGCGGTATCAATACTGTTGTAGCTAGCGAGACGATAATTATTGACAGTCTTTTACGCATTTTATTATCCCTCATTTAAAACTACGGCGTTAAAATTCTTGAGTGCTGCGGCATCGCAGGTGAACCATACAATATATTTTTCAGCACTTAAAGTATACTCCAGTCGAGTTTTGACTTGATCACAACCGGCGACGGTTTCCATAGCGATTGAATAATCATTTGCTGCAACCGGCAAACCATCAAGATCATACAAGCTGACATGCAGATCCGTATTCGAATACCGGTCAAAGAAGAAAATAATTTCTGTCCCACCCGTACTATTATCAAACAGATATAGAATCGTATCACCGGCGGCGGCAACGTCGAAAGACCATACGGAATCGGTACGGACAAAAAACACTTGATCGACCGAATCCAGTACAGCTATTGTGTCTGCTATTGAACCCAAGGTCGAATCAATCGTTGCGGTGGGTGTGACTTCGACGAAATTTGAATCAACCGTGAAATTTTGTAGTAACGTACAAGCCTCCTGATCCACATCGGCAATTAGATAATCCTCATCCTGAAAATCTTCACAGGAATAAAAAATCGCAATCGCCAAAATAAACAGCAGGTAAGTATTTGTCTTTTTCATGACATTTCCCATTTTAAAAGTCTCATCGCACAACAATAAATTTCTTGAAAGTACTATCACCTTTCCTGAAAATCAGATTGCCGGTCCCGGGATCGGTGATATCCTCAGTCACCTCGATATGGGCAATATACAGGCCACTGACAATCACCTGTCGGGAGCTGGTCTCCGAATTCCAGTCCTGGTCACCACTGCCATCGATATGGTTGATGGTTTTGATTAGATCGCCTCGTTCGGTGAAAATTCGAATCGTACATTTACCGGGGATATTTAAAAACATAATCCGGTCTTTCCCCAATTCGGTCCCGTATTGACTGCTACGGGCGCTGATCGAGTATGGATTTGGTACAATACGTATATCATCAAGTCGTTTACCTGGTGGCCGCTTCAAACTGGCCGGCTTATTGGTCATTGTGTAAAACTTGCTACTGACCAATGGATGGCCATTGGAATTCGTTCCATCATCATAACTGACGATATAATAATAGTAATCGAATCCTCTTACGGCGGTAATATCATCGAATGTATTGACGCCCGCCGGTCCGTCATAAATCAGGTCAAAAGTGGTATCAGATTGGAAAATAGCCCGATAGATTTTATAACCGGCGAAGCCACCTGACACCTCGGCATTGGAATCCCAACTCAGGGCAATCCGATCACCCTGTCCATTGACATTGAATGTCGCCGGCGGCGGTGGTGGCGACGGAATATCAAAACCGGAGCGGTAATTCTCCCGGGCCCGCTGGAAAGTTTGAATCAGCGAATCAATCCCGGTATAGACCCAGTAATCCTTATACTCATGCCGGTCGGCTGGCGAGCTGCCATCGGGAAGATCACCGGGTGTATCATTCAGCCAGTTGGCACCGATTTCATAGCATAATTCACGACTGAGACCAGCCACGCCTTCGGCTATAACAATCTTTACCTTCTCCCCTGGCATCATCGTGTACGGCCCGAATCCCTGTCCTTGGGAATAACCACCCGGATTGGTTTTCCCGGGTTCAGTCCATTGATCGGCAAAACTGTCGCAATCCGGTCCCGGTGTGCCGCCGCAAACTGATTCTGCGTGGCTTTCCGGCGGATGCCCGGCGCTCATTGCTGCGTATTCAGCGGTCATCCGCGAGGGATTGAACTGATCATTCCCGGCGGTGGTAATATATTCATCGGACCCCACATACCTGGTGGTCATTGGTTGATACAGGTTATCGCTGTTATCGCCCGGGGAAATGTCAGCATGAATTGTGGCACATCCGGCAAATTGAGCTGCCCCAAGATGTCCATCGCCATTCACATTGGGAGCGCCGATATTATTAAAACTGGCACCCGAGTGTCGTCCATGCCAGGAATAAAGCGCTCGAATAATTTCACCATCGTTATAGAACCGATCGCTGGGACCGGGAGCTTGCGGTGTCTCCCCAATAACCTCGTTAAGCGTATTATGTCCCCAGGCGGCGCTCTGTGGCAGCCAATTGCCATCGTACACGGCTCCCTCCCGCGAAATTGCATAACGGTACTGAAAAAACAGATACACATCCTCAAGGGTTTGATCATAGGTAATATTACCATCCTTGTCATAGATACCGTTATTCTCAAGTTCGTATTCGTAAATAAAATAATTATCATGGAATTGATTTGAAAAAGCGTAGATCTTCCGCGTAATCTTAACACCCATGGAAGTCTGAACAACTGTTTCCAGCATTCGATCTGATGGCAGGTCAGCATCCAGGGAATCAACCTGGTCCATATACTGCATATCAGTAGCCGGTACTAAATCCACATACACACCAGGATGATCAAATTTCCCCCAGTATGTGAATTTTTTAGGCATAGTTTCACTTTGAATATCCAGGTGACGCGGCCCAACGTGTACGACCTTATGTTCAAAATCAGTATTAGCGACCGGGTCATGATAGTTTTTGGCCCCAAGCCACATCCCCTTAGCCGCCTGATTGTCCTGCGCCGAATATTGCGCCGGCCAACGCAGACCATCCTGCTGATCATCGATTTGACCGGTGCGACCGGTTTCCTGTTCAGAGCCAGCCTCAGAATACCAATTATGAAGATTACCAATGGCAATCCATTTGGTCTCTTCACCGGACAAGATTCCCAGAGCCACAAATGCTAAGACAGCTAAATATGTAAAACCATTATGTATTTTCATAATTCCTCTTGCAAAATTGAAACTTGACGATTCATGCTCAGATCGATAATTCATCAGAAATCATATGAGATTGTCAACCCGAAATAAATATCGCGGGGATTGAGAAATACGTACCCGGACTGATTCGGCATATCAATATATGCTTTATCCTCGAGCACGTCATCGAAAAACCCTTGATCAACTGCCTGCCAGCCGTCAGCCGACGTATACTGCAGATAACTGTCACTGGCATAATCATAGTAAATCGGGCGCTCGCTGGGCTCTGACAAGCCATTAACATCACCTACCCATTCCAACGGCACAAAATCCACATCATTTTCACGGTAATCGCCGGGTCGATCATTTTTATCAATCCTCGGGAACGTTTTTAATCCGATCTCTTCACGGATTTTATCAGGTACCAAGAGGGATTCCATATAGTATGAATAGTCAAAGCCGTCGATGAAACCGTATCCTGAGAAAATCTTGGTATTCAAGGCATTATTGATATCAGCGAATATCTTTATCTTGGCCCTGCCAATAGTAAATATCTTCGACAGTTTCAGATTCAAGGTCAATTGATCACGATACTGCATATTGTATTCAACCCCTTGGACCTGGCCGGGATTATACGTAAACCAGAGGCCGGCCTGCCAGCGGGTGGTGGTATTCAGGTGTATTCCTCGCAGCAGATTAACTCGGAAATCATCAGGTACATGAAAATCGATCACCGATTTTACTCGTGGTATCGGCTTTGGTTTTGACTGCGGGATATTGCGGCGTTCATAGTCACGTTGTTCAGAGGGATTTTCAAAATAAGTATCCACACCGAAATGTCCGTAAGAGTTAACACGGTACTCGGCATTAACGAAACCTGTTACCCAGTCACCAGCGGCTTTGGCTACCTCGAACTCAAACCCGCGGATATCTTCATAACTGTTGGAAGTCAGTTGACTGTAATTGGATTTACTGTCGGCGCTGATGTAATCAGTATAATCCTGCTGATCGGTCACGTCCTTGTAATAAGTAGACAAATGCAAGCGGTAGATCTCCATCAGTACCTGATCGAAACCCAATTCGTAAGATATGGTTTTGGCCAAAGGCAGATTGGGGTCACCTAAATTATAAACTTCATTGGCTGGTCCTCGTCTTACGCGGTATAGATCCTGTGCCAGGGGCATTTGTCGGTAATGACCATAATTGAAATACAGTTTTGAATTCTCGGTTATCGGATGCGATACTGCCAGGCGGGGACTGAGTGTAAGATTTGGTTTGATTTTCTCAACCGGAAACTCATTCTCTAAATTAGGATCATAAGAAGTCGAGAAAAAACTGGCATCGTAAGGTGAAACCACATACCAATCACCATTCGGGTTAATAAAATCCAAGACCAATCCGGCAGAAGCAATAAATCCTTTATATTCCAATTTATCCTGGGCATATATATTAAAACGGTAGGGTTGTTGGTCCACGGATGACCAGTAATTTCCGCCCGGCAGAAATTCATTGCGTGAGCCAAATTCCATATTCAGATTATTAACCACCAAGTTAAAACCTGTTTTTAATTCATGGTTGGTAGTTATCTGGCTGGTCAGGTCACCACGAAATGTGTAGGTGGTAATCCGGCTGGTATCACGTGAAGTGCTGATCGCTCCTCCAAAGGCCAGCGAACCCTCGACACTGTATGAAGATAACCCGGAGAAACCAACCGGAGCCTCATCAGCATACCAGGTGGGGAAAACTTCGTAAATCGGATCAAAATTACGCCGGCGGTCATGCCAGGTATGGTAATATTTATGGCTGCGCTGAAACAAAACTTCGTAATAAGTCCTCTGACTTAGTTGATGGGTCAGTCGCATTGAAAGTGCATTTTGAAATATTTTGGTGGGACTCCAATAATTATCAGTGTATAACCGCCAGGGCATAGTAAATCCATCACGATCAACAGACCCGGCTAAATCCCAGACATCATTCATATAGGAGGTGCCACCACCGCGCGAAATAGTAGTGGCGTCAACTTCCCCATACATGCCGGTAAATGTGAAGCGGATTGCGGATGATAAATCTGAGGTAAGTTTCAGCATCGATGTTGAGGTGTTTAAGGCCGGACGCGATACCTGATATAAATACATCTCCTGATTCTTTTTATGCGATAAGAAGAATCGCAGGTTGCCCAGCATCTGACCGATAATCGGTACGGGACCGCCAAATCCGCCATCAATAACAAAATCAGGTTTATCGATGGCGCCATTTTTACGGTGCTCCCAAGTAAACAATTTGCGCGCACCTTCCGGGGTCAGGTCATTGTCAGGATTATCATCCGCCAGGGATTGAGCTGCAATTGAGTTCCAGCCCTCGAACTGGGCATATTGACGCTGGGTATATTCATCCCAGGCTCCACTGCCTGAGGTTCCGGTCCAACAAACCTCATCATCCATATAAGGCCGTAAAAAATATGAGGAAGCATCATAGGGAGAAAGTCCAAAGTGCTTTTGGCTGGCAGGACTATGCTTAATAGTAATTGTACCGGAATAGCCCGTCAAAGACCCACTGCGCGTAACAACATTAACAACCCCCGAACGAACATTATTGTACTCGGCATTGAAGCCACCTGTTTGTACGGAAATATCGGAAATAGCGCTGAGGGGTATGAAGGTGTTGGGTTGATTATTTCGTTCATCATTCAAAATCAATCCATCCACCATCAACATTGTCTGATCAGTACCTCCACCCCGGATACTGAATCCTTGAATACCGGCTTTTAATCCGATTATTTCAGATACATTGGTCACAGGCATTTCTTCGATTTGTTCAGCGGGAACACTAGTTTGACTGGCGGCGACATCCATTTTTATTGGCTTTCTACCGGCCTCTACTACCACTGTCTGTCCCATAATAATTTCCTGTGATAAACTAATATCCAATTGAGTGGTCAGATCGATTTCGATCCGGACATCACTGGCTTGATAACGGGTATAGCCCATCATGGTGACGATGACATCATAGGTGCCGGGAGGTATATTCAAAATGACAAAATTACCATTCAGATCAGTTGCGGCCCCCATGGTCGAGCCAGCGATTATTACATTAGCGCCAATCAACGGAGCTTCAGTATCAGCCTCGTAGACTTTGCCAGTCAGTTTACCGGAAATACCGGCAAACAGAGTTGTTATCATGAAGGGTATAAAAACAATTACGATTTTAAAAATAGAATTGTTTCTCATGTGCTTAGTTCCTCCAATGCGTTATTCACCGGCTGATTACATATAGGAATAGTAATTACAATCATCGATGAAAACAACCGAGTTTGAATGTGTTTTGGGATTGTAGCTCCTGTCCACCGATAATCAGCATCTCAATAATCCTTAACCACATTCAGTAATGCAAGATAATTCTCAAATTTCACATAATCAGGGATACTGTTCCCGGACCCGGCGCAATATCCACCGTTATGTCCTACGTGTTCAATATTGTAAATAACAGCTTTTCTGACGTCCTCTGGCGTCCCCATTGCCAGGATATCGCCAACATCCACATTGCCGATTAAGGCCAGTTTATCGCCGTATCGTTTTTTTACTTCAACTATATCCATTGCCTTGGGCTCGATTGGATGTAAGGCGTTGATGCCACATGCAATCAGATCATCGATCACATCCCACAAGGCGCCATCACTGTGATAAATCAAAGGTTTATTGGCCGCAGCGGCCAGATCCCCGATCTGGTTTATCCAGGGGAAAAGGTATTCACGAAGAACCTCCGGACTCATCATCAGGCCAGCGATATAGGCAATATCATCACTGTACCAGAGTGCGTCAACCGCCTCGTGCCGGGCAAAATATCTGAACATTTCCAGTACCGGTTCCCCAATCCGGGTAAAAATCGCCTTGATTAATTCGGGATCGTCATACAACGCCAGGGAAAATCCTTCAAACCCCATCAGCTCCCAGGTCATTGTGAAGATATCACCGTATTGGCCGATCACCCCCATCCCCGGGGGAAGATACCTGCTCACCCGGTCAAAATTGCTATAATCAATTTCTTCCGCGGTCAGGAAATCAAACTGCTCAAAATCATCCCGGTTGCTGATAGTCCCCTTACCTTCCGCTGCCCAGGACACTTCGCTGGTCACGCTTTCATCGCTGTTGTGCAAAGGAACCCGAAAATCGGCCCGCGGTTGCAGTTTGATATAATCATAACCGGCCGAATGCCAGAAATCCACGTCGTCGGCCAAAGTGTTAACCGGCCGCCCCAAATACTGAGCCTTAATTTTCGGATGGATTCCCAGCTCCATCAGTGGAATATGCGTACCTTTACCACCCCATAGCGTGTGAATTAATTGTTCCTTGTCAGGCCTCACTGCCGGCGCTCATCTGGTATTTACCTCCCTGCAGAAACCGCTTGAACCGGAAACAACTATAGTCGTCTAGACAACTATCCCAGCACATTATCATGGCGTAAAAATAACCGCAAACAGGATAAATGCCAAAGATTACTGTGTACTATTTCAACTAAATATTAACTTTCAAACCCTTAATTAATCCTGAATCCACACTGGAAATATCATGAACGAACTTACGGAGATAGCACAAAAACTGGAGGCCGGTGACAGCCAGGCGGTGACCGCAGCAATTGAGCAGGCCATCACCGGCCAAATTCCCGCTGCCACGATTCTCAACGAAGGATTAATCGCCGGGATGAACGTCATCGGTCGCAGATTTAAGGCCGGTGAGATTTTTATCCCCAATGTACTGATCGCCGCCCGCGCCATGAATGCGGGAATCGCCTTACTGGAACCGCGTCTGGCGGCTGATGGGATTAAACCGGTGGGGAAATTGTTAATCGGTACCGTTCAGGGGGATTTACACGATATCGGTAAAACACTGGTTAATATATTGTTTAAAGGGGCCGGATTTGAAATTATCGACTTGGGCGTAAACGTACCGGCGGAAAAATTCCTGCAGGCGGCCCGGGCAGAGAAACCCGACCTGATCGGAATGTCGGCTCTGCTGACCACCACAATGCTGAACATGGAGAGCTGTATCCGCCAATTACGAGCCAGCGACGTAACTGCCACAATCATTATCGGGGGCGCACCCACTTCCCAAAAATTCGCCGCTAAGATAAATGCCGACCTGTGGGCCGCCAGCGCCGCCGATGGAGTCGAGCTGGCAAAACAAGCCGTTGCCTGATACCGGAAACTATTTCAACGGGACAAAGCGGCTGACGACAATGCCATCAAACAGCGGTCCCTCCGGCGGAAAATAATAATCGATAAAATCGAGAATCACCGTTTCCCCGGCCGACTGGGAAGCATGCACCAGTGATTTCCCGTCAATAATCATCCCCTCGTGGGCGAAGATAATCCCCAGCATGTAATATTGCTCACGGACGAATGAGACGACACAAACCTCCGGTAATTGCGCCAGAAGTTCCCGGTTGATTTGATCACTGGGGATATATTTTAACTTGATGGGCCGCTGCCAGTCCAAATCCAGAAACTCTTCTCCATCCTCTTTTATATTCAAAATAATCTCGGCTGTCGCCAACCGATTATCGGGCAGTAAGTCCTCCACAAAACTGACCGTATAGGGATTGGCCGTTACGCGATCGGCGGTGTAATGCCAGCGGGAACGATAAGTGGGTTTTTTATGACCGTCCCGGTCCGCTTTATAGTGGATTTCGATCATATTGGCGCGCGCTTCAGCCCAATTGGCACTTTGGGCCAGGGCCAGTGATGTGAGCACATGACCGGTACAATCGGAAACATCCAGCCGGATTATAGGATCGGGATCGGGTTCGATCTCCTCTCCCAGCTTGAAAATCTCGTAAGGAGTACCCACGCGCCACAAAGCGATGGCCTTCAGCCGTTTCTCAAAATCGGGGAAACGCTGCTGGAACTCGGCCAGGATTTCCGAAGCCTTATCCTCAGCCAGGCGCCATGGTTTCGGCTGACTGGCCAACCATTCCCAGTCATTCCGGCACCCGGCCAGGGTCATGAACGTAATTGATAATACTATCAATAATAATTTTTTAATCATGATTTACCTCAGAATCAATATGCTTTCGAATCGCCCTAATATGATCAGGAGTGGTACCACAACAACCGCCAAGAATTTTAACCTTCGCTTTCATCAGACGATCAATATTCGCCGCAAAAAACTGTGGTGATTCGCCATATTCCAGTCCCCCGTCTTTTTCTACCGGTAAACCGGCATTGGATTGAATCATCAATGGCAGGTCTGTCAGGGACGATATTTCGGTGGCGATGGCGATCATATTCTCCAGGCCATGACCGCAATTGGAGCCGATCATATCCACCTGGGCCGCTTCGATGGCAGTTACTGCTTCTGAAATTGCCGTCCCCATCATAGTAAAAAAGCCATTGGGGGTCGCATCGAAGGTCATGCTGGCGACAATTGGCATCCCGGGATCAACTTCCCGGCAGGCGTCGATCGCCAACTGCAATTCATTCGGATCGGTCATGGTTTCGATAAAAATAACATCGACATCCCCATCAATCAGACCTTGGATCTGGCGCTGGAACCCGGCCTGGATTTCAGTCGGCCGGGCCGGACCGCAGGGCTCCAGCAGCAGTCCGGTGGGTCCGCAGGAACCGGCCACCAGGATTTCCTCCCCCACCGCCGCCCGGGCCAACTCGGCTGCCAGACGATTCAGTTGCTCGGTTTTATCATCCTGACCGTAAATGGCCAATTTGGCCGGTGATCCGCCAAAACTATTGGTTTCCACCAGATCGGCGCCGGCCCGGGCATAATCACGGGCAATGGAACGAATCAATTCCGGCCGGCTCAGGTTCAGCGCTTCGGGGCAGTCACCCGATTGCATTCCGGCGGCCATCAGCATGGTCCCCATAGCACCATCACTGACCAGAATTGATTTTTCATTCAAGGCTTCCAGGAAGCTATTCATAAGTCTTTCCGCTAAGTATTTTTAAGTCCACGTAAGCGTGGCAAACAGGATTTGGTGCGGCATTCACGACAGAAGGTGAAGCCGGGATGAAAATGATGTATTGCGGGCGCCCCTGTAACCACCACGCCGGAAACAGATTTCAATGGTTGCATCAGGCATTCCTCATTAATTATCACACCGATTTGCTCCGGCTTCAGCCAGGCAAACAGGGCCCGCTGCCCGGTTATATGCCAGCCACAATATCCAGGACTATAGGCCAGGCTGACCCGGTTATCATTATATTCCTGCTGTTCTAAATAACCGACGGCATTATCGGCGGCACAGGAAGCCACAGCATCCAGCAGATAGCCGTGGGCAATATCACTGGTCAGGGTTGATTCAATGGCAGCGCTGAGATCACTGCCGAGAGTCAGCACGAAAACCAGCAGTTCCTCCCCACCGGGAAAAATATCCTGCAGGGGCGCCTGAGGATCGTTGGCTGCGTTTTTAAAAATGGTGCTAAATCGGCGCCGGGTAACCCGATCAGTAATGGCCCGGGCCTGCACCTGTCGGTCATAATCATGAAAGGCCTGTTCCAACGCATCCCGGGCCGGCGCTGACAAGTGGTTGATCTCGGCCACGCCCTGCTCGGCCAGAACCTGCTCAAAACCGGGCCGGATTAGCCGGGGATCAATCTCAAGGATGGTACTCATTGCGGCGGCAGCCTGCAATCAAATTTTTGCGCTTCAGACGCCATTCGCCGATCCAGCTCCTGCTGTTTCTCCCTAGACAGCGACGGACCTTCATCGCCAGTTATGATTTCCTCTACCAGCGCACGGGCACGGGCCGGCAGCGATTGCCTGTCTTCCGCTTCCCATTTGGAAGTGGGGCTCCGGTCGATAACCGCCCCCGGAAATTGATGTTCCTGGTTCAAGTATTTCAAGGTGTGATCGGATATAATCAAATGTTGATCGCGCTCCATTTCGTCCAGCAGCGGTTGTACGGCAATATTTCCATAGTCGGTCACACCGGACTGCAACCGCCGACACATCCCGGCGATTTCATTATCCACCAGCAGTTTTTCCAGGCTGAAACTGTTTTCGAATTCCAGCATCCCCGGTCCGGAGATACTGTTGATTCCGCTCATGGTGGCCAGCACTGCTCCCATCCCGGTTTCCAGCCCGGCCTGGGTATCGAGTTGCTTGGCATCGCTGAGGGCGATATAGGCCTGGGTGGGAATTGCCTGTGATTGGCCGATTTCATTATTGCCGCAGTCCAGCAGCATGGTTTCCATGGCGCCCATGGGCGTAGTCTGATGGCGAATATCGAAGGCCGTCGGCGACCCGCCCCACAGAACGGGATTACCGGGATTAACCAGTTGCACCAACACAATGCCACTGATGATTTCCGCCGCCATTTGAGCCAGGGTGCCGGTAATTGTCACCGGGGAAATAAAACCAGTCATGGGCATGGGGACGATTTCCATGGGAATACCGTGACGGGCACAATCGATAATAGTACTGGCAACCGGCGCGCTCAATTTCAGCGGAGCCACCGGGCAGACGGTAAAAACCGTCAACGGATATCGCCGCAGATCGGCCGAATCCCGGCGAATAATCGTCTGCAAATCGTGCATGATCGCCAACGATTCAGCGCCGAAAGTACCGGTTATTACCGGCTTGGTACCGAATTTCAAACTGAGATATAAACGATAGCTGTCGGAAATCTCAACGGCCACATCATCGGGAATGAAGGCCGTACTCTGTCCGTCGATATATTTCAGTTGCTCCACCAACCGGACGTAGTAAATATAATCGGCGGTATTGGGCGAACGCATTTGACCGCTGATGGAATCAATGATTTTTAAAGCCGATGATCCTGGCTCGAAATGAGTTTGCCCTTTTACGAAATGATGCGTCTGCCGGTAATTGGAATCATACAGGGAAAACTCAGCCGGTACGCGCTTTAACGCTGCCTGGGCCATATCGGCGGGGATCAGCAATCGTTTTTCATCCGCTTTGAGTTTGGCTCCGTTATCCAGCAGCAGCGCGGAGGCCTGGTTGTCCCCTACCTCAACGCCGAATTCCGCCAGACAAATGAAGGCTTCCTCAAGTATCCGCTGGCGCAAATCGGGTGACAGGAAACGAATGTGCGCCGGATTGTCTGCTGAACGGTTGTTGCCGGATTTAGGCGTTTGATCCACAGCGAACTTTAGGGCGAGTGATTGAGAAATGACAATAAAAAAAGGGTGGTAACGCCAATACCACCCTTTACTCTATCAGCTAATCGAGGATCGACTATTAGAGATTAAGTCCTGGTGTCATGTCAATTATGTTTAGTCGCATAATTATGCTTAAATTGCTCCACCACATACAAAGGAGCAATCATGAAGAGATATACAGTAACACTTACCAAAACCGAGCGTGAAGAGCTTCAGGATATTGTACGCAAAGGGAAGCACCGGTCGCAAAAAGTTCTGAATGCCTTGATTCTTTTAAACTGTGATAAAGGCCGGTTCCAAACCAAGCGTACGCTCAATGAAGAAATGGCAACTGTCCTCCAGATTAGCATGCGGAAAATCGACCGGGTGAAAAAAGTTTTTGTGGAACAAGGATTGGATGTGGCGTTGAATGGAACCCGCGGCCAACGGGTATACAAGCGGGTAGCCGACGGAGAGGTGGAAGCCCATTTAATTGCCTTAAGCTGCAGTAAACCACCCCGGGGATATGCCCGCTGGTCGCTGCGACTGTTAGCGGATAGAGCGGTGGAATTAAACTATGTCGATCATATTTCCCATGAAACCGTTCGCCGGGTGTTAAAAAAAACGAAATTAAACCATGGCGCCAACAAGGCTGGGTAATCCCCCCGGATGAGAACAGCAATTTTGTGGCCCAAATGGAAGCCGTTTTGGATGTCTACAAACGGCCCTATAATCCCTTAAGACCCGTAGTCTGTATGGACGAGTCTCCCCGGCAATTAATACAGGAAACCCGCACACCTTTACCGGTCAAAGCCGGCCGTGCAGGTCGCTACGATTATGAATATCGCCGTTGTGGGGTCTGTTCCATATTCATGGCCGGTGAACCCTTAAAAGGGACACGGTTATCCAGGTGCGTAAACAACGGACCAAGCAAGACTGGGCCCGGTTTTTGGCCGCTATGACAAAGCACTAGAGATTTTTGTTGCATGTTAAATTGGTATCCAAATAAATTTATCTAGGTGAAGGACTTTATTTAATGGGTTAGGAGCTATCAAATGAGAAAAAGATACTATTATTTCATTTTGGCATGTGTTTTTAACAACTTCGTTCTATCGCAGTCTTCAATTGAAGGTACTGTTTCAGACAAATCAGGGAATCCATTAGCTGGTGCAAATATTATTGTTGATGGTACATCTTACGGTAGCGCAACTGGAGTGGATGGATTTTATGAGATAAATATTCCACCGGGAACGGTAGAGGGGACTACTATTTTTCTTACTGCCAGTTATATTGGCTATAAGAGTTCCTCTGCGTCAGTGGATGTACCTGTCAGAGGTTCTGTTACCCACAATTTTTCTTTAGCATTATATGCCATTGGAATGAAGGCTGTCAGCGTAACCGCTTTGGGCTTTACGGCCAATCGTGATGAGCTGGGTGCCTCTAGCGTTTCTGTGTCAGCGGAGAAAATGACTCGATCCGGCGAATCTTTAATTGGTAATTCGTTGTCGGCAAAAGCCTCCAATGTAAGAGTCAATGCAGTGGCCGGTGACCCAGGGGCATCCACAACCATAAGGATTCGTGGTGCCAACACCATTTCTGGCTCCTTTCAACCCTTAATAGTTATAGATGGAATGCCATTGAACAATTCTACGGTTTATGGCGGTGGTAATGAAATTTCTGGTGGCTCTGATGCAGGCACTGTTCAGCAGTCCCGTTTGAATGACTTGAATGCGAATGATATAGAATCGGTCGAAATACTTAAAGGTGCTTCTGCGGCAGCCTTATGGGGTTCAAGAGCCGCAAACGGTGTGGTTATGATCACAACCAAAGATGGTGAAGCCGGAAAAATAAAAATGAATTATAAAAGGACCATGTCCTTTGATGAAATTCATGAACGTATTCCCATGCAAGACACTTGGGGACAGGGTCAGAATGGGGAATACGATAATTCTAGCTCTGAGTCCTGGGGCGATTATATTCCTGATCGTGCCGGTGGCGCTGATGAAGTTGATGAATCTTCAGGGGAGTATTTCATTTCTGATGATGGGACATTTATACAGTATCCCATTATAACAAAAAATTCAAAAGATACTTATGTTAACTCTAACTGGGACCAGGTATTTCAGACAGGGACATATGTACAGGATGATTTCCAGGTCACCGGAGGTGACGAATCAAAAACATTTTTGTTTAGCTACAGCCGTCTCCGTCAGGATGGAATTATCCGTAACTCATGGTATGACCGAGATAATTTCAGGTTAAATACCAAATTTAGATTATCCGACATGATTTCTATGGAATCCAAAGCTTCCTATACGTTCACAAATTCAAACCGTATTCAGCAAAGTTCTAACGTAACCGGGTTGATGCTTGGATTGTTAAGAAACGCACCTGATTTTGATATTACACATTACATGGGTACCTATGTGGATGGAGAAACAGAGTATGATGACCGTCAGCGCGCCTATCGTAAGTACTTGGCTCAAGCGACGCATCCAATTTATAATAACCCTTTGTGGACGATCTATGAGCAGGCAGCCGATACAAAAGTTGACCGATTTATTATGACAAATGAAATGACCATTACCCCCGACCAGATGACAAGCCTTGTTATCAGGGCAGGTATTGATGCATGGGGTGATGATAGATCCTGGTTTTTCCCCGTAGGATCTACCAGCTCAAGAAGCCCTGGTGTGTTTGCGGAGGACGCTCTGACAAACCGCGAAGTTAACTATGATTTTATCGCCCGAAGGAATTTGAATTTGGGAGCGATTTCTATGAGTATAACCGCTGGATATAACTGGTGGGATCGCGAATATCATAGAACGAGTTTTAATATCTCTAGTTTTCTGGTAAGCACTGACAAACAAACGGCTGATGTTAACACCTCTGCGGAAGCTTCAACAGTTGATAACAGTAGAATGTTTATTCGCACTGGCCGCACTTATGGACTCTTGTCAATATCAGCAATGGATAATTTGTTTGTTAATCTTTCAGGAGTAAACGAGGAACACTCCACAATTAGTGATCCATACTTTTATCCTGCCATGGATATGGCATACCAGTTCAATAATAGCGAAAACGGAACGCTCAGCTTTGGAAAATTACGATTTGCCTTGGGTCAAGTTGGTGTACGGCCAGAAGCCCATCGTTTCCAGACGCTGGCTGAGTCTGGGTTCACCTACAGCTCATACAGTGATCCTATTGATGTATCATCGTTTGGCGGTGGTTATCGGGTGGATGATGATAAAGGTAACCCTGATTTGAAACCGGAACTGAAAACAGAAATTGAATTTGGCATAGATCTGCGTCTTTTTGATAACCGATTAGCACTGAGTCTTACAAGCTATTCGAATCTGGTTGAAGATATGCTGATCGACGTATCACAATCTCCATCAACTGGCTACGATACACAGTATATGAATGCAGCCTCTATGGAGAATACAGGGTTTGAACTTGATGGTTCATACCGGGTTATGAACGAAGCTGATAGAGCTCTAGATCTGTATTTTAACTGGGCTACGAATAAAAATGAGGTTACAGACTTGGCTGGTACTGATATTATCTTTTTAGGTACTCAATCCGTAACCAATGTTGCGGCTGTTGGTCATCCATTGGGAGTGCTTTATGGTACGGGGTCACAAACCGAAGATGGTACAGTAGACGGTAAACTAATTTTGGATGAAAATGGTTTCCCTCAAATTACTTTGCTGCCTATTGTACTTGGTGATCCGAACCCAGACTGGACCGGTACCCTAGGACTAAATGCACGCTGGAAGAATTTCAATATGAATGTTTTATTGGAACATTCACAGGGCGGAGATTATTCACCACGTACGCAATGGGTGTTAAATCGCTTTGGCACAACAGAAGAAACAGCCGGCGCCATTACACTTACAGAGGATATGGTAAACTTTGCCGGTGACACTCTCACTGCCGGGACGTTTGTTCGTGGCAACATTCATGATTTTGGCGGCGGTGATGTGCTGCTCGATGAATCTTGGTATCGACATGGTATTGGTGGTGGCTTTGGTGATAACCAGGCCTATAACTTTTTGATTAAGGATGCCACGTATACCCGCTTAAGAGAACTTTCGTTCTCTTATACATTCAGTTCACCATCATTTAGGCAAACAACAAAACTGAGTGCAATAACGTTCAGATGGACAGGTCGAAATCTGTGGGCAAATTATAAAGAGCTGGTCGGTATTGACCCATCTGTCAACCAGTGTGGTGTAACTAATGGGTTTGGATTAGACTATTTTACTAATCCAAGTACAAAGTCCTATTTGTTCACTATTTCGGTTGATTATTAAAGGAGGATCAAATGATGAATAATTCAAGAATAATTCATAGACAGATGAGGAACTTTTTTAACTTGATCCTGACTGGGTCGATGTTGATGTTTGTTTCTTGTGAAATCCCGACTGGTTTAAACGATAACCCCAATGAGATAACTTTAGATGATCCTGCTCCGAATTTGTTCTTAAATGGTGCACAGCTTGCGAATATTATGATCCAAAATAGTCATCTCAACAGGATCACTGGTATGTATTCCGGACAGCTCGTAGGCTATACATCACTCTATTCAACCATTTATGGATATTCACTTTCTACAGCAGAATCCAATGATGAGTGGAACGGTTGCTATACGGGTGTTATGACAAACGCACGACATATACGTGAAACTGCACCTGATGATAAACTGATGGTAGGAATTTCAAAGGTGCTTGAGGCCCATGCTGTTGGTACTCTGGCCATTATAATGGGAGACATACCTTACTCAGAAGCGATATCAGAAGTGGATGATCCAAAGTTTGATTCTCAGGTAGCCGTCTTAACTGATTTGACATCACTTTTAGACGAAGCTATTTCTGATCTAGAAAGCGCTACAAGTCGTTCTGATGATTACGATATCTATTATGGCGGTGATAAGGATCAATGGATAGCTGCCGCATACACGCTAAAAGCCCGTTATGCGTTGATCCAAAGTGATTACGCTGGTGCATTAACCGCTGCAAATATGGGTATTTCGTCTTCGGCGGATGATATGAACTTTATTCCTCGCGGAGATGCCGCTGTAATAGACGGCGATAAGAATCTCTTTAATGCAATTTTATCCGGCTCAAGAACAGGTGATCTTGGCAATAATGGCAGTTATTTGCTAGATATTTTGAATGATACCACCGCTAACTATAGAGGCAATGCCAAAACCAACGAAACTGCTCGGCATAATTACTATAAGATTGATGAGACATCAGGTGAAGGTAATTTGGGAGTTATTGAACGGTTTGAACCGATGCCTATGGTAACCTATTTTGAAAACCAACTGATCAAGGCAGAGGCAGCAGCACGGACTTCTGGTTTTTCAAGTGGGCTAAGTCATTTGAACGATTATCGTGCCTGGTTAGCAAGCGGTGGCCGGTTGAATGATACTTTTAATGAATCGGCAAACATCTTATATGAAGCCTATGTTGATACTGACTTCGACTCTGGTGGTATGGAAAATCCTGATAACGTATCTGCTGAAACGGCCTTGCTCCGTGAAATTATTGAAGAAAGATATGTGTCTGGATTTGGAACTTACATGCCCTTCAACGATCATAGGCGCCTCCGCGGAGATGGTGAAACGGAGCTAATTCCGCCTTTTCCGTTAAATACTACTACAGCAACAGAACATGTAGAACGGATTCCGTATGCACGGGATGAATTAGTATCTAATAGTGGCATGGCTGATGATCCGGGATTATATGTTCAAACGGAGGTCAATCAATAATTCAGGCACTCTCTTTAGGAGATGATAACTAAAAGTCCTGAATTAATAATTTTACTCTATAATGCCACCTATGGTGTTTATTTCTATGTGGTAACACCCGACGGTGTAATGCATCAATTGGGCATTGGTACTAATACCCATCTTTTTCATAATCCGTGAGCGAAAATTGGTCTTGACACTCAGCGCCGGATCAGCGGCGATTTCCGAGACGGTCTTCCCCTGGGCGATCATTATCAGCACCTGATACTCACGGTCAGATAATTGCCCGTGGATACTGGCGCCCGTATTGTTCTGGACGATGTCTAACAGCCGTTCGGCCAGGTTGGAGCTGACATATTTCCCGCCGGCATGTATTTTTCGAATCGCATCGGTTAGTTCATCGGGAGTGCTTTCCTTTTTCATGAATCCGGCGGCAGGATATCGATTGGCTGGTCCTGGTCACCGATTATGCGCATCAATTCATCGCCCTCACCGGTTTCGCCCACGACTTTCATGTCGTTTGATTCCTTCCCGGATCAGGGCATGATCGTCAACAATGAAAACTTTAATCATGGTTAATTAGGCCTTCCTCAAATACTCCTAACTAATTGATATAGTATGATATACGGTACATTTATTGTAAATTATCTGCACGGAAATAGCCTTTTTTCACACAAAACCCTTGCAGATTTTTCCCTTTAAAACTAATAAGTTATTGCGTAAAATCGTTTTAGGTAGCACCGAATAATTGTACTGACGATTCTGATGGATTACTGAATAGGCGGGAAATACTGGTTAATGCGCAACTACACACAAATCCAAAGGCCGGATATACGCAATATTGTGTTTAACGGGACGTTAGGTGAAATGCCCAAGCCCATAGAAATGATGAAAATTTAATATTAAGAAAAGAATATTTAAGG